>JAJUFT010000012.1 GCA_029263615.1 Alcaligenaceae bacterium | reverse complement strand
TGAAGATCGGCACGCCTTTCGTTGAAGGCGCCGTGGTCAAGGCTACTGTTCTTGCACAAGGCCGTCATCCCAAGGTCAAAATCTTCAAGATGCGCCGTCGCAAGCACTACCAGAAGCGCCAAGGCCATCGTCAGAACTACACCGAAGTTCGCATCGAAGCCATTTCGGCTTGATGTGTCCACGGTCATCAGGAGTTAAGCAATGGCACAGAAAAAGGGCGGCGGCTCTACGCGGAACGGCCGCGACTCACAGGCAAAACGCCTGGGCGTCAAGGTCTATGGTGGTCAACAGATTTCTGCTGGCTCCATCATCGTGCGCCAGCGTGGCACCCAGTTCCACCCGGGTGTGAATGTCGGCATCGGCAAAGATCACACCCTCTATTCGCTGGTGGATGGCAACGTCAAGTTCCACATCAGCGGCGCGCTGAGCAAGCGCACGGTGTCTGTCGTTCCCGCCGAATAAGAATTCTGGCCGGAACGCACCAGCAGGGAACCGGCAGGCCGTCTCGGCCCGCTCCGGGTTTCCTGTCATGAGCCTCGCCACCTACGGCGAGGCTTTTTGTTTTTGATTAGAATTGATTTCTCCATCCAAGGGTTACATCCAATGAAGTTCGTCGACGAAGCAACCATCGAGGTCATTGCCGGCAAAGGCGGCAACGGTGCGGCGAGCTTTCGCCGCGAAAAATTCATTCCCAAGGGCGGTCCCGACGGCGGTGACGGCGGCAGGGGCGGCAGCATTTATGCGATCGCCGACCGCAACATCAATACGCTGATCGACTTCCGCTACGCCCGTCTGCATCGCGCCAAGAACGGGGAGAATGGCCGGGGGTCCGACCAGTACGGCGCAGCCGGCCCGGACATCACGCTCAAGGTGCCGGTCGGAACGGTGATCTATGACGCCGATACCGGCGAACAACTGGTCGACTTCGAACGCCACGGGCAGAAGTTCACCCTGGCTGCCGGCGGCAAGGGGGGGATGGGGAATCTTCATTTCAAATCAAGCACCAACCGCGCGCCACGGCAATTCACCTATGGCGAAGAGGGCCAACAGCGCCGTCTGCGTCTGGAACTCAAGGTGCTGGCAGATGTCGGCCTGCTGGGGCTGCCCAACGCGGGCAAATCCACGCTGATCAGCAAGGTGTCCAACGCGCGCCCCAAGATCGCCGACTATCCCTTCACCACCCTGCATCCCAATCTGGGCGTGGTCAGAACGTCACCCAGCCGCAGCTTCGTCATCGCCGACATTCCCGGCCTCATTGAGGGTGCTTCGGAAGGCGCCGGCCTGGGGCATCTGTTCCTGCGACATTTGTCCCGCACCCGGGTGCTGCTGCACATCATCGATGTTTCCTCTCCCGATCCCGACTTCGACGCCATCGAACAGGCGGCCATCGATGCACGAGCCATCATCGAGGAACTGCGGCGCTATGACAGCACGCTGTACGAGAAGCCCCGCTGGTTGGTCCTGAACAAGCTGGACATGGTCGAGGACCCTGAACGGGCCAAGGCGCGTCTGTGCGAGTTGCTCGACTGGAAAGGTCCCGTATTCGGCATTTCCGCCATGACAGGCGAAGGCACGCAAGAATTGATCTGGGCCCTGCAGGATTGGCTCGACGCCGAGAAGCAGCGAGAGAACATTGAGCAGGACAAACTTGAGGGCATCCACGTCGAGGACGACCCTCGCTTTGATCCCGCTCGCCTCACCCCGCAGGAATCCGCCTCCGACACCCCTTCCAAAGACTGATCGCGCGCCGGGCCGACTGCCCGGCCCGTTTCTCCAACCGATCTGCTTTCTCAAATGCTTGACCTCAAGAACACGCCCCCCGCCACCGTCGACGCACGGCGTCTCGTCATCAAAGTCGGTTCCTCGCTCGTGACCAATGAAGGGAAAGGGCTCGATCTGGAAGCCGTCGAGCAATGGGCCAGGCAGATTGCCACCCTCCATGCCCAGGAACGTCAGATCGTGCTGGTGTCGAGTGGCGCCATTGCGGAAGGGATGGCACGGCTGGGCTGGCCGAGGCGTCCCAGCGCCATGCATGAGTTGCAGGCAGCGGCAGCAGTGGGCCAGATGGGCCTGGTGCAAGGCTATGAAGCGGCTTTTGCCCGCCATGGCATCCGAACGGCGCAGATTCTCCTCACCCACGAAGACCTGGCCGATCGGCGCCGTTACCTGAACGCCCGCAGCACGCTCTACACCCTGCTCGGGCTGGGGGTGGTGCCGATCGTCAATGAGAACGACACCGTCGTGACCGACGAAATCCGCCTGGGTGACAACGACACGCTGGGTGCCCTGGTGACCAATCTGATCGAGGCCGAGACCCTGATCATTCTCACCGACCAGAGCGGCCTCTACACCGCCGACCCTCGCAAGGACCCTTCCGCCACCCTGATCCAGGTGGCGCGCGCGGGCGACCCTGCCCTGGAAGACATGGCAGGGGGCTCCGGCAGCAACATCGGCACGGGGGGCATGCTGACCAAGGTGCTTGCGGCCAAGCGGGCCGCCAATAGCGGCGGCCACACCATCATTGCCAGCGGCCGCGAACGAGACGTCCTGGAACGGCTCGCGCGGGGGGAACGCATCGGCACCGAGCTGCGCGCCATGCTGCCCATACGCTCGGCCCGCCAGCGCTGGCTGGCCAACCATCTGCGGCTGCGCGGCAAGATCACACTGGACCGCGGCGCCGTCAAGGCACTGACGGAAGGCCACAAGAGCCTGCTGGCGATTGGCGTGACGGCCGTCCACGGGGATTTCGAACGGGGAGACGTCGTGGCGTGCCTGGATGAAAACGGCAAGGAACTCGCCCGCGGCCTGATCAACTACTCTTCCAGCGATACGCGCCGCATTCTGAGGCAGCCCAGTCACCGCATTGCGGACATTCTCGGCCACATGACCGACCCCGAACTGATGCACCGCGACAATATGGTGGTCGTGCGTCCGGCCCAAAACCGCGCTTCTTGAACGAAGCGCGGCCACCCGCCGTGCGGCGTTCAGCCTTCGACCGGCAGGCCTGGCGATGAAACGGGCTCTGGAAGATCAGCAGGCAGGGACAGCTCCACCGAGAGCTCATAGCCCACCCCGCGCAACGAACGGATGGGGAATTCCAGCCCGGTTTCCGTGAATTTGCGGCGCAGGCGGCTCACCAACACACTCGGGCGACGAAGCGCCGATTCCTCTGGAGCGAGGTTCGACACCACGCCGACCAGCGCCGCATGGGCAAGGCGTTTGGCTGGCGCCGCGCACAAGGCCAGCATCAACGCCCGTTCCGCAGAGGTGAGCGCCAGCGTGATGCCTTGCGGCGACTCCAGTTGCCACCCTCGCCCTTTGAGGCACCAGCCCGCCCGAGCCTGTCCCGGCATTGTCGACATGAGACGATGCAGGGCCGAGGCCAGCATATCGGCCCGGAGGGAGGCCGGCCAGCAGGCGACGACCCCCTGCGCCATGGCCTCAAGAACGCGTTCCTGCGTGAATGGCAAAAAGACGGCCATCACGGGAATGGCGGGAACCACCACCCGCAGCGCGCGCGCGGCCTCACAATTTGCTTCGAATGAACCGCAAAGCAATACAAGGGAGGGCTCCTCGGCCCGGCGGGCGTGCTGCAGCATGCCGACCAAGTTCTGCACGTCAGAGTGCAAGCGCAGGCCCAACCCTTGCCGCAGCAGTGCCGTCTGCAATTCACCCGAGCCGGGATGATTGGCGGTATCGAAAAGGTGCAAGTACCCGAAAGACATTTTCCCTCCGCACACCCAAGGATCACGCTGCCCATCACGCAGATGCACTTTACCCCGAAATTATCACGATCGTGATTGTGTAAATCACCAACGTGATCCTACTTGCCGGTTCAATCACGTTTGTGAACACATTCGGCGATCGTCTTCGGTATGCACGGACCTTGCGCAAACTCTCCCAGGCGGAACTTGCGCAGGCCTGCGGCGTGTCCCAAGGAACCATCGGGAACTATGAATCCGGCCGCCGGACCCGCCCCCAGAACATCTTCCGGCTCGCAGAAGTGCTCGAGGTGTCGCCAGCCTGGCTCGCGATGAACACCGGGCCCATGGAACTGTCGTCTCCCAGCGTGTTCGCCGAACCGCCAGCACCGATGGTCAGCACGGTCTGGCCTCTGCCCGGGATCGACCCCGCACGCATCTGGGCCTTGTCGGCGCAGAAGCGCGAGGTGCTCACTCAGGCGGTGGCCGGCATGCTCGCCCTTCTGGAAGAGCAGTCCTGAAAAATAAACAGGGAGCACGAGGCTCCCTGCAGACCGGCGGACATGCGCGCCGGATGACCCTCCGTCCCTTACTGCTGCACGGCGTACAGATAAAGCTCCACGCGGCGATTCATGGCACGGCCCTGCGCCGTCGAGTTGTCCGCCACCGGGTTGTTCGGACCACGGCCTTCGGCCAGCAGGCGGCTGCGATCCACGCCGCGGGCCTTCAGGTAGTTGGTCACCGCATTCGCCCGATTCACGGACAAGGTCTGATTGACCTGCATGGTGCCCGTGCTGTCGGTATGACCAATGGACTTGGCGCGCAGTTCGGGGTGCTGCACCAGCGCACGGGCGACACTGTCGAGCACGGGAAGCAGCTCGGGCTTCAGGTCGTACTTGCCGGTATCGAAGGAGACGCTGCTGGGGATGTTGACGCGCAAGGTGCCGTCGGGCATTTCCGTGACGTCCACCCCGAGGCTCTTCGCACCGGACTGTTCGACATCGTTCTTCACGCCTGACCAGTTGTACCCGACGATGCCCCCCGCGACGGCACCGATCCCGGCGCCAATGGCGGCTGCGCGGCTGCTGTCGCCAATCAGGGCCCCCAGACCGGCACCCAACGCAGCACCGGTGCCGGCGCCGACGGCCGTGCGGCCTCCCTGACCCATCTCACCCGTGGCGCAACCCGCGGCCAGTGCCACCGCCCCCATGCACGCCGTCAGGCGGGCCATACGCGTTGAAACCTTCATAATGTTCTCCTTCTTGTCCGATACGGAAGAGTGCAGAGAACCATCGTAACAAGACTGGGTACGCCCGATTGTTAAATTTCGTTCAATGCAGGATTTGCTTCAGGAACGTCTGCGTGCGCTCGTGCTGGGGCGAATCGAAGAACACGTCCGGGCTGTTCTCCTCGATGATTTCTCCCTGATCCATGAAGATCACCCGATCGGCCACCTTGCGCGCGAAGCCCATTTCATGGGTCACGCACAGCATGGTCATGCCGCTTTCTTCCGCCAGGCTCACCATGACATCCAGCACTTCCTTGACCATTTCTGGGTCAAGTGCCGACGTGGGCTCGTCAAACAGCATGATCTTGGGGTTCATGCACAGCGAGCGCGCAATCGCGACCCGCTGCTGCTGCCCACCCGACAGCTGACCTGGGTATTTGTCCGCCTGTTCCGGAATGCGGACGCGCTCCAGATACTTCATGGCAGTGGCCTCGGCTTCGGCCTTGCTCTTCTTGAGCACCCAGATCGGCCCGAGCGTCAGATTCTCCATAACGGTCAGATGCGGGAAGAGATTGAAATGCTGGAACACCATGCCCACATCGCGGCGGATGGCCTCGATATGCTTGAGATCGTTCGTCAATTCCGTGCCGTCGACGATGATGCGGCCCTGCTGGTGTTCTTCAAGCCGGTTGATGCACCGGATCATGGTGGACTTCCCCGAACCGGAGGGGCCGCAGATGACGATGCGCTCGCCTGGCGCAACGTTCAGATTGAGATTGCGCAGGACATGGAACTGCCCGTACCACTTGTTGACGTTTTCAAGGCGGATGATGGCCTCGGACATGCTCGACTCCTTGTTCCGCTTCTTCAGCGTTGATATCCCTTGTCCAGATGGCGCTCGAGCGCCTGACTGTACCGGGAAATCGCATAACAGAATATGAAATAGATGACCGCGATGAAGACATAGGCCTCCACGCTGAACCCGCGCCAGGCCGCATCTGCAATGGCCGCCTTGGCCGCCTGGGTCAGGTCGAAGATACCGATGATCACCACCAGCGAAGTATCTTTGAACAACGCGATGAAGATGCCCACAAGGGGCGGAATGACGACTTTCAGCGCCTGCGGCAGAATGATGAGCCGGGTCTGCTGCCAGTAGGTCAGGCCGAGCGAGTCCGCGCCTTCATATTGCCCCTTGGGAATGGATTGCAATCCACCGCGAACGGTTTCTGCGATGTAGGCTGCAGCAAACAGAATGATGGCAATCTGCGCCCGCAGCAGCTTGTCGATCGAGAACCCTTCCGGCAGGAACAGCGGGAGCATCACCGACGACATGAACAGCAGACTGATCAGGGGAACGCCACGGATCAGCTCAATATAGACGATGCACAGCGACTTGATGGCCGGCATGTTCGAGCGGCGCCCCAAGGCCAGTAGCACCCCCAGAGGAAAAGCAAAGGCAATGCCGAACGTGGAAAGAATGAGCGTCACCGGCAGGCCGCCCCAGCGATCGTTCTCGACGTAGGACAGCCCCAGTACGCCGCCCCACATCAATACGGCCACCGCAATCAGGGCGACCGTCCAGAGCGCGAACAGCCAGACCGACCAGAACCGTCGGATGGCGCTGCACACCAGGGCGGCAACCAGAATGATGGAGGCCAGCAGCGGTCGCCACTGCTCGTCGTAGGGATAGACCCCGAAGAGGATCAGCCGATGCTTCTCGGCGATGAAGGCCCAGCAGGCACCCTCGGCCTTGCGGCATTCCTGGGCAGTGTCGGAGGTGAAGTCCGCGTCGAAGAAAAGCCAGTCGAGCATGGCCGGCACGCTCATGACCAGCAGCCATGTCACCAGCACCGTGAGCAGAATGTTCAGCGGCGAGGAGAACAGGTTCTCCTTGAGCCAGGCCACCTTGTTGCCGGGCGGACGCGGTGCAAGCTGGGGGGCAGCAGGAATCGCACTCATATCAGCGCTCCACCAGCGCAATGCGCTTGTTGTACCAGTTCATGAAAATCGAGATCGAAAGGCTGACGGTCAGGTAGGCGGCCATGATGATCAGGATGCCTTCGATGGCCTGCCCCGTCTGGTTGAGCGTGGTGTTCACCACAGAGACAATGTCCGGGTAGCCGATTGCCACCGCCAGCGAGCTGTTCTTCGTGAGATTGAGATACTGACTGGTCATGGGGGGAATGATCACCCGCAGCGCCTGGGGTAGGATGACCAGCCGCAAGGTGCGCGAGCGGGGCAGCCCCAGAGCATTGGCCGCTTCCCATTGCCCCTTGCCCACGGCCTGAATGCCGGAGCGCACCACTTCGGCGACAAACGCCGAGGTGTAGATCACCAGCCCCAGCAGCAGGGCCGAAAACTCGGGTGACAGCGTGATGCCGCCCACGAAGTTGAAGCCCTTGAGCACCGGCATGTTCAGCGACAGCTCGGCACCGCCGGCAACCCATCCGGCCAGCGGCAGTGCCAGCAGCAACGCGATGGAGACACTGGCGAGCGGGAAGATCTGACCGGTGGCCGCCTGCCGCCGGCGAGCCCAGTGGGCCACCAGCAACACGAGCACGATGGCCAGGCCCAGGCCGCCGAGAATCCAGTCAAGCGCGTCGCCTTCCAGAGAAGGCAGCTTCAAGCCGCGATTGGACAGGAACACGCCGGGCAACGGCGTGAGCGCCTGGCGCGGGCCCGGCATATTCTCGGTGATGATGGCATACCAGAAGAACAGCTGCAGCAGCAGAGGGATATTGCGCATCACCTCGACATAGACGCTGGCCACGCCAGATACCAGCCAGTTCTTCGAAAGCCGCGCTATACCGATCAGCGTACCCAGCAAGGTGGCGAGCACGATGCCCACCACCGACACACGCAAGGTGTTCAACAGACCGACCCAGATGGCCCGACCGTAGGTGTCGGCTGGGGTATAGGCGACGGGCGATTCACCAATGGCGAACCCCGCTTCGCGCCCCAGGAAGCCGAAGCCGGTGGAGATGTTGCGCACCGCCAGATTGTGCAGTGTGTTGGACACGAGGTACCAGACGACAAAGCCGACGACCCCCACCACGATGACCTGATAAAGCAGGGCACGGGTGGCAGGATCGTTCCAGGAAAACCGCCGGCGGGGTGGCGCCGAAGTCGAGTTGCTCTGTTTTGTCATGGAATTCCGGACCCGACTGCAGAAGCCGGGTGATTGCGTTGCAGCAGCGGACCCGTGCGGGCGGCCCGCTGCCCTTACTACGAAAAGCTCCGGTCAGCGGGAGCACCCCGGTAGATGCGACCTGATGCTGACCGGAGACCCCGGAGATGGGGTTAGCGGATGGGCCAGCCGTACATGAGGCCGCCATCCTTCCAGAGCGCATTCAGACCGCGCTCAAGCTTCATCGGCGACGAGGCACCGATATTGCGATCGAACGATTCGCCGTAATTGCCCACCTGCTTGATGATGTTGTAGGCCCACTTGTTGTCCAGACCCAGACCCTTGCCCATTTCACCGGTGACGCCCAGGATGCGCTGGATGTTGGGATTCTCGCTCTTGGTCATTTCGTCGAGGTTCTTCGAGGTGATGCCGTATTCCTCGGCCTCGATCATCGCGTTCAGCGCCCAGCGCACCACCATGAACCACTCGTCATCCCCCTGACGGACCATGGGGCCCAGGGGTTCTTTGGAGAAGTCTTCTGGCAGGATCACGTGATCGTCGGGATTCGGCAGCGTGGTCCGCACCGTGGCCAGGCCGGATTTGTCGGTGGTGAAGGCGTCGCAACGGCCGGCTTCGTACGAGCGCATGGCTTCGTCGGGGCTGTTGATGACCACCGGGGTGAAGGTCAGGCCATTGGAACGGAACCAGTCGGCGAGGTTCAGCTCGGTGGTGGTGCCCGGTTGAACGCAGATCGTCGCGTTATCGAGTTCCTTGGCGCTGTTGACGCCCAGTTCCTTCTTCACCATGATGCCCTGGCTGTCGTAGTAGTTGATGCCGGTGCTCATCAGGCCCAGGGTGGTGTCGCGCGTCAGCGTGGCGGTGGTATTGCGGGTCAGCACATCGATTTCGCCGGACTGCAGGGCCGTGAAGCGCTGCTGCGTCGTCACCGACGTGACCTTGTACTTGCTGGCATCGCCAAACACCATGGCGGCAATCGCACGACAAATGTCGACGTCCACCCCGTTCCACTCACCTCGGCTGTCTGCGATGGAGAAGCCGGGCAGCCCGGTATGCACGCCACACTGCACGAAACCCTTCTTCTTGACCGCGTCGAAGGTCTCGCCTGCATGGGCGCCGACGCTCATGCAGAACAGGGACGCGCCAATAACCAACGCTGTTTTGAATTTCATGGAATATCCTCTTGGTTGTCGTTGTGACCGCTAGTTCGTGGCATACAATGAGCATCCACGGCCTCAAGAATGTAGCCGCTCGTTTACCGGACGTAACATGGGGGATATCCCTTGAGGGCCTTGCGTAACGAAGGCCGCGCCCCGCGGCCCGCACGTTTCCGATGATCGAATTCCAGCACGTATTCAAGTCCTACGGGCGCGGCCGCAATATCCTGGCGGACGTCAATTTCCGTATCGAACCGGGCGAGTTCGTCTTCGTCTCCGGCCCTTCGGGTGCGGGGAAATCCACCCTGCTGAAACTGATCGGCGGGCTCGAACCGCCCAGCCGCGGCGCGACGCTGATCAACGGCCATCGCAGCGACCGCATGCCGGCGCGTGCCCGGCCCTACCTGCGTCGCGCGGTCGGCGTCATTCTTCAGGACACCCACCTGCTGTACGACCGCAGCGCCATCCAGAACGTACTGCTTCCCCTGGCGGTGACCGGGCACAGCCCTGCGCAATCGTTGTCGCGGGCCCGAGCCGCCATGGAAAAGGTCGGGCTTGCGGGCAAGGAAGACCTCAATCCCATTGAAATGTCCGGCGGCGAACAGCAGCGCCTGGCAATCGCCCGCGCCATCGTCAACCGCCCCTCCATTCTCATTGCCGACGAACCCACCGCCAACCTCGACGAAGAAAGCGCGCGCCGCATCATGGACGTCTTTCGCGATTTCAACCGGGTCGGGGTGACCACCCTGATCGCATCGCACGACCTCAGCCTGATGGCCGATTATGCCCGGCGCACCATGCGCATCGAGGCGGGTCGCTTCACCGACATGCCGGGGGTCTGATGACACGCTGGCTGAACCAACACCGCTACGCCCTGGCTGTCGCCCTGAGACGGCTGCTTCATCAGCCGTTTTCTTCGCTGTGCAACATCCTGGTCATCAGTCTGAGCCTGGCGGTCCCCATTGTGGTGGCCGCGGTCCTGGATACTGCCAGGCCCGTCGTCAGCCAATTGCCCGTTTCGGCGGAAGTCACGCTCTATCTCGAGCGCTCCGCGGCCGCCGGCACCGCGCAGACACTCGGCACGGAACTCCAGCAGCGCCACCCTGACGAGATCGAATCGGTGGAAGTCATCACCCGCGATCAGGCGCTTGCCCAGCTGCGCGCCCGGCCGGCGTGGTCCGATGCCCTGGCCGTCCTGCCGGACAACCCGTTACCCGACGCCATCGTCGTGACGCTGCATCAGCACCCCGACATCGCTCAGACCACCGACCGGCTGAGCCGGGAATGGCGGGAACTGAAAGGCGTGGACATGGTTCAGGTCGACAGCGCCTGGGTGCAGCGTCTGCAGGCCATGCTGGACTTCCTGCGCATGGGTTTGTGGATGCTGGCCATGGGCGTCGCGGTGGTGGTGCTGGCCACCGTGTTCAATACCGTGCGCCTGCAGGCGTTGACGCAGCGCGAGGAAATCGCCATTGCCCGCCTGGTGGGAGCCACAGAAAGCTTTGGGCGCCGCCCTTTCCTTTACCTGGGCGCCCTCACCGGCCTGCTCTCTTCCGCCCTGGCCGTCGCCATCGCCTGGGGGGCCCTGCAGCCGCTGGGCACGGCCATCAACCGGCTTGCCAGCAGTTATGGAACCGAACTCGCGCTGCGCCTGCCCGACGGGTTCAGCCTGCTGCTGGCCGGCGTCGTGGTGGCCATTCTCGGCTCGCTCTCGGCCCGCTGGTCCGTCTACCGAAACACTCATTTCTAGGCATGCCTGCTTCCCCCCGACTGCATGATTTCGCCCAACGGGTCTGCGACTGGCAGCGCCAGCATGGCCGCCACCATCTGCCCTGGCAGGGAACCCGCGATCCCTATCGGGTCTGGCTGTCGGAGATCATGCTGCAGCAAACGCAGGTCAGCACTGTCATTCCCTACTACGAGCGCTTTCTGGCGCGTTTTCCGGACATCACCACACTGGCTCGGGCTGCACAGGAAGAGGTCATGGCTCACTGGGCCGGCCTGGGGTACTACGCCCGGGCGCGCAACCTGCATCGGTGTGCCCAGGTCGTCGTGGCCGAGCACGACGGCCGTTTCCCCACCACGTCGGAAGCCATCGCCACCCTGCCCGGCATCGGCCGCTCCACCGCGGCGGCCATCGCTGCCTTCTGCTGGGGCGAGCGTTCGCCGATCATGGATGGCAATGTCCGGCGCGTATTCACCCGCTACTTCGGCATTCACGGCTTCCCGGGACTGCGGGCAGTCGAACAGCAACTTTGGGCTCTCGCAGAACAGGCCGTCGAACAGGCATCCGCGCCGCTCGACATGGGGGTCTACACCCAGGGGCTGATGGACCTGGGCGCACAGGTCTGTACGCGCGGCAAGCCGCAGTGTGCCGCCTGCCCGCTGGCCTCCGACTGCCACGCCCGCCTGCATGGGCTGCAACAGGTCCTGCCGGAACCGCGACCCAAACGCGTCGTGCCCGAGCGCCATTGCGCCATGCTGCTGCTGCACGGTCACGGGCATGTGCTGCTGGAGAAGCAGCCCGAAAACGGTTTGTGGGGCGGCTTATGGAGCCTGCCCCGCTATGACAGCCGTGAGGCCTTGGTTTCGGACTGCCAGGCGCGCGGCGTGGCACACGCCGAAAAAGGCCGCATGGCCAGTTTCGTGCACACATTCACACACTTTCGCCTGCACATCGAACCCTGGATGCTGGAAGCGTCGAGCCTGGATACGGAAACACGGCCCGGCGAGCGATGGATCCCCTTCGAACTGCTGGCCGACACGGCCACCCCCGCGCCGGTGAAAGCCCTGCTCGAGTCCCTGCCGCCGGCCTGAGGGTTCCCGACTATTCCTGATTGCGGGGCGGCCGATAGCGGCTGATGCTCATCAAGAGGCCGCCTGCCACGCCCAGTGTCAGCAAGGCCGTGCCCCCGTAGCTGAGGAAGGGCAGCGGCACGCCGACTACCGGCAGAATGCCGGTCACCATGCCGATGTTCACGAACACATAGGTGAAGAACATCATGGACATGGCGCCCCCCAACAAGCGCCCGTACTGGGTGCGTGCCTGCAGCGCAATGTGCAGCCCGCGCATCACCAGCATGCCATACAGCACCAGCATCATGATGCCGCCGTAGAGTCCGAATTCCTCCGCATAGACCGCGAAGATGAAGTCGGTGGTGCGTTCCGGGATGAAATCCAGATGCGCCTGGGTTCCCTTGAGGTAGCCTTTTCCATAGATGCCGCCCGAGCCGATGGCGATCATCGACTGAATGGTGTGAAAGCCCTTGCCCAAGGGGTCGGAGGTGGGGTCCAGCAGGGTGCAGACGCGGTGTTTCTGGTAATCGTGCAGCACCACCCAATCCACATCCGGCTGGCAGATTTCCTCTTCGTAATAGATGACCCCGCTGATCAGCACGGCGCCGCCCACGAACAGAGGAATCAGCAGACGGAAAGACAGACCGCCGAAGTAGATCACGAAAAAGCCGCTCGCGAACACCAGTAACGCCGTCCCCAGGTCGGGCTGACGCACGATCAGGATGAAGGGGATGACCAGCAGCAGCGACGCCACCAGGAAATCGCGCAGGCGCAGGCTGCCCTTGTTCTTGTGAAAATACCAGGCCAGCATCATGGGCACGGAGATCTTGAGCATCTCGGAGGGCTGGATGCGCACGAAGCCGAGGTCGAGCCAGCGTGTCGCGCCCTTGCTGGTCTCACCGAAAAATTCGACGCCCAGCAGAAGAATCACCCCCACCACGTAGACGTAAGGGGAAAGCCGCATGAGCAGGGGCGGCGGCAGGGCGGCAGCGATCCACATGGCCACGAAGGCCACCGCGAAGTTGCGCGCCTGCTCAGCAAAACGCCAGTCGGTACCGCCCACCGCAGAATGCATGATGGTCAGGCCCAGCACCGCCATGATGATCAGCAGTGCGAGCAAGGGCCAGTCAAAGGCCGTGAGGATGCGAACCCCCTGATGGGCCACCCGTTTCATTCGACGCTCCTGAGCTGGATGCGCAAGGAAGGCTGCGGCCCGGCGGGCACGCGCACAGGCGTCTCTTCCTCGGGCGCGGAAGGCGGCAGATGCTCCGGCGGCACCATGGCATCCGGCGACTCGCCCTGCGCTCCTTCTTCCAGTTCCTCGGCCTCGGCGACCGTTTCCTGAGCGATCGTAGCCCGGGCCGCCGCGCGCGCTTCTATGCGTTGCGGATCCAGCCAGTAATCAAAGACCTTGCGGGCAATGGGAGCGGCCGCCGTCGTGCCCCAGCCCCCGTTCTCCACAATGATGGCCACCGCAATCTGCGGACTCTCCACGGGCGCGTAGGCCATGAACAGGGAGTGGTCGCGCAGGCGCTCGTCGACGGCGTCGGCGTCATAACGCGCCCCCCGCAGACTGTAGACCTGGGCGGTGCCCGTTTTGCCGGCCGCCTGATAAGCGGCGTCCCTGAAGACGCGACGGGCCGTGCCCTTGCGCACGACATCCACCATGGCATCGCGGATCACGGCCAGATTCTCGGGTTTGAGAGGTATGACATGCGAAGGCTCCGTAACGGTTTTCTCGATGTTCCCATTGCGTGGCCAATGAATCTCATCCACCAGGTGGGGGCGCATGTACACCCCATTGTTGGCCAGCACCGCCGTGGCCTGCGCCAGTTGCAGCAGGGTGAAGGCGTTGTAACCCTGGCCCACCGCCACGGAGACCGTCTCGCCCGCATACCAGCGCTGCTGCGAGGGCTTCTTGTAGGCGTTGCGCTTCCATTCCGTCGAAGGCAGCACCCCGCGGCGCTCGCCGTCCAGGTCGATGCCGGTTCGCTGGCCGAACCCGAATTGCTTGGAGAAATCATGCAGCGCATTCACGCCAATTTCCGGCCCCAGGGAGAAGAAATAGGTATCCGAAGACACCACGATGGCGCGATGCATGTCAGTGGGACCATAGGCCGCGCCGCCTGCATTGCGGAAACGTTGCCCGCCGAACTCGAAGTAGCCGGGGTCGTGAATGCGTTCCTTGGCGCTGCGCTTGCCCAATTCCAGCGCCGCCAGGGCGACAAAGGGCTTGTAGGTCGAACCGATGGGATAAGTGCCCGTCAGCGGCCGGTTCACGAGCGGATGGTCCGGTGATTCATTGAGCCGCTTCCAGTTCTCGACGTCAATGCCGTCTACAAACAGGTTGGGGTCGAAAGAAGGGGCGGAAACGAAGGCCAGGACCTCTCCCGTTGGGGGATGAATGGCCACCATGGCGCCACGGCGGCCGGCGAACTCGGCCTCGGCCACTTTCTGCAGATGGATGTCGAGGGACAGACGCAGATTGGCGCCGGGCACCGGGTCAATGCGGCTGAGCGTGCGTACCGGGCGCCCCGAGGCCGTCACTTCGACTTCTTCCACGCCCGTGCGTCCGTGCAGCACCTCTTCCCAGGTGCTTTCGATGCCCTTCTTGCCGATGACCTGGGTGCCCCGGTAGTTACCGATATTGCCTTCCTCTTCCAGCCGCTGCAGGTCGGCTTCGGAAATGCGGCCCACATAGCCGAGCACGTGAGCGGCCGTCTCCCCATGGGGGTACTCTCGCACCCAGCGCGCATGCAGTTCCACGCCGGGGAAGCGCCAGGCATGGGCGGCAAACCAGTAGGCTTCGTCTTCCGTCAGGTTGTTGCGCAGCAGGATTTCCGTATAGCGGCCATTCTGGCTGACATTCTTGAGAAAGCGGCGCCGGTCGCGGGGGCTCAACTCAATGAGTTCGCTGATTTCGTCCAGTATGGCCTCGATGTCGCCCTGCACACGGGCCGGCACGACCGACAGGGTGTAGTCTCGATGATTGCTGGCCAGGACAATGCCATTTCGGTCGACGATCTCGCCGCGCCGCGGGGGAATGGGTACCACGGTGATCCGGTTCTGCTCGGCCCGGGCCGACAGGCTGTCATGGCGGACCACCTGCAGGTGCCACAGACGTGCCCCCAGCAGACAGAAGCACAACAGCGCAAAAAGACCGGCCACCCAGACGCGCACCAGCATGCGCTTGCGTTGGATCTGCGAAGTCTTCTTGAATTCGAACATGCCTGGCGCCGCCCTCAGACCGCGCCGCCGTCGCCTTCCTCATGGCGACGCTGCGGCATCTGCAACAGCACATCGACCAATGGCCACAACAGCGCCATGAGGAAGGCGGACCAGAGCCAGTTCCACCCCAGCCATTCGCCCGCCAGCCAGCCCTCGATGAGGCGGCTGGCCGATTTGGCAATGACGAAGATGGGCAGCACATGCAGGCACTGAACCACCGAATTGAAGCGCTGCAGCCGCCGCGACAGTACCAGGGTGCCGTAGGCGGCCAGGGTATAGGTGAGCGCGTGCACGCCAAGCAGACTGCCGTCATGCACATCCATCAGAATGCCGAAACAGAAGGCGGTGCCCATGCCCATGCGGCGCGGCTCGTTCAGGCACCAATATGCGATGACGAGCAGCAGCAGGTCGGGTGCCGGCTGCCATACCCGCCAGGGAAGCAGCGAAAACAGCCAGACCAGAACCACGGTGAGCCAGATGAACCCCGGATTGGCCGCCAGGCGGAAGGGGGCCGCATCGATGGGCTCCAGCGAAGACAGCCCGGCGCCTTTGCGCGAGACCTCGACCTTGACTCGGCGGGCCATCAGCGCAGGTCCCCCGCGGTGCCGTTGAGCGCCTCACGGTGCCGTCGGGCCGCTTCGACATCGACCTGCAGCACCAAGAAATGACGATGCCGCTCCGGGTGGGCCAGCGGCGAAGCCAGCGCCATCGCAAAGCCGGTGGCGGAATCGCGGTGCACGCTGTCGATGCGCGCCACCGACAGGCCGGCCGGGAACAGGCCGCCGATGCCGCTGGTGACGAGCTCGTCGCCTGGCTCGATGTCGGCGCCCGCCGTGAGATACCGCACCTCCATCTTGCCGTCCGCGCCCCCGCCAAAGGCAATCAGGCGCAGGCCATTGCGCAGGATCTGCACGGGAATGGAGAGTTTGTCGTCGGTGATCAGCGCGGCCTCGGAGGTGAATGGGGTCACACGAACGATCTGGCCGACCACGCCACCCTCGTCAATGACCGGCATGCCCGGCTGGATGCCGCTGGAACTTCCCTTGTTGAAGACCAGGTGGTGATTGAAGGCACTGGTGGGCTCAAAGAGCACTTCCACTGCAATGGCCGGCTGGGTGACCGTGCCCGGCACATTCAGCAGGCGCCTGAGCTGGTCATTTTCGGCCGCAAGCTGAGCCGCATGCGTGGCCATCTGGGCCAGTTCGATGCGCTGTCGCTGCAGGGCTTCCTTCTCAATGCGCATTTCGTTGGCCGCATCGATCCAGCCCTTCACGCGCTCCACCCCATCGCGTGGGGCCAGCATGATACGCTGGAAGGGATAGAGCAGAACCGAAATGCCCTGGCGCACGGGCTCGAGCGTGGACCAGCGGGCATCAACCAGCAGCAAGGCGAGCGAAAGGAAAGCCAGCGCAAACAGCCGAACTTCGGCTGGTGGACCGTGCCTGAACAACTTCAGCGAGCCGTTTTCCTGCATGAGTATGTTGAAACCGCCCCGCGCCGGACCGCACGCGGGTCAGTGCAATACCGAAATCAATCGTAAATGAAGACGCTGCCGAGCTTCTCGAGATGCTCGAGCGCTTCGCCGCAACCACGCACCACACACGTGAGCGGATCTTCGGCGACGACCACCGGCAGCCCGGTTTCTTCCTGCAGCAGACGATCCAGGTCGCGCAGCAGTGCACCGCCGCCCGTCAGGGCAATGCCCTTGTCGGTGATGTCGGCGCCCAGCTCGGGCGGCGTCTGTTCGAGGCCGGTCTTGACCGCAGAGACGATCTGGTTGAGAGGATCGGTGAGAGATTCGAGGATTTCGTTGGAGGAAACCGTGAAGCTGCGCGGCACGCCCTCGGAAAGGTTGCGCCCCTTGACCTCGAGTTCCTTGATTTCGGAACCCGGGAAGGCCGAACCGATTTCTTTCTTGATGAGCTCGGCCGTCGGTTCACCGATCAGCATGCCGTAGTTGCGACGGATGTAATTGATGATGGCTTCGTCGAACTTGTCGCCGCCCACCCGTACGGAACCCTTGTAGACCATGCCGCCGAGCGAGATGATGGCCACTTCCGTGGTGCCCCCGCCGATGTCCACGACCATCGAGCCGCTGGCATCCGACACCGCGAGCCCGGCACCGATGGCGGCGGCCATGGGTTCTTCGATCAGGTAAACCTGACTGGCGCCCGCACCCAGAGCCGATTCGCGGATGGCGCGACGCTCGACCTGGGTCGAACCGCAGGGCACGCAAATGATGATGCGCGGGCTGGGCGCGAACATACTGCGCGGATGCACCATGCGAATGAACTGCTTGAGCATTTGCTCGGTCACCGTGAAGTCGGCGATGACACCGTCCTTCATGGGCCGAATGGCTTCTATATTGCCTGGTACGCGGCCCAGCATTTGCTTGGCCTCGCGGCCAACTGCCTGAATGATCTGCTTGCCGCCGGGACCGCCTTCCTGGCGGATGGCAACCACCGATGGCTCGTCGAGCACGATACCCTTGCCCCGAACATAAATCAGGGTGTTGGCGGTACCGAGGTCGATCGCCATATCGCTGGAAAAATAACTGCGGAGGAATCCGAACATGGGGTCTGGGACTTGTATGTGGAGAACTCGGTGTGTCCGGGCAGAAACGTGCTCCCGCGCGTCATGGGCCGCCAGCAGCGGGGCCGGACTATCCGATCAAACAAGGAATGATAACTTATAATCGATGTTTGATAGCATCGAATAACGGCCATCAGTAACCCTTCGATAACGCCGTAACAATCCTTTTTCCCCACGCTACCGGTCCACACTCTCATGGCAATTTCCGAGCAAGACGTGATGCGCATCGCCCGCTTGGCGCGCATCGAACTTTCGCCCGAAGAGACCGCCCAGACCCAAAAGGAACTGAACGACATCCTCGGTCTGATGGCCCGTCTGCAGGCGGTGGACACCCAGGGGGTCGAGCCCATGGCGCACCCCCTGTCGGCCCACCAGGACATTCAGCTGCGCCTGCGCGATGACGTCGCGGCGCCCACTCTCACGGAAAGCGAGCGCGCCGAACTCATGGCGAACGCGCCCGCCCAGGCCGAAGGCCTCTTTCTGGTGCCCACGGTCATCGAGTAAAGCATGGCAAAACAACCCCTACACACCCAATTCAGCAGCATCCAGGCTGTGCGAGACGCCCTGCGCTCGGGCAAACTGAGCGCCACCGAACTGGCTCGCAGTGCGCTGGACGCCATCAGCGAATCCTCGCTGAATGCCTTCGTTCATGTCGACCCCGAACTCACGTTGGCGCAAGCCGCACGTGCCGACGCCGCACTGAAAGCCGGCAACGCCGGCCCCCTGGCGGGGATTCCCATCGGCCATAAAGACGTCTTCGTCACGCGCGGGTGGCGCACCACGGCCTGCAGCCGCATGCTGGAAAACTACGTCAGCCCCTTCGATGCCACCGTGGTCAGCCGCCTGGCGGATGCCGGCGCCGTGTCCCTGGGCAAGCTCAACTGCGACGAATTCGCCATGGGGTCGGGCAACGAAACCTCCTTCTTCGGCCAGGTGCATAACCCCTGGGACCCCAACCGCATTCCGGGTGGCTCCTCGGGGGGCTCGGCCGCTGCCGTGGCCGCCGGCCTGCTGATGGCCTCCACCGGCACCGACACCGGCGGCTCCATCCGTCAGCCTTCCGCGTTCTGCGGCGCTTCAGGCATCAAGCCGACCTACGGCACGGTTTCCCGTTTCGGCATGATCGCCTACGGCTCCAGTCTCGATCAGGCCGGCCCGATCGCGCGCAACGCGCGCGATCTGCTGGAACTGCTGGAAGCCATGGTCGGCTTCGACCCCATGGATTCCACCAGCCTGGAAAGCTGCAACGGTGAAATCAATGGCGGCGCACGCGTGCGTTCGCGCTTCGAGGCCGCCCTGGCCCGCCAGCAGCAGAAGGGCGAGCGTCCGCTCGAGGGCCTGCGCATCGGCGTTCCCCGTGAATACTTCAATGACGGGCTGTCGGCCGACGTCGCCCAGGCGGTGGAACAGGCGCTCCAGACCTTCGAATCCCTCGGCGCCATCCGCGTGGACATCTCCCTGCCGCGCACCGAGCTCTCCATCCCGTCCTATTACGTGATCGCCCCGGCCGAAGCGTCCACCAACCTGTCGCGCTTCGATGGCGTCCGGTACGGCCATCGCGCTGCCGAATATTCCGACCTCGAGGAAATGACCAGTCGTTCCCGCTTCGAGGGGTTCGGGCCGGAAGTGCGCCGGCGCATTCTGGCCGGCACCTATGTGCTGTGCCATGGCTACTACGACGCCTACTACCTGCAGGCCCAACGCGTCCGCCGCATGATCACCGACGACTTCCAGAAGGCCTTCGCCGAACACTGCGACGTCATCATGGGGCCGGTCGCGCCCTCGGTGGCCCGTCAGATCGGCGACAATCGCGAAGACCCGATCGCCGACTGGCTGGCCGATGTCTACACGCTGAGCGTCAACCTGGCCGGCCTGCCCGCCATGTCCGTTCCCTGCGGTTTCAGTGCCGAGCCCAAGCTACCCATCGGGCTGCAGATCATCGGCAACTACTTCGCGGAAGGCGAATTGCTCGCGATCGCTGACTGCTTCCAGCAGGCCACCGACTGGCATCAACGTACTCCAGGACAGCAATAATGGATTGGGAAATCGTCATCGGCCTGGAAACGCACGTTCAGCTTTCCACCGAATCCAAGATCTTTTCTAGCAGCAGCACCCGCTTCGGTGCCGCGCCCAATACGCAGGCCAACATCGTCGACCTGGCGTTGCCCGGCACCCTTCCGGTCATGAACCGGGGGGCCGTCGAGCGCGCCATCCGTTTCGGCCTGGCGGTCGGGGCCCATATTGCGCCGCTCTCCAAGTTCGAGCGCAAGAACTACTTCTACCCCGACCTGCCCAAGAACTACCAGATCAGCCAGCTCGAGATCCCGATCGTGCAGGGCGGCTCGCTGCGTTTCTTCGTCGGCGACGAAGAGAAGGTCGTCAATCTGACGCGCGCCCACCTGGAAGAAGACGCCGGCAAGTCGCTGCATGAGAACTTCACCGGCCCGCACGGCGAATCGTCCACCGGCATCGACCTGAACCGTGCCGGCACGCCGCTGCTGGAAATCGTCACCGAGCCCGAACTGCGTTCTGCAGCCGAAGCCGTGGCCTATGCGCGCGCCCTGCACAGCCTGGTGGTGTGGCTGGGCATCTGCGACGGCAACATGCAGGAAGGCTCGTTCCGGGTCGACGCCAACGTGTCCGTGCGACGGCGCGGCCAGGCCGAGTTCGGCACCCGCTGCGAAATCAAGAACGTGAACTCTTTCCGTTTTCTGGAGCGCGCCATTCTTTATGAAGCACGCCGCCAGATCGAATGCATTGAAGACGGCGGCAGCATCGTCCAGGAAACGCGTCTGTACGACGCGGACCGCGACGAGACCCGCAGCATGCGCAGCAAGGAAGACGCGCACGACTACCGCTATTTCCCCGACCCCGACCTGCCCCCGCTGGTCGTCTCGCAGGAATGGATCGAGCGCGTGCGTGCCACCATGCCCGAACTGCCTTCGCAAAAGCGCCAGCGCTTCGAAGAGGAACTGGGCCTCACGGCCTATGACGCCGCCCAGCTCACCATGGACCGCGCCACCTCCGATTACTTCGAGAAAGTCGCGGCGGCCCTGCCGGAAGGTCAGGCCAAACTGGGCGCCAACTGGATCCTCGGCGAGCTGGCGGCCACGCTGAACCGCGAAGAGCGGGAGCTGGCCGACTGCCCGGTGAGCCCCGAGCGCCTGGCCGCCCTGATCCAGCGCATCATCGACGGCACGATCTCCAACAAAATTGCGCGCGACGTCTTCGCCGCCATGTGGGCTGGCGAAGAAGGCGGCAACCCGGACGCCATCATCGAGGCACGCGGCCTCAAGCAGATCAGCGACACCGGCGCCATCAGTGCCATGATCGACGAAGTGCTGGCCGCGAACCCGGCCATTGTCGAGGAATACCGCGCCGGCCGTCAAAAAGCCTTCAACTCCCTGGTGGGTCAGGTCATGAAGGCCGCCAAGGGCAAGGCCAACCCCCAGCAAGTGAACCAGCTGCTCAAGGAAAAGCTGGACGCCTGACCCCGCCGGGTTGCCGGGCCCGCGTCAGCCCGGCAAGCTACGGAATCACACCCCGTAGCGCGTCCGGTAGGCTTGAACGGCCTCGCGGTGCGCGGCGAGGCCCGCATCGCCCTCCAGCACCGACATGATGTCCTCCAGGGACGCAATGCTGACCACCGGCATGCCGTGGGTCAGCTGGACATCCTGTACAGCGGAATGGGGTGAAAGGGCGTCATCGGGGCCCGCACGCTCCATGCGGTCCAATGCGATCAGCACAGCAGCAGGCTCGGCGCCCGCATCGCGAATGATCTGCACCGACTCCCGCACCGAGGTTCCCGCAGTGATCACGTCATCGATGATCACGACCTTGCCCTTCAAGGGCGCCCCCACCAGCATGCCACCCTCACCGTGGTCCTTGGCTTCCTTCCGATTGAAGGCGAACGGAACATCTCGTCCCGCCATCTGTGGGTGGCGAGCCAGCTCGATGGCCGTGGCCGTGGACAACGGAATGCCCTTGTAGGCGGGCCCGAACAGCATGTCGAACTCAACACCCGAATCGACCAGCGCCTGGGCGTAGAACTGCGCCAGACGCCCGACGGACGCGCCGGTATTGAAGAGCCCGGCATTGAAGAAATAGGGACTGATGCGCCCCGATTTGACCTTGAACTCGCCGAACCTGAGCACCCCCTGCTGCAGGGCGAACCGAACGAATGCCTCGCGGTTGCTTGCGTTTGCCATGATATCTGCCTGATACGCGAAAAAGCGACATTATCCGTCATATCGGACCGTCTCACGCAGCCCCGTCCCGCTTTCTGTCGCATCGCCCTGTGGCGCCCATGCTGTTAAAGTTCAACTGTCCATTTCAACGAAGGAACACATGCGCATCATCACGGCCAACCTCAATGGCATCCGCTCGGCGGTCTCCAAAGGCTTTCTCGACTGGCTTCCCGAACAAAACGCCGACTTCGTCTGTCTACAGGAGCTCAAGGCCCAGGCAGCCAACATGACGGAGGCCATGCTTGCCCCGCCGGGGTATCAGGGCTACTTCCACTACGCCGAAAAAAAGGGCTACAGCGGAGTGGGCATCTACGCCCGCAGGCTGCCCAATCAGGTCATCGAAGGCCTGGGCGTCCCGGAAATCGACGCCGAAGGGCGTTATCTGGAACTCGTCTACGACAAGCTCGCCGTCATTTCAGTCTACCTGCCTTCCGGCTCCAGCGGCGACCACCGGCAAGCCGCCAAATTCGAGTTCATGGAACGCTTCTTCGGCCACCTGGCACAGCTGGCCTGCTGTGGGCGGGAAGTCGTCATCTGCGGCGACTGGAATATCGCGCACCGCGAGATCGACCTCAAGAACTGGAAAGGCAACCTCAAGAACAGCGGCTTTCTTCCCGAGGAAAGGGAATGGCTGACACGGGTGTTCGAAGAACAAGGCTGGGTCGACGTCTACCGCCGCCTCTACCCGGAAGCCACCGGCGACGGGTATACCTGGTGGAGCAACCGCGGTCAGGCATGGGCCAAGAATGTGGGCTGGCGCATCGACTATCAGATTGCCACGCCGGGGCTCGCTGCCGCGGCACGAGAGGCGTCCATCTACAAAGCACAGCGATTCAGCGACCACGCCCCCCTGACCATCGACTACGACTACGAGTTCTGACCATGAAACCGCATATCTCTATCATCACGCTGGCCGTCGACAATCTGGAGAAATCGGTACGCTTCTACCGAGACGGCCTGGGCTTGAAGACACGAGGCATCGTCGGGGCCGACTTCGAATATGGGGCGGCCGCCATTTTCGAACTGCAGCCTGGACTGGCCCTGGCCCTGTGGCCCCGCGAGAGTCTGGCGCACGAGGCGGGCATCGAGCTTCAATCGCCGGCCATGACGGAGTTCATGCTGAGCCACTGCGTGGCAGAACGGCCGGAAGTCGATGAAGTGCTGCAGCAGGCGGCACAGGCGGGTGGCCTGGTCGTCAAGCCGGCGCATGACACGCTGCTGGGTGGCTATTCGGGCATCTTCAAGGACCCGGACGGGCACCTGTGGGAAGTAGCCTGGAACCCGGAACCGGCGGCTGCCGTCACCGATCCGAATCCAGCGCCCTGATTTCCTCGCGCCGGAAGTACAGCAGAACGAGACCGGGCACCGCAATCAGGACGGTGATCACGAAGAAGCCCGGCCACCCCAGCGCCTCGACCAGGGGCGGGGTCAGCGGGCCCGCCAGGTAGGTGCGGCCCACGGCAGACAAGGCGGACAACAATGCGAACTGCGTGGCCGAGAACTCCTGCCGGCACAGCGCCATCAGCAGGGCCACGAAGGCCGCCGTGCCCAGGCCGCCGCACAGGTTTTCCAGCATGATGATGCCGGCCATGGAATACAAATGGGGCGGCGTCACCGCCAACAGCCAGTAACCGAAATTCGAAACCGCCTGCAGCAGGCCGAACCACATCAGCGAACGGTACAGCCCCAGGCGCGCCATGATGGTTCCCCCCGCCAGGGCTCCGACGATGGTTGCCGCCAGCCCGAACACCTTGTTCACCGCTCCGACTTCGGTCCCCGTGAAGCCGGCGCCGCGCAGCAGGAAGGTAGTGGACAGCGCTCCGGCAAACGCATCGCCAAGCTTGTAGAGCACGATCAGCAGCAGAATCGTGATGGCCCCGCGACGCCGGAAGAACTCCGCCAGCGGCTCGACCACGGCCACGGCCAGGGAACGGGGCGCCGCCGCCACCACCTCCGGCTCGGGAGCCAGCACCGTGGCCAGCGCACAGACGGCCATCAGCCCGCCCATGAGGAAATAGGTGTTGTGCCAGCCCAGCCACTGATCAGCGATGACCAGCGCCAACCCGCCCGAAACGATCATGGCCAGCCGGTAACCCAGCACCTTGACGGCCGCTCCGGCGGCGCGCTCCTCGCTGCGCAGCACGTCGGTACTGTAGGCATCGAAGGCAATGTCCTGGGTAGCCGACAGGAAGGCCACCACGACCGCCAGCGCAGCCAGCGGCAAGAGCTGGTCGCCCGGTGAATAGAGGCCCATGGCCGCCACGCACACGGCGAGCGCCAGCTGAGTCAGCAGGATCCAGCTGCGCCGGCGGCCCAGAAAGGGAAAGGAATAGCGGTCGACCAGGGGCGCCCACAGAAACTTGAGCGTATAGGCGGAACCGATGAGCGTCAGAAAACCGATGCTCTGCAGGGATACGCCGTCCAGCGTGGCCCACGCCTGAAGCGTGCCCCCCGTCAGCGCGAGGGGCAGACCGCTGGCAAAACCCAGGACGAGCAGAGGAAAGACCCGGGGGCTCGTGTAGACGCGCTTGCTGGCAGTGATGGCGACTCCGTTCTCAGAGGCTGGATTCAAACCGGTAGACGGCCAGCGTGCTGCGCCAGCCTGGCAGGAGTTTAACCTCTTTGTCTTCCTTGAACGTCGCCATGTGAGTGATGCGCAACCCCAGTTTGCGGGCGAGGTCTTCGAAATCGCGCAGCGTGCACAGGTGGATATTCGGCGTGTTGTACCACTCGTAGGGCATTTCGCCCGTCACCGGCATCCGGCCCCGCAGGATGGACCAGCCGTGCGGCCAGTACCCGAAGTTGGGGAAGGACACGATGCCGTAATTCGCCACGCGCGCCATTTCCCTGAGGATGCGCTCGGTGTTGTGCATGGACTGAAGCGTGCGCGACAACACCACGGTGTCGAACTGATGATCGTCGAACAGGGCCAGCCCGTCTTCCAGGTTTTGCTGGATGACACGCACCCCACGACGCACACAGGCGATCACCTGCTGGTCGCTGAGCTCTACTCCGGCACCCACGCACTGCTTGTTGTTCTGCAAGTGGGCGAGCAAGGTGCCGTCCCCGCAACCCAGATCGAGCACGCGGCTGCCCGGCGCAATCCAGCTGGCAATACGCTTCAGATCGGCTCGCACGTGAGCCGGGGGAGCAGGATTGATCTGGTTCACGCAAGGACTCCCGTGGTGAGGCGGCGTTCGGGCAAGCCCAAGCTGTTCGCAATCCGGTCGAAATACCCCTGCACGACTGCGTGGTAGCGAGCATCTTCGAGCAGGAAGGCGTCATGACCATGCGGCGCGTCGATCTCCGCATAAGTGACCGGCGACTTGTTCTTCAGCAACGCCTTGACGATTTCGCGCGAGCGTTCGGGCGGGAAGCGCCAGTCGGTGGTGAAGGAGACCAGCAGGAACTCGGCCCCCGCGGGCTCCAGCGCACGGGCCAGATCCCCCCCATGATTGCGTGAGGGGTCGAAGTAATCGAGTGCCCGGGTGATGAGCAGATAGGTGTTCGCGTCGAAATAGCGGGAGAATTTCTCGCCCTGATAGCGCAGGTAGGACTCCACCTCGAACTCGACGTCATAGCCGTAATGATAGGCACCGCCGTGCCCCGGTTCGCGCTGCTGGCGCCCGAAGCGCTCTGCCATGGTTTCGTCAGAGAGATAAGTGATGTGGCCGATCATGCGTGCCACCGAAAGCCCATGTACCGGCACGACACCGTGTTCGTAGTAGTCGCCCCCATGAAACTGGGGGTCGTTGATGATGGCGCGGCGGGCGACTTCGTTGAAACCGATGTTCTGCGCGGACAGTCGGGGGGTGCTGGCAATCACGACGCAGTGGCGCAGGCGCTCCGGACAGGTGATCGACCAACTGAGGGCCTGCATGCCGCCCAGGGACCCCCCCATGACCGCCGCAAAGCAGTCGATGCCGAAGTGGTCCGCCACGCGCGCCTGGGCGCGCACCCAGTCTTCGACGGTCAGCACGGGGAAGGCAGCCCCCCACGGCTTGCCCGTGGCCGGATTGATGCTCGCCGGGCCCGTGGAGCCGAAACAGGACCCCAGATTGTTCACGCCAATGACGAAAAACCGGTCAGTGTCCACCGCCTTGCCCGGCCCCACCATGTTGTCCCACCACCCGACATCGCGGGGGTTGTCCCGGGCCATGCCCGCCACGTGGTGCGAAGCGTTCAGCGCATGGCAGATCAATACCGCATTGCTGCGATCCGCATTCAGTTCACCATACGTTTCGACGGCCAGCTCATATTGGGGCAGCGTCTGACCACTTGTCAGTTGCAGGGGCTCGTCAAAACGGATCCGCTGCGGGCTGACATAGCCAACGGAGCCAGTGGGGACGGAAGCGGAGGGATCGGAATCGGACGGGGTGGCCGTGACAGCCGAGGGGGATGCAGTATGGACCATTGAGGACCTCTTTAGCGGTATTTATGAGGCGCCCGCAAGCGGATCGAGCAAATCGGCGCCAGAAGTCAGTTGCAGCGATTGTATCACCTGAGACGCAGCCCTCGGGATAACCCCGTGCTTGCCACGCCTTCATTTATATACACTCCTATCAATTTGTATCATTTGTTTTCATCCATGTGACTTCGTTTGTTTGTTTGCAGGAGGCGTCCGACAAATGAAACCTCTCACTCCGCAGGAGCTGTTGTGTTTGAAATGGGTGGCAATGGGCAAGACAAGTTGGGAAACAGGGCGCATTCTTGGCCTGGCCGAGCGCACCATCAATTACCACATCGACAATGCCTGTCGGAAACTGGGAGTCCATGGTCGGCAGGCGGCCGTCACCGCCGCCATGCGATCGGGCCTGCTCACACTCGAAGAAGCATGTGCTGATGCCTGCCGGTCCAGACCGCCCCCGAGGCAAGGCAACCCGGCGAAATCGGCCCGAACCGGGCAGCCCCCGCGCCGCGGCAGCACCGCCGTTCGGCTCTGAGCGCCTCTGTCAGCCCTGCGCGACACCCTCAGGTAAAATCGCGGCTAACTGAAACGCATCCTGAAGTCGCGCATGAGCTCATCTTCCCACCGCATCGGACGAATCCGCCAGGAACTCGCCCTTCTCTCGACCGTTCAGCGCGGTATTGAAAAGGAAGGTCTGCGTGTCGACCTCAATGGCAGGCTGTCACTCACCCCGCATCCACACGCCTTGGGTTCAGCCCTGACGCATCCGCGCATCACCACCGACTATTCCGAAGCACTGCTGGAACTCATCACCGGCACGCACGGGTCGGTCGAATCACTCTTGCAGGAACTTGAGGAAACCCATCGTTTTGTGGCGCGGAACCTGCATGAGGAACTGATCTGGAATCAGTCCATGCCCCCGCCTCTCCCGCCGGAAGAAGAGATCCCCATTGCGTGGTACGGCACCTCAAACTCGGGCATGCTCAAACACGTTTACCGGCGCGGTCTCGCTTATCGCTATGGCAAGGCCATGCAATGCATCGCTGGCGTGCATTACAACTTCTCCCTGCCCGACCGCCTGTGGGATCTCATCGGCATCGAAGGCATTTCCCTGGAACAGCAGCGCAGCAAGGGTTACCTGGCGCTGATCCGCAATTTCACCCGCTATTCCTGGCTGCTGATGTACCTGTTCGGTGCCTCGCCGGCCGTCCCGCGCGCCTTCCTGCGCGACACCCCGCACAACCTCAAGGAATTCGATTCGGAAACCTTGTATCTGCCCTGGGCCACCAGCCTGCGCATGAGTGACCTGGGCTACCAGAACAAGGCGCAGTCGGAGCTGCAGCTTTGCTACAACGACCTTGAAACCTTTTTGCGCCGAATGTATTCGGCCGTCACCACGGTGTGGCCGCCCTATGAACAGTTGGGCACCCACAAAAACGGCGAATGGATCCAGCTCAACACGAACATCCTGCAGATCGAGAACGAATACTATTCCAGCATCCGCCCCAAGCGCACCACTCAACGGGGTGAACGCCCGGCCACTGCACTGGCCGAACGTGGCGTCGAATACATCGAAGTCCGCTGTCTCGACATCGATCCGTGGTCGCCCGTGGGCATCCGTGCGGAAACGTGTCGCTTTCTGGATGCCTTCCTGCTGTTCTGCGCGGCGGAAGAAAGTCCGTTCTTCCCGGGCGACGGCCACTGCACGGTCAGCCGCGACAACTTCAGCGCCGTGGTCCGCGAGGGCCGCAAGCCCGGCCTGATGCTGGAACAGAATGGCGAACCGATTTCCCTGCGTGACTGGGGGGAATTGCTTATCGAACGCATCCAGCCCTACGCCGAGATGCTCGACGAGGCCAGCGGCCACAAGCGCCATGCAGCAGCGCTGCAGACGCAATTGCAGAAAATCCGCAATACCGAACTCACGCCATCCGCCAAAGTCCTGCACGCCATGCGGGAGGCCAACACCGATTTCACGCAACTGATGTTGCAGGTCAGCCGCAACCACCACGAAACCCTCTGTTCGGGCCCCATGGATGCCGAGCTTCTGCAACGTTACGTAGAAGAAGTTCAGGCCTCCATCCAGGAACAGAAAGACCTGGAAGCCAGCGACACGGAAAGTTTCGACGATTACGTGGCCCGCTTTCACGCAGCACTGATAAAACCCTGATGCGTCAACGCGGTTGAGCACACGGCAAGGGTTTGAAAAGGCGGGAAGGAAAGGCCAGAATAAGCAGTTGGAAGAGGGGTGGCGCGCCCGACAGGAATCGAACCTGTATCGAGAGCTTCGGAAACTCTAATTCTATCCATTGAACTACGGGCGCCGAGAGCCGACAATTGTAGCGTGTTTCGCGAAAAAGGTATAATCGCGGCTTCGAGCGCCGCCCGACATCAGCGGTTATCATCCGTAAGCAGCCGTGTGCAGCCCGCACATAATGTAGAACAGGCCACTGGCCCTCAGACAGGAACTCGTATTCGATATGAACACTCCGGAACAAAACGTCGAACAGACGGCTGAGCACGAAGGCTTCATCAAGACTCCAAAGCAGCTCATCACCCTCATCGTGTTGGCCTTCGTGGTGCCAATCGTCGTCATTTCCCTGTTGATCCGGCTGGTGATTGCGAGCTCGCCGCTCGGTGTCGGCACCGACGCCCAGTCTCAGGAAGCCGTGGCCAAACGCATTCAACCGGTTGCCGGTTTCGCGCTGGTCGCCGCCGACGCCGCCGGTCAGGAACGCACCGGTGAACAAATCTTCTCGGCGACCTGTTCCGCCTGTCACACAGCCGGCGTGGCCGGTGCGCCCAAGCTGGGCGATACCGCCGCCTGGGGTCCGCTCATCGCCAAGGGTTTCGAAGACTTGGTCAAGAACGCCATCAACGGTCTGAACGCCATGCCTCCCCGTGGCGGCAACCCCAACCTGGGCGATGTCGAGGTCGCTCGGGCCGTCGCCTACATGGCCAACCAAGGCGGCGCCAACTTCACCGAACCGTCTGCCGAAGGCGGTGAAGGTGAAGCCGCTTCCAGCGAACCGGCCGCCCAGGCAGAACAACCCGCGGCCGCTCCGCAAGCGGCTGCTGCCCCCGCTGCCGAAGCAGCCCCCGCAGCGGCGCCGGCCGCCGAGGCTCCCAAGGCAGAGGCCGCTGCGCCCGCCGCCAACGTCGACCTCGCTGCCGGTGAAAAACTTTACAAGTCTGCTTGCCTGGCCTGCCACACCACCGGCGTGGCCGGTGCGCCCAAGCTGGGTGACAAGGCGGCCTGGGAACCGCTCATCGCCCAGGGCATGGATGAAATGATCCGCATCGCCATTGAGGGCAAGGGTGCCATGCCTCCGCGCGGCGCCTCCACCGCCAGCGACGAACAGATCGCAGCCGCTGTGCACTACATGGTGAGCCAGGTGAAGTAAACGCAGTCGCTGCAAATATCAACGGGAGCCTGACGGCTCCCGTTTTTTTACTGCCACGCCAGGGAATGCCATCCCTGCATTCTGTCCCGGAACCCTTTCCGGGAACACCGCCCCGTCGAGGGCGGTGAGTGATCCCTTCTCGGAAGGGCCCCTGGTATTTCCAATACCGTAGTGCAGCGCCCTATTCCGTCGCCGGGTGGGCACGCAAAGACAGCCCCAACTGCACCCTGCGCTGCAGCCACAGGCTGCTGCGGTACCGCATGTCCCCCGTCGTGCGCTGCATGCCTTGCAATACGTCCAGCACATGGGCTGCACCCAGGGTATCGCCCAGCGACAGGGGCCCGCCTCCCGGGTAGCCCAGGCCCAGCGAAATGGCCAGATCGATGTCTTCGGCAGAGGCGATTCCCTGCTGCGCTATGTCGCAGGCCACATTGATGATGGTGGCCACGATGCGCTGCCCCACAAAGCCGGCGGAATCCGCGATCACGCTGACCGCGGTCCCGTCTTTCGCGAAGAGGGCGTGCGCGGCATCGCGCCATTTCGGCTCGGTGGCTGCCGAGCACATGATGACGCGACGCTTGCCCTGCTCCAGCCCGAAGAAGGTGTCCAGCGCCACCGTGCGGCGCCCGTCCAGTTGGTACTCGGCGACGACCGAGGCGGTATCTTCGCCGTAAGGCGTGACGATGATCAGCGCGTCCTGAGGCGGTGTCTCGGTGGTCGCGGGCTCAATGCCCAGCTGTCGCAACAGGGCTGCGGCACGACGATGCCCGGTGGAATGGTACGGCGCCACCCACACGGAAAGCTTTTTCGGCAGCGCGGGCACCTCGGGTTCGGCCGGCACGGCCTTCTGGCCATCCGCGTAGCGGTAGAAACCTTCCCCTGTCTTGCGCCCCAGCAGGCCGCCTGCCGTGCGCACCGCCGTGATGGGCGAGGGCCGGAAGCGCGGCTCGTCATAGAACTGATGGTAGATGGACTCCATCACGGGGTGCGATACATCCAGGCCGGTGAGGTCCATGAGCTCGAACGGCCCCATGCGGAAACCGGCCTGCTCGCGCATGACGGCATCAATCACATGGAAGGGAGCGACACATTCCTGAGCAGTCTTGAGCCCTTCGATATTCATGCCCCGACCACCATGATTGACGATGAAGCCCGGCATGTCCTTGGCCCGCACGGGGGTATGCCCCATGCGGCGGGCCAAAGCCATCAGCGCATCGCCATATTGCGGGTCGCTGCGCAGACCATCGATCACCTCGACCACCTTCATCAGCGGTACGGGATTGAAGAAGTGGTAACCGACCACACGCGCCGGGTCACTGCAGGCGGCGGCAATGGCGGTAATGGACAGTGAGGACGTGTTCGAAGCCAGAATGCAATCGGGGCCAACAATTTCTTCCAGCTTCCGGAACAGATCTGCCTTCACATCGAGCCGCTCGACGATGGCTTCCACCACCAGATGCACGTCTGCCATCTCTTCCAGCGCATGGCAGGGGACGATACGCTCGAGCGCCGCGTCAGCATCCGGCTGGCTCATGCGCTGCTTCTCGACCAGACGCGCCCAGACTTTCTTCAAGCTGTCGCGCGCGTCGGCGACGGCCTGCGGGTTCACGTCGAACAACCTGACGACAATGCCGGCCTGAGCGGCGACCTGGGCGATCCCTCGCCCCATGGCGCCCGCGCCCGCCACTCCAATAATCTCGATGTTTTTCATTTTCCAGTACTCCACGAAATCGGTGCGGCCGACAGCATCCAGCCATTCAGCCCTGCTGTGCCGGAACCGCCGCCGGTTCAGGGCGGAGTCAGGCAACAGAAAACACTCTATTTTGCCCCAAACTTCGCGCCCTCCCATGGGTCGAGGTGTGCACACGGCCTCGTGTCACGCTGACGTCAGGAAAGTCGCAAGCGAATTTCATATTGCGGAGTTATTTTTCATATTGTGCGTGTTTTCTGCACCACGTTTGTGCATGTACTAGGGTTTTCCCTAGACTTACCCTAGGGTTTTCCCTATAATTGATTTCATCATCAACGCAGTAGTTCAAGGGGTCAGAAAATGTCAGTTACTTACGCGAATCCGTATAGCCACCTCAGTGATTCCATGGAGCGCAATCTTGCTGAGGCCATGCATCTGAGCCATCGTCCCTATTCCGCGCTTGAAGGTCTCGCGATCGTGGCCAAAGGCATTGCGCGTGGCGCCGCCGCTGTCGGCAACTACCTTGTCGACGTGGCAGAAGCACTGAACGAAGCACGCGCCGCCAACGCACGTTTTTCCGGAAGCCAATGGTAATCAGCGCCGTGTCGTTATCGGCACACCCGCGCAGTCGTCTCCGAAGGCCTGTCATTTCACGATGACAGGCTTTTTTTCGTCGTCATTGCACTGATCCGTACGTTTGAAGCAGGCCGACCCCTGTCGACGGTGCGACGATGACCCCACCTGTCAGAAGCAGACTGCGCCGTCCGCCTGAGCAGGCGACCCCATTCACCTGAACGACGCCCACTCGCCTGCCTGGACTTCCGGTCGAAGGTTCTTCAGCTCTTCGGAGTGCTCAAGAGCGATTTGAGCATCTGCAGCCGCTGCCGGGGATCCATGCCCGCCGCAGGATCAACGGGCTTCTCGTTGGAAAACCCCATTTCCTCAATGAAGCGGGAGCGCTCGCGCACCACATCCTCGCGCGCACGTCGCCGACGCTTGCACCAGCTCAGGTGCAGGCTGCGCTGCGCACGCGTGATGCCCACATACATGAGTCGCCGCTCTTCTTGAATGCGCTGCGCCAGCGCGTCCACCGCGTCTTCCCCCTGGCCGAACTCTTCATCGTCGCGCCCGAGGTGCGGCAACAGGCCTTCCTCGACCCCGATCATGTAGACATGGGGAAACTCGAGCCCCTTCGCTGCGTGCAGGGTTGATAATTTGACGGTGTCCGGGTCCTCGTCCTCGCTTCGCTCCAGCATGGTGACCAGGGCCACGTGCTGCACCAGTTCCATCAGATCGAGTTCGTCTTCCTGCGCCTTGCGTTTCAGCCACCCCACCAGCTCAAGCACGTTCTGCCAGCGATTCTGTGCCGGCTTTTCGTCGTAGAGATCGTACAGATGCCGCTCGTAATCCATGGTGCGCAGCAACTCGTCGAGCAGCTCCCCGGCCCCCTGGTTCGCCGCCTGCGCATAGGTATCCAGACCCGTGGTCGGCCCGTTCGCAAACAGATCGCCCGTGCCCTGCATGCTGCGCACTGCCCCCCGCTTGCCCGCACGCTGCTGGAAATCCTGAATGTAGCGGACGAAATTCTGCAGGGGTTGCAGCTGTCGCGGCGCGAGCCGGTCGGTCTGCCCGATCTCGAAGACCGCCGCAAACATTGACGTGCCCTGCTCCTGCGCAAACTGGCCAAGCGTCTGCAGTGTCGTGTTGCCCACGCCACGCCGCGGCGTCGTCACCGCCCGGATGAATGCCGGATCATCATCGTCGTTGGCAATCAGCCGGAGGTAGGACAGCACGTCACGAATCTCCGGCTTCTCGAAAAAGCTCTGCCCACCTGAAATCGAATACGGAATGCGAAGGTTGCGAAGCGCCTGCTCCATGACCCGCGCCTGCTGGTTGCTGCGGTACAGAATGGCGAAATCACGCCACTGCGCCTGGCGTTCGAAGCGCGCCGCCGACAGCCGGATGGCGATGTTCTCCGCCTCGGATTCCTCGTCATCCATGGCCGTCACCTGAATCGCTTCTCCCTCGCCGAGCGAGGACCACAATTTCTTGCCGAATACGTTCGGATTATGGCTGATGACCTTGTTGGCCGCCGTCAGAATGCGCTGCACCGAGCGGTAGTTCTGTTCCAGCTTGATGAGCTCGATATTGGGGAAGTCCTTGGTAAGCCGCTGCAGATTCTCGACGGTGGCGCCCCGCCAGGCATAGATGGCCTGGTCGTCGTCGCCCACCGCGGTGAACATCGCGCGCGTACCCACCAGCGCCTGCACCATGCGGTACTGACAGACGTTGGTATCCTGATATTCGTCGACCAACAGATAATGCACACGGGATTGCCAGCGCGCTCGCACTTCCGGATTGCGCTCCAGCAGGGTGGCCGGCAGACGGATGAGGTCGTCGAAGTCCACCGCCTGGTAGGCGGTCAGGGTGGCGCTGTAGTCGCGGTACACCCGGGCGGCCTCCACCTCGCTGGGAGTCTGGGCAGCTGCGGCCGCCTCGTCTGGGTCCAGCAGACCGTTCTTCCAGAGGGAAATGCTCTGCTGTACCGATTTCAGCCGGGCGCGGTCGGTGGTGGCCAGCAACTCCTGGATGATTGCCAGTGCGTCGTTCGAATCGAGTATGGAAAACTGGGTTTTCAGACCTGCATGCTCGGCTTCTTCCCTCAAAAACCGCAAGCCAAGCGAGTGAAAGGTACTGATGGTCAGGCCTTTCGTGAGCTTCGGGTCGACCAGCTGGCGCACCCGTTCGCTCATTTCGCGCGCAGCCTTGTTCGTGAAGGTCATGGCGACCACATTGGGCGCCGCATACCCGCACTCGCGCAACAGATAGGCAATCTTCTGCGTGATGACGCGCGTCTTTCCACTGCCCGCACCGGCCAGGACCAGACAGGGGCCGTCCAGATAGAGCACGGCCTTGCGCTGCATCGGATTCAGGTCGGTCGGCACGGTGGAACCGCGCGCCAGGTTCGCGTGAGTGTCCATCAGATCTCGAAGGGGTCGACTTCCAGACTATAGCGCACGCGTCCTTCCCTCCCCAGAGAGAAAAGGTCGGCGCTCCATTGCGCCAGGAAACGCTGCAACGCGGGGCGACTCTGACTTTCCACCAGCAGCTGCGCTCTTTCCACATTGGCCACACGGACCACTCTCAGGGGACCGGGATCATAAAGCATGATGTGCTGACGGGTCACATACCTATCGCCATTTTGTTCCGGCAGCGCGCGCGCCGCCTCCAGAAACTGGAGGGCTTGGGTGAGCTCGCGCGCCTCAGCCAGAAGCAATGCCTGGTACGCGAAGGGCGGCAGCCCCAATGAGCGCCTTTCCTCGAGGGCATAGCGCGCAAACCCTTCGTAATCGTGCTTCTGCAAGGCACGGTAGACGGGTTGATCGGGGTAGTCCGTCTGCAACATCACCTCTCCCCCGTCCTTGTGCCGGCCCGCCCGGCCCGAGACCTGCATCAGTTGAGCAAACAGGCGCTCGGGCGCACGGTAATCCTGAGCGAAGAGCATGGTGTCGGCATTGAGCACGGCGACCAGGCCTAAATTGGCGAAATCATGTCCTTTGGCCACCATCTGCGTGCCCACCAGGATGTCGACTTCCCCTCGGTGCACCTTGGAGAACAACCGTTCGGCGCTCCCCTTGAGACGCGTGGAGTCCGCATCGATGCGGGCAATGCGGGCCTCGGGAAAGCGCTCGCCAAGAAATTCTTCGAGACGTTGCGTACCCCGCCCCATCGGTTTGAGATCCTGGTCGCCGCATTCCGGGCAGCCACGAGGGACGTGCGAATGGCCCCCACAGTGGTGACATTGCAGCCGCGGCCGTCCGCTTTTGCCCCGATGCAGCACCGTGTAGGCCGTGCAGCGCGAGCATTGGCTCACCCAACCACATGACGAGCAGCTGAGCACCGGCGCATAACCCCGCCGGTTCAGGAAAACCAGCACTTGCTCGCCGTTGCCCAGGCGATCGGCCATGGCGCTCAGAACTTGCGGGCTGAAGCCCTGCTCCAGACGCATGCGTCGGGTGTCCACCAGCCGGACCGTGGGCAAAGCCACCTCGCGGGCCCGGCGCGTCAGCGTGATTTCGGTATATCGCCCCTGCAAGGCGTGGTTCCAGGTTTCCAATGACGGAGTGGCCGAACCCAGCACCACCGGCACCCCGGCGTCGTGCCCTCGCCAAACGGCCAGATCACGCGCCGAGTAACGCAGGCCATCCTGCTGTTTGTAGGACGCGTCGTGTTCTTCGTCGACAATGATCAGCCCCAGATCGGGCAAGGGCACAGTCACCGCCATACGTGTGCCCAGCAGGACGCGGGCATCGCCTCTGAACGCCTGCAGCCAGGCGTCGAGCCGCTCTCCATCCGACAGCCCACTGTGCATGACCGCCAGTTGGGTGGAAACGCTGCTCTGCGCGAAGCGTTGGCGAAGCACCTGCTCAAGCTGGGGCGTCAGGTTGATTTCCGGCACCAGAAAGAGAACCTGCTTTCCCTGACCCAGCACCCGCCTTGCAGCGTGAAGATAGACCTCGGTCTTGCCGCTGCCGGTCACCCCGCGCAGCAGTACCACGCCATGACCCGTCACCGCTGCAATGGCGTCGACAGCGGCCTGCTGTTCATCGTTGAGTTCCGGGGGATGTGTCCCGACCTCCGCAGCGTTTCCGTCGGCGTCAGCCGCGGCCCGCTTTGTCAGCCGACGCGTCAGGCGGGCCACTGGCCCTCCCGCTGCCCGCTTGCCGGAATACGCCGTCGCCTTGCGCAAGGGGGTGGCAGGGAAGGCATCACGACCTCACCCAGCGGCCGCTGATAATAGCGCGAGGCGAATTCCATGAGCCGGATCCACGCAGCAGGCAACGGAGGCAGATCATCGAGCAACATGATCACATCCCGGCACTGGTCGACGGGGACCTCCGGCTGGTCGGTCACCGCCACCACCAGCCCAATCAATTGGCGCCGGCCGAAGGGAACCACCACCCGCTGACCCGGCTGAGCCAATTGTGCGATGCGGTAATCAAATAGACCGGGCAGGGGGACATCAAGGGCCACCCGCACGAAACGGGGCGCACCGGCGGAAACGTTTTCTTCGGTGGCGGCCGGGGTCAGAACGGGAGCTCTCGATGACATCGACTTAAAGGAAATTCTCGGTTCCAGCCCGAAACGCTTGATTTACGGAAGCTTGACGAAATTGAATGCCCACCCTGTGGATAACTTTGGGGAGAATTCCTGAAAAACACTGCGATAGACGGTGCACATGCTTACACGGGCAACGTATCTCGAAAGCAAGTGTAGCGAATTTCTTTTTATTTTCAGTGATATAGAGGGAAGTACGTGATTTCGGCCGCATCCCCCTCTTATGTTGCAGAGCACCGTAAGACTGTGTACAACCATGTACCCACGGTGCGCTGCAAGCGGGGTTATCCCGGGTTTTCGTCGCTCATTCGCTGTGCATGCGACGGCTGTAGGTATGCACCTCGTCCACCAGAGCCAGTACCGCTTCCGGTGGAGTAAAGCGTGAAATTCCGTGCCCCAGATTGAAGACGTGGCCACCCTTGCCCACCGGCCCGAAGTCGTCGATGACTTTGCGTGCCTGCGCGCGAATCTCGGCTTCCGGCGCGAACAGCACGTTGGGATCAAGGTTGCCCTGCAAGGCCACGCTGTCGTTCACGCGCGCGCGCACCTGACCCAGGCTGGCCGTCCAGTCGAGACCCATGGCATCGCAACCGCTGGCTGCGATTTCCTCGGCCCAGAGCGCCCCGCCCTTGGTGAAAGCAATGACCGGCACCTTCTGGCCATCGTGTTCACGCTTCAGACCTTCGATGACTTTTCGCGTGTAGGCCAGGGAGAACTCCTGAAACACGCCGTTGGCCAGGACCCCGCCCCAGCTGTCGAAGATCATGACGGCTTGGGCCCCCGCTTCGATCTGCGCGTTGAGGTATTGAATGGTGGCGTCTGCATTGACCTGAAGAAGGCGATGCGCGAGGTCGGGGCGGGAATAGACGAGGGACTTGATCAGGCGATAATCGGAAGAGCCCTGACCTTCCACCATGTAACAGGCGATCGTCCAGGGGCTGCCGGCAAAACCGATGAGCGGCACCCGCCCGCCAAGCTCCTGACGAATCAGGGTGACCGCATCGAACACATACTGCAGGCGCGCCATGTCGGGCACCTGCAGCTTGCGAACGTCATCTTCCGTCCGAACCGGATGCGCAAATCGCGGGCCCTCGCCCTGAACGAAATCCAGGCCCAGGCCCATGGCGTGAGGCACCGTAAGAATGTCCGAGAACAGGATCGCGGCATCCAGTTCGTAGCGCTCGAGTGGCTGCAGCGTCACTTCGCAGGCGTACGCGGGGTTCTGCGCCAGCGCGAGAAAGGAACCGGCGCGTGCACGGGTTGCGTTGTATTCGGGAAGGTAGCGGCCCGCCTGGCGCATCATCCAGAGGGGGGTGTAGGGCACGGGCTCGCGCAACAGCGCGCGCAAGAAGATGTCGTTTTTCAAAGTAGGGAAATTCACGGCATTCCTTTCAATGGATTTACCCGATTTTACCCTTCCCCACGTAAAGCGTTTCCCTGTCGCCCGTGCACCGTTTCCGAAGGACTACGCCCAGGCCGAACCGCCTGTCGAAGTACCGGAAGCGTGGCTGGAATGGTTGGATGAGCCAAGGCTCTGCCTGCGGGCCGGCAGCGGACAGGAACGCCGACGATAGGGCTCGGCGTCGATCTCGTGCTTGCGCATGAGCGCCCAGAATGCGCGACGGTGCTTCTTGGCGGCTCGTGCTGCCATGGCAATGTTGCCACCGTGCCGGCCCAGCGCGGCATTGAGGTAAGCGCGCTCGAACCGTTCGATGACACGCTTTTTCGCTTCCTGGAAGGACTCGCTAGAGGACGAACTGCACGACGCAGCCGCCACCGCATAACCATCGAGATCCCAGACACTGGCGCCCTGCTCTGGTGTGTTCCCGGGAGCGAGGGGCCTGGAGAACGGGTCTTCCCCGGCCGGCCGTGCTTCCGACACGTGAAGCCCTGGTGCAGGGAGGGGAGGCAGGGTGGCGCGGCGGCCATCGAGCAGGCGCTCGATGCGCATGCGCGCTTCGTGACTGCAGAAGGGGGTGCGCAGGAAGTCTGCCACACCGAGCTGATGGAGATCGTACAGACCCGCGGTGGACAGCTCGTGCGCCAGCGCCAGCACCGGCGTGTGCAGCTTGCCGGCGCCCTGAGCCAGAGACATGCGGGCCCACGACAGGCTGGCCGGCCAGACCGGAATCACGCAGGCGTCGAACCGACGCAGCGCCATGCTTGACCCGGCCAACGCATGTGCAGAGGCGTCGTCTTCGACACGCACGACGTGCTCAAGTGGATGCAGGTGCAGACGCCCGCCGGCGTGCTGACCCAGCAAAGGCTCAACCCAGCCAATAGTGCAGTCAGTCAGAAGGACCGCACAATCCAGACGCTCTCTCATACGTTCTCCTTTCAAGATTGACCGGTGACAGGCCATCATGCAGAAGACGCAACCGGGTTTCAATTCGTAGAAGGCGCAAGACCGCGGGCGCTGGCCCACCTGCGATATGATTCTTCCATGCCCGGAACTTTCGAATCCACGACCCTTCTGCACATTCTTTTTGTCATCGCCATCATTGCGGAAGCCATGACCGCTGCGCTTGCGGCCGGCAAACGCGAAATGGATTGGCTCGGAGTCTGCATGCTGGGCTGCGTGACCGCTCTCGGAGGCGGCACTGTCCGTGACGTCGTGCTTGGAAATCATCCATTGACCTGGGTACAGCACCCCATCTATTTGTTGCTCACCGGCGGCGCCGCCCTGTGCACGATTGCCATCGCGCGCTATATGCACAAGTTGCGCAACATCTTCCTGTTTCTCGACGCGGTGGGGCTGGTGGTCTTCACCATCATCGGCTGCAACGTGGGGCTCCGCCTGGAACTTCCCTTAGTGGTGGTCGTGGCGTCAGGCATGCTTACCGGCTGCGTCGGTGGCGTCTTGCGCGACATCCTCTGCAACAGCATTCCCCTATTGTTCCGAGCCGAGCTCTATGCCACGGTCTCCATTGTGACGGGCGTGCTATATATCAGCGGCCTCACTGTCGATTTGAATCACGACATCGTGATGGGTATTGCCATGCTGAGCGGTCTCACCCTTCGCCTACTGGCACTCCGCTACGGATGGAGCATGCCCAAGTTCGTTTACGGGGGAAACATTCACTGACGCATTGCGCTGCGTGCGGTCAACGACCCGCGCCGGCATGACCCTTGCCCGACTCCTTGAACGCAATCTCATACATCACAAGGAGCTGCACATGGGTGAATTCGCGAAGCAGACTTTCGCCAAATACGAAGACGGTTGCATCCGCTTCACACTGGAGGAAGGCGGGCAGCAGAGACTGTTCGAAATTTCAGGGGACGCGCTATTGCAAGCCTTCGACGCAAGAGACGGCTCGGCTAGCGCGTTGCTCGATGCGTTTGAAAAGGGAAGGGAACAAATCGTGAGCGCAGCCCGGGCGACAGCCAGCACGCCCACGGCTGAAGGCGTGATCGTGCTCGGTAGCGGCGATTTCGAGGCCAAGAATGCACGGGGAGGTATCTCGCCGGGCGAGCGCAAACCCGATGAATGACGGGCTCCTGTGCTCGCATCAGCGCTGTTTTCCTGACTCGCCCCAGTTCGCTCCCCTACGAAATGGCGTCTCCAACGTTGAAACGGGTCCCGTTGAAACGGAAATCCCTCAACGTTGGAAGAACGCCAAGGCCTGATCGGCCACTTCGGGGTTGATCATGCGTGGCGGCTTCAATCCGGCGACTATGTCCAGAATCTGCAGAGCGCCCACCCGGGCGACATTGCTGCGGCCTTCATGTGTCACGCCCGCCGTATGGAAACTAGCGATCACATTCGGGAGAGACAGCAGCGGGTGTGAGGAGGGAGGTGGCTCAACCGACCATACATCCAGACCGGCACCCGCCAGATGGCCGCTGCTCAAGGCCTGGAAGAGCGCCTCTTCGTCATGAATCCCGCCGCGCGCAGTCGTGATGAAATAGGCGCCCGACTTCATCAGGGCATATTCGCGGGCACCGATCATCCCCATCGTTTCGGCATTACGCGGGCAATGCAGGCTGACGACATCACTTTCAGCCAACAAGGCATCCAGACTGACGGGGCTGGCACCCCGACGCATGATTTCCGCGTCATCCACGTAGGGGTCATAGGCAAGCACCGGCATGCCCAACGACTGTGCCAAGACGGCCATGCGAGACCCGATCTGGCCGATCCCCACCAGGCCCAGGACTTTACCCCTGAGCTCACGCCCCATCAGGCTCTCACGGCTCACGCCTGCCCCCTTGCGCAGCGCACGGTCGGACTCACTGATGCGGTGGAAAAGATTCAGCAGCATGCCGAATGCGTGCTCAACGACAGAGTCAGCATTTCCCCCGGCCTGGTTCACCACCAGCACGCCGGCTTCGGTACACGCCTGAACATCAATGGTGTCGTAGCCGGAACCGGTACTGGACACCACCTTCACATTGGGAAAACGCCCAAGGAGCTCGCGACTCACCTGGTAGGAGGCAGGAACCTCGTCTTTGGCTGCCGAGACGTGGTAGATGGCAGCTTGGGCCAGCTTTTTCCAATTGTCTTCAGCAGGGTCGGACAGCTTCATGATCGACAGCTCAACACCGGGCTGTTCTAAAAGCAGCTGATCGAAGCAAGGGTCAATCCAGAGATCGAGCCGAACGACGTTTACACTCACTTTGCGTCCATCCAAAGACAAAACCCCACCCGAGGAGCTCGGGTGGGGTATTGCGGGGATAAGTGCCTGACGATGACCTACTTTCACAGACGTCCGTCCACTATCATCGGCGCAAAGGCGTTTCACGGTCCTGTTCGGGATGGGAAGGCGTG
>JAJUFT010000125.1 GCA_029263615.1 Alcaligenaceae bacterium | reverse complement strand
GTACGAAGACGGCGAATATGTGGTGCTGGAGCCGGAAGAGATTGCCGCCGCCTACCCCCGCACGACACAAACGGTCGAGATCGAAGCCTTTGTGCCGCTGGATGACATCCCCTTTGTGTATCTGGAGCGGCCCTATTATGTCGCGCCTATCAACAAAGGCGCCAAGGTCTATGCCCTGTTGCGGGAAGTGCTGTCGGAATCACGGCTGGCCGGCCTGGCCAAGGTGGTCATCCAGACCAAACAGCACCTGGCGCTGCTCTTTGCCTGCGGCCCCGTTCTCATCTTGAATCTGCTGCGCTGGGGGGACGAGGTTCGGGACTGGAGCGCATTGAATCTTCCTGACAAGGACAGCAAGGCGCTCGGCCTGTCCAAGAAAGAGCTGGAGATGGCGCGTCAGCTGGTGAAGGATATGACGGTAGATTGGGAGCCCGCTCAATATACCGACTCCTTCCGCGAGCAGGTCATGCAGCTCATTCAGGAAAAGGTCGAAGCTGGCGAGACCACGTCCGTCTCGCAACCCGAACCGGAAGAAGAAGCCGCCGGCAGTGCGCGCATCTACGACCTGACGGAGATGCTGCAACGCAGTCTCAAGGGGCGACAGGGTGCCGGCAAGCGCAAGGAAACGCCCGCAGAGTCGACCTCTGGGAGGAAGACTGCGAAGACGATGGCCAGGAAAGCGGCTTCGAAGTCGACGCGCAGCGCGGGCGCAGACGGACAATCGAAAACTGCTGCGTCGAAGGTCGGGGCGAAGAAAGCGGCCAAGGGAACCGGGTCTACCGGTGGTGCCTCAAAGAAGGCTGCCAAGACGCCGGCCAGGGCGACTGCCACAAAGCGGCGCAGCGCAGGCAAGACCGCCAGTAAAAGCAGCAGCAAGAAAGCCGCATGAGCACCCCTTCAGCCGCGCATGTGCTGCGTGACTATGCGCGCAAGCGGGATTTCACGAAAACTCGGGAACCCCGTGGCGAGGACGCTACCTCCCCAGGCAAGGCAACATCCGCGCCCCGCTTCGTCATTCAGAAGCATTGGGCGCGACGGCTGCATTACGACTTTCGGCTGGAACTCGAGGGCACCCTCAAGAGTTGGGCCGTCCCCAAAGGCCCCAGCCTCGACCCTTCCGTCAAACGCATGGCCATCCAGGTGGAGGATCATCCGCTGGCTTACGGCGAATTCGAAGGGACGATTCCGAAAGGCCAGTATGGTGCCGGCAAGGTGGTGATCTGGGATCGCGGCAGCTGGGAACCGGAAGGCGATCCGGTGAAGGGATATCGGGAAGGCAAGCTGAAATTCCGCCTTTCCGGCACGAAGCTGCAGGGGCGCTGGGCCCTGATTCGAACGGGTGGCAAGCGCCCCTACGGCAAGGCTGCGCGCACGCGGGCCACGGGGCGCGACGCACCCGACGATGCCGCGGCCGAAGGTGCTGTCAAGGTCGGCTGGCTGCTGATCAAGGAGAAAGACGACTTCTCCCGCCCCGAGAGCGAATACGACATCACCACGGCACTGCCCCATGGCGTGGCCTCCCCCGCCAGCCCGGCAGGAGACGAGGCCACCAGCGACACGCCCCTGCCCAACGCCCTGACCCCACAACTGGCCACGCGCGTTTCCGCCGCGCCCTCCACCCCAGGCTGGGCCTATGAACTCAAGTATGACGGTTACCGGATCCTGACGCGGGTCAGCAGCGGCAAAGCTCGCTTTCACACGCGCAACGGCCATGACTGGACCCACCGGCTTCCTGCCCTGGCCAAGGCCTTCGAAGCCGAAGCCATGCCCGACGGCTGGTACGACGGCGAAATCGTGATGCTCGACGAGGATGGCCGGCCGGATTTTCAGGCCCTGCAGAATACCTTCGAGGGGGAACGTGCGGCGGGGCATCGGGCCCGTTCGAAGCAGCGCGCGAACGCCGCGCCGCCCGCAGACGCCAACGGCCCGGTTTACTTCCTGTTCGACCTTCCGTGGCTGGAGGGCCAGGATCTGCGCCGCCACCCTCTGCAAGATCGTCAGGCCCGCCTGGCCACCCTCATGCAGCGCGTGCGGCATCCGCAACTGCGACCCAGCAGCGTATTCACCGTGGGTGCGGACGACATGTTGCGCTCGGCTTGCGCACTGGGGCTGGAAGGCGTGATCGGCAAGCGGCTCGATTCGCCCTACACGGGCGGGCGCAGCGGCCACTGGATCAAACTGAAGTGTGCAGAGCGCCAGGAGTTCGTGATTGGCGGCTATACCGACCCTCAGGGGGGGCGCAGCGGCCTGGGCGCCGTGCTTCTCGGTTTCTATGACGATGAGGGTCGGCTCAGCTATGCCGGCAAGGTGGGCACCGGTTTCAATGATGCGACCCTCCGCACGCTACAGCAACGACTGTCGCGCCTGGAAACCGACCACGCCCCGTTCCACGATCCGCCCCGAGAAAAAAACGCACACTGGGTGAAGCCCAGTCTGGCGGCCGAGGTCTCTTTTTCCCAATGGACCCAGTCCGGTCGCGTGCGCCATGCCGTCTTCCTCGGACTGCGAGACGACAAGCGAGCCAAGCAGATGAAGAAAGAATCAAGCGTGAAAATCAGCAGTGGCGACCGCCTGGTGGACCGGAAATCCGGCGCGCGCAAGGCGGATATTGCCAGCTATTACGAGCGCATCGCCCCCCTGCTGATGCCGCATTTGAAGGATCGGCCCGTTTCGCTCCTGCGCGCGCCCGATGGCATTGGGGGCGAACTCTTTTTTCAGAAGCACCTGGACGCGCAGCGACTGTCCGGCATCATGGAGCTGGACCCGGCCCTCGACCCGGGACACGAACCGCTGGTGGTGATTCGCAATGCACTCGGACTGGCCCAGGCGGCGCAACTGAATGTCGTGGAGTTCCATACCTGGAATGCCGTACGCAGCCGGATCGATCGCCCGGACCGCATCACCTTCGACCTGGATCCCGGCAAGGGCGTGGCCTGGTCCTCCATGCAGGAAGCGGCCGTTCTGCTGCACCATTTTCTGGAAGAACTCGGGCTGCCCGCCTTTGTGAAAACGAGCGGCGGGAAAGGCCTGCATGTGGTGGTGCCCATCATACGCCGCTATGACTGGGACACCGTGAAGGGGTTCTCCAAGGCCGTGGTGCAGCACATGGCGGAAGTGCTGCCACGACGCTTTTCCGCCAAGAGTGGCCCGCGCAACCGGGTGGGAAAAATTTTCATCGACTATCTGCGCAACGGTTTCGGCGCCACCACGGTTTCCGCGTGGTCGCTGCGGGCGCGCCCCGGGATGGGCGTCTCCGTGCCGATCCGTTGGGAGGAAGTGGAAGCGATCGAGGGCGGCGACCACTGGACGCTGCTCACTATCGATGCGCGACTCGAAGTGGGCAACACCCCTTGGGATGAATACAACCATTCCGCCAGGGCGCTGGGCCCGGCCATGCGCAGCCTGGGCTACAAGCCCTGAGCCGGGCTTGAAACTTGCACTGGGGAGAACGTTGCACGCTTCGGCATCTCATGCCGGATCCGGGCGCCTCATTCAGAAAGGAGAAGGCTCGTGAAGCTGAGTTTGAAACCCCTCAAGGACCAGACCATCGTCATCACCGGCGCCAGCAGCGGCATCGGTCGGGCGACGGCTGTCGAAGCGGCGCGACGTGGCGCCCGGCTGGTGCTGGCCAGCCGCAACAAGGAAGCGCTCGAAGCGCTGACCGAAGAACTCAAGAAAGATGGAGCCCAGGCCGTATCGGTCGTGGCCGACGTCGGTGACCCGGAAGGCCACGAGAAAATCGTGCAGGCGGCCATGCTGGCGTTCGGTGGCTTCGAAACCTGGGTCAACAATGCCGGGGTTTCCATTTTCGGGCAGGTTGAAGACGTGGCCATTGAAGATCAACGCCAGCTCTTCGAAACCAATTATTGGGGCGTGGTCTACGGCTCCCTGGCCGCGTTGAAGGAATTGAAGCAACGTGGGGGCGCCCTGATCAACGTGGGCAGCGAGCTCTCTGACGTGGCCATTCCCCTGCAGGCCGCCTATTGCGCCTCGAAGCATGCGGTGAAAGGATTCACCGATGCGCTTCGCATGGAACTGGAGATCGAACAGGCGCCGGTTTCCGTCACGCTGATCAAGCCGGGCTCCATTGACAGCGGCTATGTCGCGCATGCGAAGAACTATATGGATGTCGAGCCAAGACTGCCGCCGCCCCTGTATCACCCCCGCGCCGTTGCCGAAGCCATTCTCCATGCCGCGGAACACCCCATTCGGGATATCTACGTTGGCGGCGCCGCGCGCGCAACGGCCGCCTTTGGCCAGACCTTGCCGGGGCTGGCAGACCGGGTGCTGGGGCCGCGCATGCATCGGGCTCAGCGCAGCGGGCGGCCGGCCCAGGAACGCGACGACGCGCTCTGGCATTCCGGCGAACCGATCGAG
>JAJUFT010000103.1 GCA_029263615.1 Alcaligenaceae bacterium | reverse complement strand
GCCGTCGAACATGTCGGCCACCAGGCGGCCGTCGGCTTCGCGGCGCACGGCGTTGGCGGCGCCGATGGCGCGGGCACGCTCGGAGACTTCGTCACACAGGCGGATGGTTTCGGTCTTGTGCGGGACGGTGACGATGAAGCCGCCCAGGTTGCGGAGGTTGCGGAAGGTGTCGTAGGCGGCGGCCAGGTCATCGGCGCCCACATGGAAGGGCACCAGCACGCCGTCCACGCCTTCTTTCGCAAACCAGGCGTTCATCACCTGCGGGGTGCGCACTTGCGCGATGGGGTCGGCCACGATGCCGAACACCCGGGTGTTGCCAGTGATTTCTTTCATTTCGGGAATCCTTTTCTTTTCTGATCGGCGCTCAGGTCATCAGCCAGCCGCCGGCGACGTCCACCACCTGGCCGGTGACGAACTCGGCTTCGGCAGAAGTGAGCCAGGCGCAGGTCTGGGCGACTTCCTCGGGGGTGCCCAGGCGGCGCAGGGGGGTGGCCTGCACCACGGCCTCGTTGGCTTCAGCAGCCACGGTGCGCAGCAGCGGTGTGTCGATGCGCCCCGGGGCGATGGCGTTCACCGTGATGCCGTAGGGGCCCAGCTCGCCGGCCAGATGCCGGGTGAAGCCGATCAGCGCGGCCTTGGTGGAGGCGTAATGCGCGGCGACGATGTCCAGATAGGCCTTGCCGGCCACCGAGGACATGGACACGATGCGGCCGAAGCGGCGGTCGCGCATGCCGGGGGTCAGCACCCGCGCCATGTTGAAGGCGCTGTTCAGGTTGACGCCCACCACGCGCAGCCATTCTGCGGGGTCCATTTCATGCACGCCGTGAGCACGGCCGTCGTGCTTGGGCGAGATGCCGGCGTTGTTCACCAGGGTGTCGATGGCGCCCAGCTGCGCCTGTATGGCTTCACAGGCGGCCAGACACTGCGAATAGTCGCTGACGTCGGCCTGGGCGAAGAAGGCCTGGCCACCCTGGCGGGCCAGCTCTTCTTCCAAGGCATGGCCGCGCACGGGGTCCATGTCCACCACGCCCACGCGGGCGCCTTCGGCGGCATAGCGGTGCGCGATGGCACTGCCGATGCCGCCGCAACCGCCGGTCACCAGCACGACGCGGTTTTCATGTCTCTTCTGTTGCGTCATTGAGATATCACCTCCGGGGAATCAGGGCGTGATGACCATGCGGCCGACCACCTGCCCGGCTTCCAGCGAACGCAAGGCGTCGCCGATGGCGCTCAGCCCGCAGGTATGCACGGGTATGAGTTCCAGTTTCTTTTCCGCCACCAGTTCCACCAGTTCGTGCAGCTCGGGCAACGAGCCCACGTAGCCGCCCTGGATGGTGAGCGCCTTGATGGCCAGCAGCGGCAGCGGCCAGTTCGCGGCACCGCCAAACAGGCCCACGGTGACCAGATGGCCGCCCTTAGTGAGCAGGTTGAAGGCAGTGGTGGCGGTGTGTTCGTTGCCCACGAGATCCAGCACGGCGTGCACCGGGCCACCGACGGCGGCCAGCACCTGGTCGGCCGCATCGGCCGCGTTCGGGTCGATGACGGCCAGGGCGCCGGCATCCAGCGCCGCCTGGGCGCGTTCCGCGTTGGGTTCGATCACCACCGCGCCCTTGCCACCGATGCCGGCCAGCAGCTTGAGGCACATCAGCCCCAGGCCGCCGGCGCCGAAGACGACCAGCACCTGCTCGCGCAGGCGGTCCAGGCCGAACTTCTTGAGCGCGGAATAGCAGGTCAGGCCCGAGCAGGCCAGCGGGGCGGCGCGCACCGGATCCAGGCCGCGCAGGGGCACGAGGCTGCGCTCGTGCGGCACCAGCACGTGGTCGGCGTAACCGCCAGGGCGGTTGATGCCCACGGTGTCGGGCTTGAGACAGTAGTTTTCCTGGCCGCGCGAGCAGGACTCACACTGGCCGCAACCCAGCCAGGGGTAGATGAGGCGCACGTCGCCAGGCTGCACGCCCTGCACCTGGTCGCCGACGGCCACCACCACGCCCACGGTTTCGTGGCCCATGATGAGGGGCAGTTTGACGCCGCGTTCCTGCAGCGACAGCCGGCGGCCGCCGCCCAGGTCGTAGCCGCCATGCCAGAGATGGAGGTCGGTGTGGCAGATGCCGGCTGCGCTGACGCGCAGCAGAACTTCATGGCCCTGCGGCTGGGGGGTGTCGGTGGTGGTTTCGACCAGCGGACCACCGAATTCACGGACTTGCATGCTACGCATGTTGCGGCTCCTCAATGTCCAAGATAGGCCTTGCGGACGTGCGGGTTGTCCAGCAGTTCCGCACCCGTGCCGGACAGCACGATGCGGCCGTTTTCCAGCACATAGCCGTAGTCGGCCAGCTTGAGCGTGTGATAGACGTTCTGTTCGACCAGCAGCACGGTGATGCCTTCGTTGGCGACGGTGCGCACGACGTCGAACATTTGTTCCACCAGCAGGGGCGAGAGGCCCAGCGAGGGCTCGTCGAACATCAGCAGGCGGGGCCCGGCCATCATGCCGCGGGCAATCGCCACCATCTGCTGCTCGCCGCCCGAGAGCGAACCGGCGAATTGGGTCAGGCGTTCCTTCACCCGCGGGAAGATCTCGAGCACGTGCTCGAGGCGCCGGGCGGCGTCGGCCCGGGCCGCGTGCTTGTAGGCGCCCATGAGCAGGTTGTCGCGCACGGACAGGAAGGGAAACAGCTGCCGCCCTTCCGGAATCATGGTGACGCCACGGGCCACGATTTCATGCGGCTTGAGCCTGGTCAGATCATGCCCCTCGAACTCGATGGCGCCGCTGGTGGCGCGCACCTGGCCGCAGATGGTGCGCAAGGTGGTGGTCTTGCCCGCCCCGTTGGCGCCGATCAGGGTCACGATCTTGCCCTGCGGCACCTCGAAACCGACGCCCTGCAGCACTTCGCTCTTGCCGTAACCGGCGTACAGGTCACGAATGGATAGCATTCAGATACTCCTTGCCCAGATAGGCTTCGATCACGCGCGGGTCGTTGACCACTTCCTGCGGGGAACCTTCCATCAGCACGGCGCCGACGTTGATGACCAGCACCCGGTCCGACAGGGCCATGGTGGCCTGCATCAAGTGTTCGATGAACAGCACAGACACGCCGGCGTCGCGGATGCGGCGCACCATGCGGATGGCGCGTTCGACGTCCGCCGGGTTCAGGCCGGCCATGACTTCGTCCAGCAGCAGGATGCGCGGGCGAGTGGCTAGTGCACGGGCCACTTCCAGACGCTTGAGGCCGCCGATGGTCAGGCTGCGCGCTTCGGCGTCCAGGCTGCCGGTGAGTTCGGTGAGGTCCGCCACCTGGCGGGCGATGGCTTCGGCTTCACGGCTGTTGCGGGTGTGCATGAAGGCACCCAGCATGATGTTTTCCAGCACGCTCAGGCCGGAGAACGGCTGTGCGATCTGGAAGGTGCGGCCCACGCCGGCACGGGCGAAGTCGCGCGGCGTCTTGGGTTCGACCCAGTTGCCGTCTGCGCCGCGCACGCGGATGGTGCCGCTGTCCGGGTTGATGAAGCCCGACAGCTGATTGAAGACGGTGGTCTTGCCGGCGCCGTTGGGGCCGATCACGCCCAGGATTTCACCCTCATGCAGCGTGAGCGTCACGTTGTTGGTGGCATGCAGGCCGCCGAAGTGCTTGTTCAGCTGGCTGGCTTCCAGGATGGGTTTGCCCTTGCCCTGGCTGTCGGAAGCCACCGGCGCGGGCGCGGCCTGGACGGGCGCTTCGCGGTGACCGGGCAGGCGGTCCACCCATTTGCGCACGCGCTCGCCGAACTGGCCCACGATGCCGCGCGGCATGGTCAGCACGACCACCACCAGGATGATGCCGTAGATGAAGCCGTGCATGCCGCTGCCGAAGCTGCCCAGCCAGCCGCGCACCAGCTCGGCCACGGGCACGACCAGCACGGTACCTGCCAGCGGGCCGGCCACACTGCCCAGGCCGCCGATCAGGGCGAACATGGCCACCTGAATCGAGAGCTCCAGCGAGAAGGCGGCGGAGGGCTCGATGAAGGTGAGGTACATGGCGTGGAAGCTGCCAACCATGCTGGTGAGCACGGCGGAGATGACTGCCGCGTACAGCTTCACGCGCACGGTGTCGATGCCGACGGCCGGGGCGGCCAGTTCACGTTCACGCACGGCCACCAGGTAGAAGCCCAGGCGCGAATGACGGATTTTCCAGGCCACCCACAGGGTGAGCAGCAGCATGCCGAAAGCCACCAGCAGATAGGCCCACTTCTCGCGGAAGATCATCCATTCCAGGCCGATGTTCAGCGGCACGCTCAGGCCGGCCGCGCCGCCGGTCCAGTCGGACTGGTGAACCACCAGCAGCTTCACCACTTCCAGCACCGCAATGGTGGCCAGCGCGAAGAAGGGCCCGCGCAGGCGGAAAGTGGGGTAAGAGATCATCACTGCCACCACGGCCGCAATGGCGGAACCGAGCAGCATGCCGATCCACGGCGAGATGCCGAAGTTGATGACCAGCAGCGTGGCGGTGTAGCTGCCGATGCCGTAGAACACGGCATGGCCCAGGGAAAGCTGGCCCGCATAGCCACCGACGATGTTCCACGCCGTGGAGAGCGCGCCATATACGCAGATCAATACGAACAGGTGATAGACGAATGCCGACTGCGCGCTGATAGGAATCAGCAGCAGCAACGACAGCGCAATCAGGCCGACGTAGACGCGGGGTTGTCGAATATCTGGAAACACGTTGATTCCCCTCGCTTACTCAGAGCCGCGACCGAGGCCGAACAGGCCTGTCGGACGGAATGCCAGGATAAGAATGAAGATGGCGAAGTACACGACTTCTTTCAGATCCGGGGCGATGTAATAGCCGGCCAGACTGTCCACCAGACCGATCAGCATGGAACCCAGGAAGGCGCCGACCAGACTGCCCATGCCACCAAGCACCACGATGACGAAGGCGGTCAGCACGAAATAGGTTCCGATGGTGGGAAACACCGGGTACTGCGGGGTGAGCATGGCACCGGCCACGCCAACGAACGCCGCGCCCAGCGCAAAGCACAGAATGTAGATGAAGGGCACGTTCACACCCATGAGCGCGGCGGCATCGCGATTCTGCGCGACGGCGCGGAAGGCGCGGCCGGTGTAGGTGTGGGTGAGGAACCAGTGCATGCCCAGCACGACCAGCACGGACACGGCCAGGGTGTAGAACTGGCCGCTGCCGATGGCCACGGGGCCAACCAGCCAGGTTTCGGTGCCGAGCTCCACGGAAGTGCCCAGAACGTCCGCGCCGAAGACCAGAAGCGCCAGGTTCATCAGCGCGGTGGAAACGCCCACCGTCGCGAAAATCTGGATATGACCATCAGCGTCCAGCAACGGCTGGATGATGGCGCGCTGCATCAGGGCGCCCAGCCCGAACAGGATGATCGCAATGGGCACGACCGAAACATAGGGGTGCCACCCCAGGTGGCTGGACAGCAGGTACGTGCCGTACATGGCAACCATCAACAGCTCGCCGTGCGCGAAGTTCACCACCCGGACCACACCGAAGATCAGTGTCAGGCCGAGACTGATGATGGCGTAGGCTCCGCCCAGCAGCAGACCGTTGACGATCAGCTGAATCAGAATATCCATAATGTCTTTCCGTCAGACGGCAAGCGGGCAGCGGCGCGCCTGGCGCCGCCTGCCCCTTGCTGTGTGTGAGACTTACTTGTTGACGATGGGCTTGGCCACGGCGGCGGCTTCAGGCCACACCGTCACCAGCTTGCCGTCCTGCCACTGCATCAGCGTGGTGGTCACAGCCTGGTTCTGGCCGTTTTCAGCGAAGTCGAAGCCCCAGCCGGTGGCGGTGGAAGCCACGGGACGCTTGTAGGCCAGCACGGCGGCGCGGATCTTGTCGGCGTCGGTGGAACCGGCTTCTTCGATGATGTCCAGGAAGGCGTTGGCACCCACGTAGTTCACCAGGCTGTGGCCGGAACGCGGCTCCATGCCATAGCGCTGCTTGTAGGCTTCCACAAACGCGCCCAGACCGGGAGCGCCCTTCTCGTTGGTGAGGAACTGCGGGAAGTCGATGTTGAACGCACCTTCGATGTCCTTGCCCAGTGCCTTGGCGGTGTCGGCCAGCGAGTAGCCGCCCCCCGCGCCAATCACGGCCTTGGGCTTGAAGCCGGCTGACTTGGCCTGACGGAAGAACAGGATGGTGTCGTTCTGGTAGGAAGTCTGCAGCACGACGTCGACGCGGGCGCCACGCAGACGCAGGATCAGCGCGGACAGGTCAACCGCCTTGGCCGAGTACGGCAGGTTCTCGACCACGTTCAGGCCGAGTTCCTTGGCGCGTTGCTGCTGGAATTCCGCCACGGTCTTACCGTAGAGGCCGTCTTCGTGGATGATGGCCAGCTTCAGGCTCTTGGGGTCGACGCCCAGTTCGGGAGCGATCACGTCGGTGACGGTGTCCACCATGCCGTAGGCGAAGTTCTTGGCGGTGGAGTTGCTGCGGAACACGTACTTGTAGCCGCGGTCGGTGATGCTGTCGGAAATGGCGCCCAGTTCGAAGAAGGGCACGCCGGCCAGCTCGGTGACTTGCGAACCGGCGTAGGACAGCGCAGAAGAGAAGGTACCGAAAACGGCCTTCACATTCTCGACGGAAGTCAGGCGGCGGGCTTCACCCACGGCCTGGTTGGCGTCAACGGCATCGGCCTTCACGAGGGCGATTTTTTCGCCGAGCACGCCGCCTTTGGCATTGCGTTCTTCCACGGCCAGTTCCAGGCCCCGGTAGCTTTCGTCACCTAGCTGGGCAAGCGCGCCACTGAAGGGGTAAAGCGCACCCATCTTGATGTCGGCCACTGCGCTGCCGGCAGTGAAGGTCATCGCGAAAGCTGCAGCAAGGGCCAGCCGGCCCATACGGAATGTCTTCTGCATTGTTGTCTCCTGGGTCAAGGACAGGACACCCGCCGCGGGTCGTCCTGGGTAAACTTGAAATTGAAGCGCTTCAAATTTGTTTCAAAAAAAATGGCTTTTGTTGTTTCAAAAAAAGATTTTTGTTGCTGTGCGGGAGTCTTGCGGGTTTGCACCGAGTTTTGAAGCGCTTCAAATTAGTCGACAGATTATTACAATGGGGCTCTAATGCTGTCAATGAGGGAAAGACTGGAACGGCGTGCCGCCGGAGCCCCGTATGGCGGAATCCAAGCGCCGACCCACCCTTGCCGATGTCGCCCGGCTGGCGGGCGACTCGCT
>JAJUFT010000082.1 GCA_029263615.1 Alcaligenaceae bacterium | reverse complement strand
CTACGCCTACTCCACCGTCACACTCTTCGCCAGATTCCGCGGTTTATCGACGTCCGTGCCGCGCGCCACGGCCGTGTGATAGGCCAGCAGCTGCAGGGGAATCGTATGAAGGATCGGTGAGAGCTTGCCGTAGTTTTCCGGCATGCGGATCACGTGCATGCCGTCGCCGCTGGTGATGCGGGTGTCGCTGTCGGCGAAGACATACAGTTCCCCGCCACGGGCGCGCACTTCCTGCATGTTGGATTTGAGCTTTTCCAGCAGTTCGTCGTTGGGGGCGATGGTCACGACCGGCATGGCCTCGGTCACCAGGGCCAGCGGACCGTGCTTCAGTTCACCCGCCGGGTAGGCTTCGGCGTGGATATAGCTGATTTCCTTCAATTTCAGGGCGCCTTCCAGAGCAATCGGGTAATGCATGCCCCGCCCCAGGAAGAGTGCATGTTCCTTGCCGGCGAAGCGTTCCGCCCAGCTGATGATCTGAGGTTCAAGCGCCAGCACGGCGCCGATGGCCACCGGAAGGTGGCGCATGTCCTTGAGCAGTTTTTCTTCGCGCTCGGGGGTGATCTGGCCCTTGACCTGGGCCAGCGCAAGCGTGAGCAGGCACAGGGCTGTGAGCTGTGTAGTGAAGGCTTTGGTCGATGCCACCCCGATCTCGACGCCGGCGCGGGTGATGTAGTTGAGCTCGCACTCACGCACCATGGCGCTGGTGGCCACGTTGCAGATGGTGAGGGTGTGGTTCATGCCCAGGCTGCGTGCGTGCTTGAGGGCGGCCAGGGTGTCGGCGGTTTCGCCGGATTGTGAAATGGTGACGACCAGGGTACGCGGGTTGGGCACGCTATCGCGGTAGCGATATTCGCTGGCGATTTCCACATCGACGGGCAGCTTGGCGACGGATTCAATCCAGTAGCGCGCCGTGAGGCCGGCGTAATAGCTGGTGCCGCACGCCAGAATCAGAACGCGGTCGATTTCCTTGAAGACCTTGAAGGCGCCGTCGCCGAACAGCTCGGGCGTGATGCTGTCGATGTCCTGCAGGGTGTCGCCCACCGCGCGGGGCTGCTCGAAGATTTCTTTCTGCATGTAATGGCGATACGGCCCCAGCTCGGCCGCAGCGGTGTGCAGGTGAACGGTATGTACGGCCCGCTCCACCTGGCGCCCCTCCGCATCGACAATCCATACGCGGGCCAGCTGCAGGTCGACGACGTCGCCATCTTCCAGATAGATGATCTGGTCGGTGGTGCCGGCCAGCGCGAGGGCGTCCGAGGCGAGGAAGTTTTCGCCGTCCCCCAGGCCCACCACCAGGGGTGAACCCTGGCGCGCACCCACGACACGATGCGGTTCGTCACGGCAGAAGACCGCAATGGCGTAGGCACCCTGCAAGCGCTTGACCGCCTGTTGCAAGGCCTGGAAGAGGTCGCCGTCGTACAGGTGATCCACCAGGTGGGCGATGACTTCGGTGTCCGTCTGGCTTTCGAAGACGTAGCCGGCCTGGGTCAGTTCGGCGCGCAGTTCATCGTGATTCTCGATGATGCCGTTGTGGACGAGTGCAATGCGCGGCGTGCCGTTCTTGCCCGAAAAGTGAGGATGGGCGTTGTGTGTGGCGGGCGCACCGTGGGTGGCCCAGCGTGTATGGGCAATACCCGTGAAGCCGGCGAGCTCTTCCTTGGCCACTTGCTCGACGAGTTCCGCCACACGCTGGGTGCTGCGGGCGCGCTTGAGCTCACCGTCTGCATGGACAGCGACTCCGCAGGAGTCGTAGCCGCGGTATTCCAGACGCTTCAGCCCCTCAAGCAAAATCGGGGTGATGTCGCGTTTCCCTACTGCACCAACGATTCCACACATGTTGAATTCTCCATTCGGGTAGTCCCTGATTACAGCGCCCATTGTGGAAGCATTGGATTGAAATTTGCTTTCTATTTTTATAGAAAGTCGAATAATCTATTCACTTCCAAATTGTGAAAATTTGTTCTTCCAAAAACTGAATATTAGTGAAATATACTTTCATGTATGAACCAGACACCGCCCCGCCCACTCGATGATCTGGATGATCTCGACCTGCGCATTCTGGATATTCTGCAGAATGACGCCGCGCTGACCAACCAGGAACTGGCGCAAAAAGTGCACGCGTCGCCGCCAACCTGCTTCCGGCGGGTGCGCCGGCTGCGTTCCCTGGGGTATATCGCACGCGAAGTGGCCATTCTGGCGCCCGAGAAACTGGGCGCAGGCCTGACGGCGATCGTGGAGATCTCGCTTGACGTGCAGACGGCAGAAGAACTCGATGCGTTCGAGGGCGACATCCTCAATGAACCGGCCATTCAGCAGGTGTACCGCGTCTCAACGGGGCCCGACTTCATCCTGATTCTTCAGCTGCCCGATATGCCTGCCTACCACACGCTCGCACATCGTCTTTTCACCTCAAAAAAAAACGTGCGCAATGTGCGCACGTTCTTCGCGGTTCACCGCAGCAAGTTCGAGACTCGCCTGCCCTTGCCGGGCAGGCCTTGATCAGAACTCTTCCCAGTCGTCTTCCTTGGACGCACCGGGGCCGTATGTGGCCGAACCGGCGGTGGCAGTGGCGGCTGCCAGCGCGGGCTTCGCGCCCAGGGCCGGCTTGGTGGCCGCAGGCTGGGAGGCCGGCTTGGCGGCAGGACCGGCCGGGTTGGTGTCGCGTGCCGCGCCAGCGGCACCACGCGGGGGCGGCGACGAGGGCCGTGGCCTGCGGACACCGTCTTCAATGGTGGCCGGTGGCACGGAGATGACAGTGGATGCACGCTGGCTGGCGTTCTGACCACCACTTTGTGCTCCACCCTGGCCTGCAGCCAGGCGGAAGACGCTGACCAGCTCGACCAGGCGCTTGGCCTGGTCGTTCAGGCTGTCGGCTGCCGCCGCAGACTCTTCGACCAGCGCCGCGTTCTGCTGAGTGACGTCGCTGAGCTGCAGTACGGCATCGTTCACTTGGGAGATGCCGGAAGTCTGTTCGGACGTGGCGGCACTGATCTCGCTGATCAGGTCGGTGACCTGTTTGACCTCGGCGACGATGCCATCCATGGTCTGGCCGGCTTCGTCCACGAGCTTGCTGCCGTCGTTGATCTTCTCGACGCTGTCGTCGATCAGTTCCTTGATGTCCTTGGCAGCGGCCGCCGATTTTTGCGCCAGGCTGCGGACTTCGCCCGCCACCACGGCAAAGCCGCGCCCCTGTTCCCCGGCCCGGGCCGCTTCCACGGCCGCATTCAGCGCCAGGATATTGGTCTGGAAGGCGATGCTGTCGATCACGGAGATGATGTCCACGATTCGCTTGGACGATTCCGTGATGCCCGCCATGGTCTGCACCACGTTGTCAACCACCACCCCGCCGTTTTCAGCGGAGCGACTTGCCGCCATGGCGCGCTGTGCGGCCTGACGCGCGACGTCGGCGTTGTTCTTGACGGTGCCCGCCAGCTCTTCCATGGCCGAGGCGGTTTCCGTCAGGTTGGCTGCCTGTTCTTCAGTGCGTTGGGAAAGGTCGGTGTTGCCGGCCGCAATCTGGCTGGCACCGCTGGCGATGCTGCGCGCGCTTTCCAGCACCGAACCCACCAGGCGACGCAGCGAGGCCTGCATGGCCGCGACGTTGGCCATGATGCTGTCGGACGCGATGCCGTCGGTGTTGATGTGCACGGTGAGATCGCCCTTGGCAATGGCTGCCGCCACAGCACCCACTTCCGCAGGTTCACCGCCGAGTCGACGCGAGATATAACGCGCCATCAGAATGCCCAGAACGATGGCCACCACCACCCCGATCAGGGTGAGCACCAACGTGAAGATGAAGGCGCGTTCTTGCTCGGCGTGAATTTCGGCATTGAAGTTCTGCGAGTTGTTGAGCTTGCGCTGCAGAATCTCGCGAATGGCGGCTTCGGCAGCGTCGCCGGCAGGACGCGCTTCGGACGCCAGAATCTGCATGGCCTTGGTCTGGGCACCGAAGTAGTTCTGGCGGATCTGTTCAACGACCTTGTTCGCCGCGGCCTCGTAATTCTTCACCATTTCCTGCATGCGCGCGAACTCACGCTGGCCGGCTTCGGTCAAGAAGTACTGCCGTGCGCTATTGCCAATGGTTTCGAGCTCGCGGAAGCTCTGCTGCATTTGCCGGATGCCGGTGGCGCGATCGGCTTCCGTCTGTGCCAGCATGACGCCCCGCAGCGCACGCCCCGCAGAACGCAGTTCGGCATCGCCCCGGCCCACCTGATACAGGCCCTGGAGCTCGAACTCGTACATTTGTTCCGCCATGCCATGCATGCGCGTGAGGGAAAACACGCCAACCGCACCAATGATGGCGGCAATGAGGGCGACGACGATGAAGCCAAGGATGAGCTTCGTCCGAATCGTCAGACGGGTAAACCAGTTCATAGAATCAACAATCCGTCAAAGAAAGAGGGAGATGTCCCGACACCTGATGCCCGCGACAGCAGCGAAAGCGGCGAAAGCCGAAAAAAGAGAAGCCGAATTTCGACGTGCAGCGCTTCGTTTGCTGCCGGGACCGGAACTGGGTGCGCACGCGACCCCAGCCTGATGAAATGCTCGAGAAAGTCTAACCGTTTGCAAGCAATTGATAAGGGAAGAACAAAGGCCGACTTTCCAAGCAACTTTCCAGATGCGTAACGGATTGTGATCAAAATACCATGGGTGAGCCGGCGTGCCCCTGATAGATGGACAGGTATTGCTCGGCCATCTGGCGAGGATCGTGCTCGCGCTGCACATACTCGGCCGCCCGTTCGACCATCGTCGCGCGCAGGACCGGGGCGTCGAGCACGCGCGCCATGTTGGCGGCCAGGCCGTCAGGGTCCCCGACATCACTGAGCAGACCTCGACCATCCGCCAGCAACTGCTCCAGCCCGCCAGCACGGGTGGCCACCACGGGGACGCCATAAGCAAAGGCGTCCAGGACGCTACTGCCCAGCGCCTCGTGCCGCGAGGACAATACGAACACATCCATCAACCGGTACAGGTTTTCGACGTTCTCCTGAAAGCCGGCAAAGCAATACACCGCTTCCAGACCGAGCTCGCTCACCAGCGCTCGGGCAGCCGCTTCTTCGCTGCCCCCCGCGCCCAGATGCAGGAAGATGAAATCCTGCCGCTGCGCGGCCAGTGCGTGCACGGCGCGAATCAGCGTGAGGGGGTCTTTTTCTTCGGTCAGCGCCGCTGCGGTGGCCAGCACCCGCTTGCCTTCCAGGCCGTGCTGACTGGAGAAGGACTGCAAATGCTCCGCGTTGAACGGTCGCGGTTCCACCGCGCTGGGAATGATGGCCACGCGCAGGCCGAGACGACGGGGTTCGGTTGCCGCCGCGTCGCTGATGGCCACCAGCGCATCGGCCTGGCGCCATTTCCAGGCATTGCGGGCCTCGTTCTTGCGCAGCGGAAAGGCCGTGCGCCGGGTAAACACGATGCGGGTCTTCAGCCAGGGGCGGAGCAGGGCCAGCCAGGTCATCATGTTGGCCGTCTGCGCATGCATGACGTCGTACTGGCGGCGCCGCGCCAACAGGAATCGGCAGACAGCCATCCTGCTGTCACACTCGTGCACCATGAGGTCGAGTTCCCGGGCCCGGCGGGCCAGCTCGCTTCCCTTGCGGGCGAGCAGTTCTACATCGTGGCCGGCCAATGTGAGCTGGCGCATGGTCATCAGAGTCTGGCGTTCACCGCCCCGCCAACCACGTTCGAAGTTCAGTTGCAGAATACGCATGAGTCAGGAATCAGAGACGCGGATCGGGCCGTGGGTCGAGCTGTCGCTTGACATTGACCCCCAGCGCCAGGGCAGCGAACACAATGGCCACCATCACGCCAACCATGGGGCCCTTTGCACCGCCCAATTGAAAGGCCACGCCCACGAAGGCCGTGCCGACCCCTTGGCCGAACACGCGCGTGGTAGCCTGCATGCCGCCGGCCGCCCCACTGCGATGGCGGGGAATGACCCCTAGCATGGCGCGGTTGTTTGGCGTCTGGAAGAAACCGAAACCGACACCGGCCAGAAACATGCAGGGAACCAGCCATTGCGTGGCATGGGATGTCGGGGCCAGCAGCACACCGGTCAGGCCGAAAATCATGGCGGCGGCGCCCATGGCGCATAACAGCGCCACCGGGTAACGCGCCGACATGTAGGCCGATGGGGGCGCCATCAGCGCGCCGCCGATCGCCCAGGCGCCCAGATACAGACCCACCTGCGCGTACGACGCCCCGTAGGCCGCCTTGAAATAGAAAGGCAGGGAAACGAAGGCCGCCATTTGTGCGGCGAAAAAGAAAGCCGAGGCCACCACGGCATAACCGATCGACGGAACACGCAGCAGGTCCACGGGCACGACCGGAGCCGGTTGGCCCCATGAGCGACGCAGCAGACCCCAGGCGATCAATGCGGCCACCAGCAGGCACAGCGCGGCTTGAACTGCGTCGCGACCGAGGGTTTCGAAACCATAGAGCGCAAGCGCAAACACGATGGCGCTGAGCGCACAGGCGACCCAGTCGAACGGCCCGGAGCGCGGTGGAATATCGGGGAGCTGACGCACGCCGATATAGGCGAGCAGCCCCAGCGGGATATTGACCAGGAAGATGGAGGGCCACGAGAACCATTGCAACAGGAGCGCGCCCAGGGTCGGCCCGATCACGGCCGTCATGCCCACCACGAAGGCATTCACGCTAATGCCCATGCTGAGTTTGCTCAGCGGATAGGTATTGCGCAGAATCCCCCCGAACAGACACATCAGCATGGAGGAACCCAGCCCCTGGCCCATGCGCGAAAGCACCAGTTGCAGCATGGAATCCGACAAGGCTGCGGACACCGAGCTCACCAGGAAGATCGCCATGCCGATGGCATAGAGCAGGCGGAAGCCGACCCGTTCTGCGATGGCCGACAAGGGCAAGAGCGTACCCACCACCGTCAGACTGTAGGCCAGCACAACCCAGATGGTCTGGCTGGCCGGGATGCCCAGGGAAGCGGAAATGGCCGGCAGCGCCACATTCGACATGCTGGAGTCGAAGACCGTCACCGTGATGCCAAGTATCATCACGCCCGCCGACCAATACCGGCGAGGCACAGGCAAGCCGTCGGCCGCCGCTGTGCCGCCGTCGGTAGTGCGCTTCTGCTCTGTCAAACCTGCTTCCCCCTGGCGCGCCGCCCCGCCTGATGTGTGGCGGGCGGCCCTGTTCAACGCTTCTTCTGCGGCCGCTGCCACCCTTCGATCGTGGTCTGACGCGCGCGCGAAAGAGTCAGCTTGCCCGCGGGGGCGTCCTGCGTCAAGGTCGTTCCCGCTCCCAGGGTCGCTCCCTTGCCCACCCTCACCGGCGCCACCAGCTGCGTGTCGGAGCCGATGAAGGCGTCGTCCTCGATGACGGTGCGCGACTTGTTCACGCCGTCGTAGTTGCAGGTGATGGTGCCCGCGCCGACATTGACCCGCGCGCCGATGTCGGCGTCGCCAATATAGGAAAGGTGGTTGACCTTGGAGCCGGTGCCCAGCACGGCCTTCTTGATCTCGACGAAGTTGCCCACATGGGCCTGGTCGCCCACCTGAGCGCCGGGTCGCAGGCGCGCATACGGCCCGACAATCGCTTCCCCGGCAACAGAGGCATCGTCGATGTGGGTGTAGGCGTCAACGCGGGTCCCGGCCCCGATGGAAGCGTTGCGCAGCACGCAGTGCGGGCCGATCTGCACGCCATCGGCCAGTTCCACCCGACCTTCGAACACGCAGCCCACATCAATGAAGACATCGCGGCCACAGACCAGTTCGCCACGCAGATCGAAGCGCTCGGGGTCGGCCAGGGTGACGCCTGCCTCGAGCAGCCGGCGGGCCTGTTCCCGTTGCCAGGCCCGTTCGAGCTCGGCCTGCTGTACCCGACTGTTGACCCCCATGGTTTCCCAGCCCGCACCCGGCTGGGCCGCGTGAACGGGAAACCCGTCGGCCACGGACAGCGCGACGATGTCGGTCAGGTAGTACTCACCCTGAGCGTTATCATTGGTGATGCGCCCGAGCCAATCGCGCAGCTTGGCCGTCGGGGCCGCCAGGATGCCGGTATTGACTTCTCGGATGCCGCGCTCGGCGTCGCTGGCGTCTTTATGTTCCACAATGCGAACAACATCGCCGGCCGCATTGCGGACGATGCGGCCATAGCCGGTGGGGTCGCCCAGAATTTCAGTGAGCAGGGCAAGCCCCTGCCTTCGCGCCTCGAGGAGGCGCTGCAGGGTGTCCGGCTGGACCAGCGGCACATCGCCGTACAGCACCAGGGTGACATCCTGTTCGCCGTTCCCTTCGAGCAGATGCGGTAGCGCCTGCTGAACTGCATGCCCGGTACCGTGCTGCGGGCTCTGCAATGCGAAAACCAGATCGTTCCGACCCTGAAAGGCTTCCTGAACGCGCTCGGCGCCATGCCCCGTGACGACCACGACGCGGTCGGGCCCCAACTGACGGGCGTTGTCCAGCACGTGCGCCAGCATGGGTTTGCCGGCGATGCGATGCAGCACTTTGGGCAGGTCGGACTGCATCCGTTTGCCCATACCAGCTGCAAGAATGACGATGTTCAGCATGTTTCAGGGTTCCCGCTAGAACAATTTTGAAGGGTTGGATCAGCTCGCCGACTTGCGTGCCGTGGCGCTGCGTTTTGCCGCCTTGGCCGCCGTCTTCGTCGCTGTTTTCTTGGCTGCCGTCTTCACTGCACCCGATTTGCCTGCGCGACTGGACTTGGCCGGCGACTTGGTAGCCTTGGTGGTTTTGGCGGCCTTGGTGGTATTGGCCGCCTTGGTAGCGCGTGGCTTCCTGCCCGCGACGCCCGAAGTGGCGCCCGACGCCGCCTGGCGAGCCGCTTTCGCCCCCGCCTCGGCGAGGTCGGACATGGCGCCTTCGGCGCTGGCAGCCGTCGCCGCCGCCAAGGTCTGGAATTGTTGCTGAAGCAGGTTCCACCAGCCCTGTGCCGCCGTCGCTGCTGCACCCAGAACGTCCGCCTGTGCGGCTGCCGGGTCTGTGGCCGGGGGTTCAGCGGCGCTGGCCCCAGCTTCTGCATCGCTCGCCTTGTCTTCCGCCGCAGGGCCGGAGGCGGCAGGGGCTTCCGGGGCACGTGGCTCGGGAGACGCCTCACCGGGCGACTCTGCCCGATGTGTTGCAGCCGAACCCGTACCCGGCGCGGCACCCTGCCAGGTCCGCAAAACATCGTCCAGAGGAGACGCCGAGCGCGCACGCGCGGTGTCAGCGCCACTCTTCGCGGCGGACATGCCGGTTTCCACCACCGATTTGAGCGTGGCCAGCGTGGCACGTTGCACTTCCATCCCCCGAATGGTGCTGCCCAGCATCGACAGGTTCATGCGCAGCCAGTTCTCGACCGCCTTCAGGTCGGAGATGCGCTTATCCATCTCTTCAATGGACATCATGCTGCCCATGGCGGAGGGATCCATATTGCCGGCCTTGGCCAGCCCTTCCCACGCCTGACGCATCATTTCCATGCTGGCCAGAATGGGGTTCTCGCTCATCGCGCCGGACTGACCCAGGCCGGGGAGCACGAACGGGTTGTTTTTCATCTGCGTCTCCTGGGAAAGGGGAACATGGATTCGTTCCGGGCGCGATCGGTCAACTTGCCTGCGCCCGCTTCAATTGAATGGCGATGCTGTCCAGGATGCAAGCTTCAGCCTCGTGCGTGAACGCACCGGCTTCCAGCATGGACCAGGTTTCCTCGAGGGTGGCCAGGCGGATCTCGCTCACCTCGCCATCCTGATTGCACGGGATGACGTCTTCCGAGAGCACGCAGTCACTCACCAGCATGTCTTCGACCTGATAGCCTTCCGGAAGGCGTCGATGCATGCGCAACACCACACGCAGCGGTGTACGGTCATGCACATCGGCGGCGCTCAGGCCGGCCTCCTCCGCACACTCACGCTGCAGGGATAGATCCAGCGATTCACCGGAGACCGCCAGCCCGCCCACGAGGGTGTCCCACATGCCGGGGTCCGTGGCCTTGGTCTCGGAACGCCGTGCCAGCCACAGCCGGCCATCGGGCGACCAGCCGTTCAGGTGCACCGCCTTGGTCAACAAACCCAGCGGCCGCATGGCGGCCCGTTCGAGCACGCACAGGCGCCGCCCTTCCCCATAGACATCGAGCAGTTCGTTCCGCCAGCCGCGCAGACAGCCATTGTCGCGCAAGGCTTCCGCAATGCTCTCCATGATGGTGTCGAGAGGTCGACGCTCACGTGGCGCAGCTACAACATGCACCGCTTCGTCAGTGATGCGCACGCCCGGCATGCCGGCGACGGCCTCGGTCGCGCGTGGTGTGATCCAGCCTGCCACACGGCCAGCCACCGTCAGCGGCCGGGAGCCGGCGGGTGGCAGTTGCTGTATACGGGGCACGAGTCGTCTCTGCCTGTCGTACAGAGCATTCAGAAGCGCGGGAGAAGGGAGAGAAATCATCCGGCCATTGTAGTGGAATGCATGAATGAAACGACCGGAACGCAATGGGTGAAAGCCCTGTCAGCGGAAGCGCCATGACTTCAAACGCACGGCATTGTGGCTATAATCCACCGGGAAGCAAAACAGAGAGCAGGCATCAACTCCAAGCTACATCATTTTAAAGCCTGCCGTCCGACAATCCAGTGCAAGGCCAAGTATTTTGGTCACGCTGTTTGACCAAAATCAAAATTTTGACACAGCACGTTGCAACCAGGGGTCAGCATGAAGAAGGAAAAGGGGGTTTTGGGGGGCGCTGCGCTATTTTTTTCTGGCGCCGCATTTGCCCAGATAGGAGACATGCCGGGGGGCCCAGGGGTCAACCAGCTCAACCTCACGAGAGGCGTGACACGCGTAGCCAGCGATCTTGCAGATCTGCATTGGTTATTGCTCGTCATCTGTGCCCTCATTTTCGTGGGGGTCTTCGGCGTGATGATCTATTCGATCGTCATGCACCGTAAGTCCAAGGGAGCCATTCCCGCCAAGTTCCATGAACACGTCGGCATCGAAATCGCCTGGACGGTCATCCCCTTCCTCATCATCATTGCCATGGCGGTCCCCGCCACCCGCGCCGTGGTGAACATGAAGGACACTTCCAGTCCTGATCTCACCGTTCTCGCCACCGGCTATCAATGGATGTGGGGGTACGAATACCTCGACGGCCCGGCCCAGGGCGTGAAGTTCCTGGCGCGCCTGTCCACGCCGCGCGAGCAAATCGAAGGCAACGCGCCCAAGAGCAATACCTACCTGATGGAAACCGACAACCACCTGGTAGTGCCGGTCAACAAGAAAGTGCGGGTGGTGCTCACGGCCAACGACGTCATCCACTCCTGGATGGTTCCCGATTTCGGCGTCAAGCAGGACGCCATGCCTGGCGTGCTGCGCGATACCTGGTTCCGCGCCGAGAAAGCCGGCATCTATCGGGGTCAGTGCGCAGAACTCTGTGGCAAGGATCACGCCTTCATGCCCATTGTGGTCGAGGTCATGGAACAGGCCGACTACGAAAAATGGGCGGCCGAGCAGCAACAGGCCATGCAGGCCGCGGCTGACGATCCCACCAAGACCTACGAGCTCGAAGAACTCATGACGCGCGGCGAGAAAGTCTACGCCGGCACCTGCGTGGCCTGCCACCAGGCAAATGGCCAGGGCATGCCGCCCACCTTCCCCGCGCTCGCCGGCAACCAGACCACCGTGCTTGCGCCCATGAAGGGCCAGATCGACATTGTCCTGAACGGCAAGCCGGGCACCGCCATGGCGCCGTTCCGCGATCTGCTCAACGACGTGGAGATCGCCTCGGTCATCACCTATACGCGCCACGCCTGGGGGAATGACGGCAAGGGTCCCGACCCGGTCGTTCAGCCCGCCGACGTCACGGCCCAGCGCTAGACGCCCCTTCAACGGGCACTAGAAGCAAGATCACCAGAATTCGGCTCGCCTCCAACGGGGGCGAGCCAGCAGGAAGGAGCCAAGCATGAGCAGCGTTACCGCCGGTCACGTACCACCGACCACACACGATCACGAT
>JAJUFT010000027.1 GCA_029263615.1 Alcaligenaceae bacterium | reverse complement strand
GGCTTACGAAGGCGTGGTCATTGGCCGCCGCAATCGTGGTCTGAACTCGTCTTTCATCGTTCGCAAGATCTCTTCCGGTGAAGCGGTGGAACGTACCTTCCAGCTTTACTCGCCGCAAATTGCCAGCATCGAAGTCAAGCGCCGTGGCGACGTTCGTCGCGCGACGCTCTACTACCTGCGCAATCGTTCCGGCAAGGCTGCCCGCATCAAGGAAAAGCTGGTTCGTTCCAGCAAGAAAGCAGCAGAATAAGCTTTCTTCCTGTCGAACCGCAGTTTCTGTCAAACACGGCAGTTTCGTTCCAGCAAAGGCACCCGAGGGGTGCCTTTGTTTTGCTGCACTCCCGGTCGCCTATGCGTGCTGCCCGCGGCAGCATGACTTTCCGATTGGCTTGCGGTATCTTGGTGATATGGAAATTCTTCCTCCTTTGGCCTGGCCTCGCCATTCCCGCGACTTCGATCCTGAAGCGCAGCCTGTCGTTCCCTTGCCAGCCCTGCGTGGCCTGGCGCCCTCGACCCTGCAGTTGCCGTTCATTCGCAAGGCGTTCGCCACACAGTTCTCATGGCAGGTGGAGCCGATTTTCCGCGACCACTTCGACCTCGATACCAGCGCATACCGCGACATCATTCCTGCTGCCGTGTGCATTCCATTGCTTGAGCGTGCGGAAGGCCTGCATGTGCTGTTCACGCGCCGCTCAAGCCGGCTCGACAACCATGCCGGGCAAATCTGCTTTCCTGGCGGGCGAATTGAGCCGACCGATACGAGCTTTGTCGAAGCCGCACTGCGTGAGACCTGGGAAGAGATCGGGGTCGAACCTCGCTATATCGAGCTGATCGGGGCACACCCCAGCTTCCTGACCTCCACCCGCTATACCATGAAGCCGATGATCGGCGTGCTGCAACCCGGCTTCAGCCTGAGGCCGGACCAACGCGAGGTCGCCGAGATCTTCGAGGTGCCGCTGTCGTTCCTGCTCGATCCGGCGCAACATCGCCTGCACGAAATCCGCGAACCGGACGGCGGCGCACGCCACTTCTTCTCGGTCAGTTGGGGCGAATATTTCATCTGGGGCGCCACCGCCGCGCTGGTGCGCAATCTGTATCATCACCTCGCCTCCGCGGAAGCCGCCGGTCTCGGTGACTGAACCTCCGGTCCCTCAGTACGTGCTGCGGGCTTCGTTCTCCGCCAGCAGACGGGTATAGAGCGCGTGTCGCTCGGGGGCGATTTCACCCCGTTCCAGGGCGGCCAACACACCACAGCCCGGCTCGTGACGGTGGCTGCAGTTGTAGAAACGGCATGATTCCATCGGCTTGTGAAACTCGGGAAAGCCGCGCACGATGTCTTCGGGCTCCAGGTGATACAAGCCGAAGGCCTGAAAGCCGGGGGAGTCGATGAGGTCGCCGCCCTCGGGCAGACGGTAGAGGCGCGTGGCGGTGGTGGTGTGCCTGCCCGCCCCAAGCGCCTGGGAATGGGCCTGCGTGGCGGCATCGGCGTCCGGCACCAGCGCATTGAGCAAGGTGGATTTCCCCATGGCGCTCTGGCCCAGCAGCAGATTGGTATGCCCTTTGAGCAGGGGGGTCAGGGTACGACGGGTGGCCTCTACGTGCGTCGCGTTCGTCTCGATGATGGGCACCCCCAGCGCCTTGAACGGTTGCAGGCGCTGGCGTGCGGCCTCTGCGCTGGGCAGGTCGGCCTTGTTGTGGATGATGATGGGTTCGATGCCGGCACTCCATGCCCCGACCAGGGCACGGCCGGCGAGGTCGTCCGAAAACAGGGGTTCCGATGCCACCACGATCAGCAATCGGTCGACATTGGCTGCAAACTGCTTGCTGCGCATTTCGTCAGAGCGGTAAAGCAGATTGCGACGCTCCAGAATGCGATCGATGCTGCCTTCCTCGCCCTGCAGGGTCACCATGACGTAATCGCCTACGGTGGCATCGCTGCGCTTTCCGCGCGGAAAGCATTTGCGCAGCGTGCCATCTTCCAGTTCCACCATGTAATGGCGCCCGTGGGCCGATACAACACGCCCCTTCAGGGCCTGCGGGCTGCGGGGCTCGACGGACTCAGCGCGTGGCATGCTTCAGACTCTCGATGCGAAGGGTGGCGGGGGGATGGCTGTCATAGAACGCCGAGTGAACGGGGTCGGGCGTGAGGGTCGCGGCGTTGTCGTCGTAGAGTTTCACCAGGGCGGAGACCAGCGCGTCGCCCGAAGCCTGGGCCGCGGCGAAGCGGTCGGCCTGGTATTCGTCACGGCGTGAAAGCCAGGCGGCGAGCGGCGAGACCCAGAAGGTGAAGACCGGCATGGCAATGAAGAAGAGGATCAGCGCCAGCGCATCATTGGGGCGGCCGAACTGGGGGATGACGCCCAGGCCTTCGTAAAACCAGACCTGGCCTGAGAGCCACCCCAGAACCAGGAAGAAGACCAGCGCCATCCCCAGAGACAGCACCATCCGGCGCAGGATGTGTCGATGCTTGAAGTGGCCGAGTTCGTGGGCCAGCACCGCTTCGATTTCTTCTGCGTTCAGGCGTGCTAGCAGGGTGTCGAAAAAGACAATGCGGCGCGCTTTTCCAAACCCGGTGAAGTAGGCATTGCCGTGCGCGGAACGCTTCGAACCATCCATGACGAACAGGCCGTCCACGGCAAACCCGCAACGCTGCATGAGCTTGCCGATCCGTTCGGAGATTTCAGGGTCCTGCAGGGGCGTGAACTTGTTGAAGAGCGGGGCGATGAGGGTGGGAAACAGCCAGATGAGCAGGATGTTGAACGCGACCCAGATACCCCAGGCCCACCATACCCAGTGGCCCCCGGTATTGCCCATGACCCAGAGTACGGCGGCGGCCAGCGGCGTGCCGAACAGCAGGGAGAGCAACAGCATTTTCACGCAGTCGATGATGAACAGCCGCGGCGTGACCCGATTGAAGCCGAAGCGCTGTTCCAGCCTGAACTTGTTGTAGATGGCGAAGGGCAGGCCGACGATGCCCATGATGGCGAACACGGCACCGATCAGGGCGAGCTGGCGCAGCATCTCGTTCTCGAACACTTCGCCCAGGCGGAGGTCGAGAAACTGCAGACCGCCAAGCAGTGTGAAGCCGACCAGCACAATGGCTTCCACCAGGCGTTCGACCATACCCAGGCGCATCTTCTCGACCGTGTAATCGGCCGCACGGCGGTGACTGTGCAGGCTGATGCGCGCCGCGAAGGCCTCCGGCACCTGGTCGCGATGCTGGCGTACATGACGGATCTGGCGCGAAGCGAGCCAGAGTCTCAGCAGGACATCGGTGAGCAGGAAGGCAACGAACAGCAATGTGAACATGTCGGCAGCTTATGAGAGAATCTCTTTTTTCATTAAGGGATTATATGGTGGGGAAAGATCAGCGCCTCGTCTGGATAGACATGGAAATGACGGGGCTGGACCCGGAAAAAGAACGCATCATCGAATTGGCCGCGGTCGTGACCGAGCCCGATCTCACCCTGGTGGCCGAAGGCCCGGTGCTGGTCGTGCATCAGTCCGACGAGCTGCTTGCCGCGATGGACAAATGGAACCAGTCGACCCACGGCAAGAGCGGGCTCATCGATAAAGTCAGGGCCTCGACCCTGACCGAGGCGGAAGCCGAGGAAAAAATGCTCGAGTTCCTTTCACGCCACGTGCCGGCCGGCAAGTCGCCCATGTGCGGGAACACCATCGGTCAGGACCGCCGCTTCATGGTGAAGTACATGCCCAGGCTCGAGGCCTTCTTCCATTATCGCAACCTTGATGTCAGCACCCTCAAGGAGCTGGCCGTGCGCTGGAAGCCCGAGGTCTACCGCAGTTTCGTCAAGCAGGCCAAGCATGAGGCCCTGGCCGACATCTACGAGTCGATCAACGAACTCAAACATTACCGCGAGCACTTTCTCAAGGTATGAGCCTTCCGGCAATTGCCGGGGATTCACTGAATTCGCTTGCGCCCCCGATCCATCCAGGGATCGGGGGCGTTGTCGTATCGGACGGGCAGCCCACCAGTATCGCACCTTAATACGATACATAAATTTGATTGACATCAAGTTTTTTGTATTAAATAATGGTCTCGTCAAGACGGCACTCATGCTGCAACCGAACCGCTAGGAGACAGACTATGTACGCCCAGATGGTGGAAACCGGAGTCAAGTCGCTGCGCACGCTCGACGAGCTGTCCGGTCCCGAGCGCGCGTTCCAGGAACGCATAGATGCCGGCATACGTATCGAGCCCAAAGACTGGATGCCCGAGGCCTATCGCAAGACTCTGGTCCGGCAGATTTCTCAACACGCCCATTCCGAAGTGGTCGGCATGCTGCCCGAGGGCAACTGGATCACGCGCGCCCCTTCGCTCAAGCGCAAGGCCATCCTGCTGGCCAAGGTGCAGGACGAGGCAGGGCATGGCCTCTACCTCTACAGCGCTGCCGAAACCCTGGGCGTCTCGCGCGACGACCTCATCGACGCGCTGCATGCGGGCAAGGCGAAATATTCCAGCATTTTCAATTACCCCACGCTGACCTGGGCCGACATCGGCATGATCGGCTGGCTGGTCGACGGTGCGGCCATCATCAACCAGATCCCGCTCTGCCGTTGTTCCTACGGGCCATATGCCCGCGCCATGATCCGCGTCTGCAAGGAAGAGTCCTTCCACCAACGTCAGGGCTACGACCTGCTCATCCAGCTATGCCGGGAAGGCACGCCGGAACAGAAAGCGATGGCGCAGGAAGCCCTCAATCGCTGGTGGTGGCCGGCGCTCATGATGTTTGGTCCGCCCGACCACGATTCCCCCAACAGCGCGCAGTCCATGCAGTGGCGCATCAAGCTGTTCTCCAATGACGAATTACGGCAGAAATTCGTCGATCAGACGGTGCCCCAGGCGGAATATCTCGGCCTGACGATTCCGGATCCTGATCTCAAGTGGAATGACGCCACGGGGCACTACGATTTCGGCCCGATCAACTGGGAAGAATTCTACGAAGTGCTCAAGGGCAATGGCCCCTGCAACCGCGAGCGCCTGCGCACGCGTGTGCAAGCTCACGAAGAAGGCGCCTGGGTGCGTGAAGCCATGGCCGCCTACGCAGAAAAGCAGGCGAAGCGCGCCGCAGCCTGAAGTCGGGCGGCACACCCTGTCCTGACCGAATTTCATTTCAAGGAATCCGTACCATGAGCCGATCCAACTGGCCCCTGTGGGAGGTCTTCGTTCGCAGTCAGCATGGTCTGGCCCACAAGCATGTGGGCAGCCTGCACGCCCCCGACGCAGAAATGGCCATCAACAATGCGCGTGATGTCTACACGCGGCGCAACGAGGGGGTGAGCATCTGGGTGGTCAGGGCGGCCGACATCGTCGCCAGCAGCCCCTCCGACAAAGAACCTTTGTTCGATCCCTCTTCAAGCAAGGTTTATCGCCACCCCACCTTCTTCCCCATGCCGGAAGAAATCAAGATGTGAGGTGACGACATGGACCAGGCATTGTTTCAGTACCTGCTGCGCATGGGCGACACCACGCTCGTGCTGTCGCAGCGCCTCTGTGAGTGGACGGGCCATGGCCCGGTGCTCGAAGAAGAAATGGCGGTGGCCAATACGGCGCTCGACCTGCTGGGCCAGGCGCGCATGTGGCTGACGCTGGCCGGCGAAGTGGAGGGCAGAGGGCGCGATGAAGACGCGCTGGCCTATCTGCGCGACGCGCCGGAATATCGCAACTATCTGCTGGTGGAGCGTCCCAACGGGCACTACGGCGACACCGTCGCCCGCCAGTTCGTCTTCGATGTCTGGCATTACCTGCTGCTGGAACGCCTGCAGGGCTCCGGCGACGAGCGGGTGGCGGCCATCGCCGCGAAATCGCTCAAGGAGGTGGCCTACCATGCCCGCCGCTCGACCGACCTGCTGGTTCGTCTGGGCGACGGCACGGAGCTCAGCCGCCAGCGCATGCAGGAAGCCATCGACGACGTGTGGGCACACGTCGGCGAGCTCTTCGTGGACGACGAGATCACGCAGGCGCTGGCCGCCCGAGGAGTGACGCCCCTGCACGAAAGCCTGCGCGAGGCCTGGGAGACCCACGTCGCGCAAGTGCTCGAGGAAGCCACGTTGAGCATGCCGCCTGCCGGGGAAGCGTTCCACCCCGCGCACCGCGGCGGTGTGCACGGTCGCCACACGGAAGCGCTCGGCTACCTGCTGGCTGAAATGCAGCATTTGCAGCGGGCCTATCCGGGCGCCCGCTGGTGACGACCATGAAACCCGTGGAATCGCGCTTCACCCCCGAGCAGGTCATGCAGTGGCTGCACGAGGTGCCGGATCCGGAGATTCCCGTCATCTCCGTGGTGGACCTCGGCATTGTGCGGGATGTGCGTTTCGAGGATGCCCGCTGCATCGTCACGATCACGCCCACGTACTCGGGCTGTCCGGCCATGCGCGAAATCGAGCAGGACATCCGCTCCGTCCTGGGGGGCAGGGGGCTGAACGAGGTTCACGTTGAACGCGTGCTGTCGCCCGCCTGGACCACGGACTGGATGAGCGAGAAGGGCCGGGAGGCGCTGCGACGCTACGGCATCGCCCCACCCATGGAGCGGGCGGTCGACCTGAGCGGCATCCTGCGGCGTGCAGACCCTCCCGTTCCCTGTCCACAATGCGGTTCCACCCATACGCGGCTGATCAGCCGCTTCGGCTCCACAGCCTGCAAGGCGCTGTATCGCTGCCAGGGCTGTGGCGAACCCTTCGACTATTTCAAGGCGCATTAGGTCCAGCTCATGAGTCAGTTTCATTCTCTGAAAGTCGCATCAGTGGCGCGCAACACGCGCGACGCGGTGGTGGTCACCTTCGAAGTTCCCGAGACGCTCTCGGAGGCCTTTGCCTTTCGTCCGGGTCAGTATCTGACGCTGCGCACGTTCATCGATGGCAAAGAGCTGCGGCGCTCCTATTCCATCTGTGCGGCCCCCAGCGACCGCCAGCTGAGGGTGGCCATCAAACGGCTCAACGACGGGGCGTTCTCTTCCTGGGCCAACAGCGAGCTCCAGGCCGGCGACACGCTCGACGTCATGCCGCCCGATGGCCATTTCACCGTGGCTTTCGACCCCGCGCAGGCCCGCCATTACGCGGCCTTCGCCGTGGGAAGCGGCATCACACCGATTCTGTCGCTCATCAAGGCGGCGCTCGATACCGAGCCAAATTCGAGCTTCACACTTTTCTATGGAAATCGCGCGTCATCCGCCGTACTCTTTCGCGAGGAGATAGAAGACCTCAAGAATCAGTACATGACACGGCTCTCCATCGTTTACATCATGAGCCGTGAGCATCAGGATATCGATCTGCTCAATGGCCGCCTTGACGGAGACAAAGTGACGCAGTTGCTGGGCCGCTGGCTCGACCCGGCGATGATCGATCACGCCTTTGTCTGCGGCCCGCAGGACATGACGGAATCGGTGATTGCCGCGTTGCAGGAAAAGGGGGTGGCCAAGGATCGCATCAAGTTCGAGCTGTTCGGCTCGCCCAAGGGGCCGCGCGCCCTGCGTACCGGCAAGGAAGCCCGCAAGGCGCCCGGCGAGCACTGCGAGCTCACCATCGTACTGGACGGTGTGACTCGCAGCATCACCATCGACAAGAACAAGGACAGCCTGCTGGATTCGGCGCTGGCCCAGGGCGTGGAGCTGCCCTATTCCTGCAAGGGAGGCGTCTGTTCCACCTGCCGCTGCAAAGTGGTGGAGGGGGAAGTCGATATGGACGCGAATTTCGCGCTCGAGGATTACGAAGTCGCCCGCGGCTTCATCCTGAGCTGTCAGAGTTTTCCGGTCACGGACCGGGTCCGGGTCGATTTCGATCAGGAAACATGAACGAGGAGCAAACGGTGTCGGCAGATTTTTTTGAAAGCAATCGCGAAGTGCTCGAAAAGGCCGTCGAGGCGACCGGCAGCCGCGGGTACTGGAGTCCGTTTTCGGAGTCGCCCAGCCCCCGGGTGTATGGGGAAACCGCCGCCGAGGACGGCCGGAAGGCGTTCGAGGCGCTGCTGGGCAAGGATTTTCCGCTGGATCTACCCGGTGCAATGGGCATGACCGGGCAGGAGCACTCGCCTTTCGGCCCGGCGCTCGACATTCGCTATCCTCGGGTACCGGTGGATGCCCTGGTCGAGCAGGCCGGCACCGCCCTGGAATCCTGGCGCGGGGCGGGCCCGCGTACCTGGGTAGGGGTGAGCCTGGAAATTCTGCGGCGCCTCAATCAGCGCAGTTTCGACATTGCCAATGCTGTGCAGCACACGACCGGGCAGGGCTTCATGATGGCGTTCCAGGCGGGCGGGCCCCATGCGCAGGACCGCGGCCTGGAGGCCGTGGCCTACGCCTGGCAGGAAATGTCGCGCATTCCGGAGCAGGCCGATTGGGAAAAACCACAGGGCAAACACGAGCCCCTGCGGATGCGCAAGCGCTTCACCATCGTGCCCCGCGGCATTGCGGTGGTGATCGGCTGCTCCACCTTTCCGACCTGGAATGGCTACCCGGGGCTGTTCGCCAGCCTGGCCACCGGCAACCCGGTCATCGTCAAGCCGCACGCCGGTGCCATTCTGCCGCTCGCTATCACCGTCAAGGTGGCGCGGGAAGTCCTGCAGGAAGCCGGGTTCGACCCCAATGTGGTGCAGCTGGCGGCGCACGACCGCGACGCCGACATCTCGCAGGAACTGGCCCTTCACCCGGCGGTGCGCATCATCGACTTCACCGGCAGCAGCGCCAACGGCAACTGGCTCGAAACCCATGCGCGCCAGGCCCTCGTCTACACCGAGAAGGCGGGCGTCAACCAAATCCTCATCGACTCGGTCGAGGACATCAGGGCCGTGGCGCGCAATTTGGCCTTCTCCTTTGCGCTGTATTCCGGCCAGATGTGCACGGCCCCGCAGAACGTCTACATTCCGCGTGACGGCATCCGCACGGCGGAAGGCAGGTTGAGCTTCGATGAAGTGGCTCAGGCGATCGCCCAGGCGGTCGGGAAATTGATGAGTGACCCCGCCAAGGCGGTGGAGCTCACGGGAGCCATTCAGAACGAAGCCACGCTCAAGCGCATCGAAGAAGCGCGCGGTCTGGGGCTGCCGGTGCTGCACGATAGCCAGGCGCTCACCCATCCGCAGTTCCCCGAGGCACGCGTACGTACGCCGTTGCTGCTGCAGGCGGAGGCCGACGATGCGCGCATCTACAAGGAATGGTTCGGCCCGATTGTCTTCATCGTGGCCACCGATTCCACGGAGCACGGCATCGAGCTGGCGCGGCGCGCCGTGATGGAACACGGGGCATTGACCTTGTCGGGTTACTCCACGGACGACGCCGTGGCCGAACGCATGCGCAAGGCTGCCGAGCGCGCCGGCGTGTCGCTGTCACTGAATCTTACGGGAGGCGTCTTCGTGAATCAGACGGCCGCCTTCAGCGATTTTCACGGAACGGGTGCCAACCCGGCCGCCAACGCAGCCTTGTCGGACAGCGCTTTCGTTGCCAATCGTTTCCGGGTGGTGCAGACTCGCTGGCACGTTTGAGACTTGAAAGATCAAAGGAGGAAGGGATTGGTCTACCAAAACATCATGCTTGAACAGCAGGACGGGGTCGCCCGGATCTGGCTGAATCGCCCCGATAAACTCAATAGTTTCACGGCCGCCATGCACATCGAGCTGGCCAATGCCCTGCGCCAGGTGGAGCAGGGCGGGGCTCGCGTGCTGGTGCTGTCGGGTAAGGGCAGGGGGTTCTGCGCAGGCCAGGATCTCTCCGAGCGGCAGCCCGCCGAGGGACAGCGCGTCGATCTGGGCGAAACGGTCGAACAGTTCTACGCCCCCCTGATCCGGCGACTGAATGCGTTGCCCATGCCGGTCGTGGTCGGCGTCAACGGGGTGGCGGCCGGCGCAGGGGCCAATCTGGCGCTCGCGGGCGCCGACATCGTGGTGGCGGCAGAATCGGCCTCCTTCATTCAGCCGTTCTGCAAGCTGGGGCTCATTCCCGATACCGGCGGGACCTGGGCACTGCCGCGGCTGGTGGGACGCGCGCGTGCCATGGGTCTGGCCATGCTGGGCGACAAACTCTCTGCGCGTCAGGCACAAGATTGGGGGCTCATCTGGGAATGTGTGGCCGATGGCGACTTCGAGGCTCGTCTGGACGCACTGGCCGCGCATTTCGCGAGCGCGCCCACCAAGGGGCTGGCTTATACCAAACGGGCCATTCAGCAAAGCCTGGGCAACAGCCTGGATGCCCAGCTCGATCTGGAACGCGACCTGATGCGTGAACTGGGTTTCAGCGACGACTACGCCGAGGGCGTCAGTGCGTTCCTGGAAAAGCGTCAACCTGTCTTCAAGGGGAAGTGATGTCGATGGCAGACCAAGCGCACGTCTCGTTGGCATGCGGCCTGCCAGAGGATCCGCAGGCGCTGGCCACCCTGGCCGGCAAATCGATGTATGAGCGGGATGCCGCCTCCCAGGCCCTGGGGGCCAGTCTCGATGAAATCTCTCCGGGCAAGGCGACCATGAGCATGACGGTGCGTGCCGACATGCTCAACGGGCACAAGACGTGTCATGGGGGCTTCATCTTCGCCCTGGCCGACAGCACCTTTGCCTTTGCCTGCAACTCGCACAATCTGACCACCGTCGCCTCCGGCTGCACCATCGACTTTCTTGCGCCGGCCTTCGAGGGCGATCGGCTCACGGCGCGGGCCGTCGAGTATTCCCTGGCCGGGCGCACCGGCATTTACGATGTCCACGTCAGCAATCAGCACGGCAAGCCCGTGGCCGTGTTCCGGGGGCGCTCCTATCGCATCAAGGGAAATGTGGTGGAAGCGCAGCCTGCCGTGGAAGAAGACACGGCGCGGCCCCCCGAAACTTGAAACACATCGCGCGTGATGCGCACTACGACAGAAAAGAAGGAAGGCAGGAGACAGCCATGTTGGAAAAAAAACCGGGAAGAGACCCTATCGAGCACGCGAGCCGGGATGAACTGGAAGCGTTGCAGCTGGAGCGGCTGACCTGGACATTGCGGCACGCCTACGAGAACGTGCCCCATTACCGCAAGCGATTCGAAGAAGAAGGGGTGCATCCCGACGATCTCAAGAGCCTGGCCGATATCGCCAAGTTCCCCTTCACGAGCAAACACGACCTGCGCGAGAACTACCCCTTCAACATGTTCGCCGTGCCGCGCGAAAAGGTGGTGCGCATTCATGCCTCCAGCGGCACGACCGGCAAGCCGACGGTGGTCGGCTACACCCAGCGCGACATCGACACCTGGGCCGATCTCATGGCCCGCTCGATCTGGGCGGGCGGCGGGCGGCCGGGCGACATCGTTCATGTGGCTTACGGCTACGGCCTGTTCACCGGCGGCCTGGGCGCGCATTATGGGGCCGAACGTCTGGGCTGCTCGGTGGTTCCCATGTCGGGGGGGCAGACCGAGAAGCAGGTACAGCTGATCCGCGATTTCGGGCCGCGGGTGATCATGGTGACGCCATCGTACTTCTGCAACATTCTGGAGGAAATGCAGCGTCAGGGCATGGATCTCAAGTCCTCTTCGCTGCGGGTCGGCATCTTCGGTGCCGAACCCTGGACGGGGCGCATGCGCGAGGACATCGAAGCGCGCTCCGGCCTCGACGCCGTCGACATTTACGGTCTTTCGGAAGTCATGGGCCCCGGCGTCGCGATGGAGTGCGTCGAGGCCAAGGACGGCCCGGTGATCTGGGAAGACCACTTCTATCCGGAAATCATCAACCCGGACACGGGTGAGCCGGTGAAGGAAGGCGAATCAGGAGAACTGGTGATCACATCGCTCACCAAAGAGGCCATGCCCATCATCCGCTACCGCACGCGTGACCTCACCAGCCTGTTGCCCCCGACGGCGCGCAGCATGCGGCGGATCGGCAAGATCACCGGTCGAAGCGACGACATGCTGATTATTCGGGGTGTCAACCTGTTCCCCACCCAGGTCGAGGAACTGGTGCTCAAGATGCCCGAGCTTGCACCCCACTATCAGCTCGTGGTCACTCGCGAAGGCAACCTCGATTCCCTGGAAGTGCTGACGGAATTGCGCAGCGAATTCTCCAACATGAGCGACGAACAGCGAAATGCTGTGGCGCATCGCCTGGGGCACTCGCTCAAGAACTATGTGGGCATCAGCGCAAAGATCTCCGTGCATCCGTCCGGCGGGGTGGAACGCACCCTGACGGGCAAGGCGCGACGCGTGATCGACAAGCGCCCGCGCTGAACCCTTCCTGAGCCAACCTGATGCGCCCTGCACCGGGAAACCGGGCAGGGCGCCGTGTCCTGGCCCGCGCCGCTGGCGCAGGCGGACGCGGTATGATGCGGGGTGTTTCTTCTGGAGGACATGGCTGCATGCTGGCTCACGCGGGCAATGCCCGGATTGCGGGAATAGGAATGGATCTTCTGCGGCTGGACCGTGTGCAGCGTGTGTTCGACCGCCATCCGGAACGCTTCGTCCGACGCATCCTGGGCGAGGACGAGATTCTGGTGTTCCAGCGCCGTTACCAGCGCGATCCGCGACGCGGCATACGCTATCTGGCCACGCGCTTTGCCGCCAAAGAGGCGTTTTCCAAGGCCGTCGGCCTGGGCATGCGCATGCCGATGGCATGGTCTCGCATGCAGACCCTCAACGCACCGGGCGGGCGGCCTTACGTGAAGCTCGCCGAACCCCTGGCCGCCTGGTATGGGCAGCGCTTCGGCATGGCCCATGTTTCCGTAACCGACGAACACGACATCGTGGCCGCCTACGTGGTGGTCGAATCCCTGGTCCACGATCCTCTTCCCTGACACTTTCGAACATGAACGCCAATCCGTCTTCCCTGCCACCCGGGCCCGTCATGGTTGACGTCGAGGGGCTCCGCCTCTCGGCTCACGAGCGGGATCGCCTGTGCCACCCTTCGGTGGGAGGGGTCATTCTCTTTGCCCGCAATTTCACCGACCGCCACACGCTCGGGCAACTGTGCGCCGAGATCCACGCCGTGCGCGACGAGCCCCTGCTGATCGCCGTGGACCATGAAGGCGGGCGGGTGCAGCGTTTTCGCAGCGATGGGTTCACTGCCTTGCCTGCCATGCGCGAATTGGGGGTGAGGTGGGAGAGCGATGCGCAGGCGGCGCTGCGGGCGGCCACGGCGGTGGGCTACGTGCTGGCGGCCGAGCTGCGCGCTTGTGGTGTGGATCTGAGTTTTACGCCGGTGCTGGACCTCGACTACGGGGTCAGCCGGGTCATCGGCGACCGTGCCTTCCATCGCGATCCGGGGGTGGTGGCCCTGCTGGCGAGGGCGTTGATCCAGGGCCTGTCCCGGGCGGGCATGGCCGCCTGCGGCAAGCATTTTCCGGGGCATGGCGCGGTCGAGGCCGACTCCCATCACGAAATTCCCGTCGACGAGCGCAGCCTTGAAACCATTCTGGAAGAGGACGCTGCGCCGTATACCTGGCTGGGTGACCTCGTACTGCCTTCCGTCATGCCTGCGCATGTCATCTACCCCAAGGTGGATGCGGCGCCGGCCGGTTTTTCGCGCGTCTGGGTGCAGGAGATCCTGCGGGGGCGCCTGGCCTACGACGGTGTGGTGTTCTCGGATGACCTCACCATGGAAGGCGCCACCGTTGCCGGTGACATTCTCGCCCGGGCGCAGGCCGCCCTGGTGGCTGGCTGCGACATGGTGCTGGTCTGCAACCGCCCGGACCTGGCCGACGAGCTGCTCGAAAGGCTCGATTTCCGCATGCCGGAAGCCTCGGTGGCGCGTCTGCGCCGCCTGATGCCGCGCGTGGCGGCGCCCGACTGGGATGCATTGCAGCAGGACACGCAATATCAACATGCCCGACGAATTCGATCTGAAATCCTTCCTGGCTGACCTGCCCCATCTGCCGGGTGTCTATCGACACCTGGATGCCGACGGGGAAGTGCTGTACGTGGGCAAGGCGCGCGACCTCAAGCGGCGCGTCAGCTCCTATTTCCAGAAGACTGCTTCCAGCCCCCGCATCGCCCACATGGTGGCGCGGGTGGCGCGGGTGGAAGTCACCATCACGCGCAGCGAGGCAGAAGCCCTGCTGCTGGAAAACAACCTGATCAAGCGGCTCAAGCCGCGCTACAACATCCTGTTCAGGGACGACAAATCCTATCCCTACCTGATGTTCAGCGCGCACGCTTTCCCGCGCATTGCCTATTATCGCGGGGCGACCAGCCGCAAGGGGCGCTTCTTCGGGCCGTATCCCAACAGCTGGGCGGTGCGCGAAACCATCCAGATCCTGCAGCGTGTCTTCCGCTTGCGGACCTGCGAAGACAGCGTCTTCACCAACCGCTCGCGGCCCTGCCTGCTGCACCAGATCGGTCGCTGCTCTGCGCCCTGCGTGGAGCGGATCTCTGCCGAGGAATACCAGGCCGACGTGGATCGCGCGATCCGTTTTCTGGACGGGCACGCCGACGACGTCCTCAAGGACATCGAGGCGCGCATGTTTGCTGCTTCCGACCGTCTGGACTTCGAACAGGCCGCGTTGTTGCGGGATCAGATGGGCGCGTTGTCGAAGGTGTTGCAACAGCAATCCATGGAACAGATCGGCAATGACGATGTGGACATCATCGGCGTGGTCACCATGGGTGGGCGCAGCTGCGTGAACCTGGCCATGGTGCGGGGCGGCCGTCATCTGGGTGACAAGGCCTTTTTCCCCTCTCACGCGGAAGGCGACAGCCCAGCCGATGTGCTGGCGGCCTTCGTGGCCCAGCACTACATCGACAGCAAAATGCCGCCCGTGCTGGTCTGCTCGCACAAGCTGCCCGACGACGAACTGCTCGCCCTGCTGGCCGATCAGACCGGCACCAAGGCGCGTCTCATCACCCGGCCGCAAGGCATGCGCAAGACCTGGCTGGAACAGGTGCTCAAGAATGCTGAGCTGGCGCTGAACCGCTCTCTGAGCGAATCGAGCGCCCGCGAAGCACGCACGCTGGCCCTGGCGGAGACCCTGGGCCTGGACACTGATGCGGCCTCCCTGCAGGCCCTGCGCATCGAATGCTTCGACATCAGTCACACGGCCGGTGAGGCCACCCAGGCATCGTGTGTGGTGTATCAGAACCACGACATGCAGCCTTCCCTGTATCGGCGATACAACATTGCGGGCATCACGCCGGGCGACGACTACGCGGCCATGCGACAGGTGCTGTCGCGCCGCTTTACGCGGGTGGCCGATGGCGAGGCGCCGCTTCCGGACGTGGTCCTGATCGACGGTGGCAAGGGGCAGGTGGAAGTGGCCCGGCAGGTGTTCGTGGAGCTGGGGTTGGACACCGGGGTGCTGGTCGGAGTGGCGAAGGGGGAAGGGCGCAAGGTCGGGCTGGAAACCCTGATCTTCGCCGACGAGCGTGACCCCCTTTCGCTCGGAGTAGAATCGCCCGCGCTGATGCTGGTCGCTCAGATCCGGGACGAGGCCCATCGGTTCGCCATTACCGGGATGCGGGCACGGCGCGCCAAGGCGCGGACGGTTTCGCGGCTGGAAGAGATCGAAGGGGTGGGCGCCCGGCGGCGTCAGCGTCTGCTGGCGCGATTCGGTGGATTCGCCGGGGTGGTGGAGGCCAGTATCGACGACCTGCGTTCGGTCGAGGGCATCTCGGATGAACTCGCGGAACGCATCTATCACGCCTTGCGATGAGCAGGTTCACATCAGCTTGGGTTAGTATTCAGAGTATGCCGTTCAATCTGCCCATCGCCCTCACTTGGCTTCGCATCGCAATGATCCCCCTGATCGTTGCGCTTTACTACTTGCCCACGAGCTGGGTGACGGAAGGCATGCGCGATGCCATTGGTGCGGCGTTCTTCATCATTGCCGCGCTCACCGACTGGTTCGACGGCTGGCTGGCTCGCCGCTGGAACCAGACTTCCAGCTTCGGTGCCTTCCTCGACCCGGTCGCCGACAAGCTGATGGTGTGTGCGGCCTTGTTGATTCTGCTCAACCTCGACCGTGTCGATTCCTTCATTGCACTCATCATCATCGGGCGTGAAATCACGATTTCCGCCCTGCGCGAATGGATGGCCAAGATTGGCGCCAGCGGCAGTGTGGCGGTGCACAGGCTGGGCAAATTCAAGACGGCGGCACAGATGGTTGCCATCCCGTGCCTGCTTTACTGGCAACCGCTGTACGGGGTGCCGACCGACCTTGTCGGCCAGGTACTGATTGTCGTCGCAGCGGTGCTGACCGTGTGGTCGATGTGCTATTACTTGAATCGGGCGTGGCCGGAGATCCGCGACCGGTCGAACAAAACGTAGGGCGTGCGGGCAGGGCCCGGGACGCATTCGAAGCTCTCAAGAGGAATACGCGGCAATGAGTGCCTCGATGCCAGCTGCAATATCCATGAACCCCGCCGCCGTCAAACGGCGCGACTGGTCGGTCATTTCTCTGGTCGGAGCGGCCCATGCCTGTTCCCATTTCTTTCAGCTGGTGCTGCCCACTCTCTATCTGTCGCTGGCGGCCGAATTCGGTTATGACTTTGCACAGCTGGGGCTGCTGGCGTCCATCTTCTTTCTGCTTTCCTCGGTGGGGCAGGCGTCTTCCGGGTTCATCGTCGACCGCATCGGCCCTGCCCCCGTCCTGCATTTCGGGCTGGCCTGTTTCGTCGGTTCGGGCCTGCTGATCGCCGGTGCGAACGGCTACCTGATGCTCTGCCTGGCCGCTGCGCTGGGTGGCATCGGCAATTCGGTCTTTCACCCCGTCGACTTTTCCATTCTGAATGACAGGGTGAGTCCGACCCGTCTGGGGCACGCCTTCAGCGCCCATGGCCTGACCGGGAATCTCGGCTGGGCGCTGGCACCCCTGTACATTGCCACCTTCATCCAGCTCACCGACTGGCGGGGTGCGGCGGTGGCCGCGTCCGTACTCGTGGGCCTCGTGCTGTTGGCCACCTGGCTGGGCCGTGACATGCTGTCGGGGCGACGGGAATCCGAAGCCTTGAAGCAGGCAGCGCCCACGTCGGTAGAAGCGGACGACGGGCCGAAGGCGCCGGCCACCGCTGCGGCGGCCGAACGCGTAGATGATCTGTCCCGGCAGAGCGTGGGGCAGACTCTCCAGACCCTGTTGGTACAGCCGGCGTTGTGGGGCGCCTTCCTGTTTTTCACCTTCACGTCGATTGCGTTCTCGGTCACTCAGAACTTCACGATTCCCATCCTGGGTGCCTTGTACGGGGTGGATAAAGTGCTGGCGGGTTCCGCTTTGTCCGCTTACATGCTGGCCGGCGCCGTGGGCATGGGGTTGGGGGGCTTTCTGGTGTCCAGTACACCGCGCACCGAATTTATTGTGCTTGCGTCGCTGGTGGCGGCCGCGGTGTGCTTCGTGCTGCTTGCCAGCGGGCTGCTCGGTTCGGCTTCTGCGGTGTTTGCCGTGGCCATGGCGGGGCTGTGTTCCGGCGTTGCCGGTCCGTCGCGTGACATGCTGATCCGCCGTGTGGCGCCCAAGGGGGCCACGGGCACTGTCTACGGTCTGGTGTATTCCGGCATGGATATCGGCTCTTCGCTGGGGCCGGTGGCGTTCGGCCTCATGCTCGACCTTGGCCTGCTGCAAGGCCCCTGGGCCGGCGCCGCCCTGAGTTATGTGCTGGCGGGGCTGATCGCCATGGCGGTGGGCCGCTCTGCGGCAGCCCGCCGCGCGTGAACTTATTGGCGCAGGGTGCGCAGGGTCTCCGGTTCCACCGGGTGGCTGCTGCGCCAGGGGTTGATGTCCAACCCGCCGCGTCGCGTGTAGAGCGCCATCACGAAGAGCGACTCGGGCTGCAGGGCACGCCAGAGATCGCAATACATACGTTCGACGCAATGCTCGTGAAACTCCGTGTGGCGCCGGAATGAAACGATGTACTTGAGCAGGCCTTCAGGGTCGATGCGCGGCCCAGTGTAGCGGATCTGCACGCTGCCCCAGTCGGGCTGGCCCGTCACGGGGCAGTTCGATTTCAGCAGATGGCTGACCAGGGTTTCCGTGACGACCTCCTCGCTGACGGCCCGTAGCAATGCCGGTTGCGGCAGATAATGTTCGATTTCCACATCCAGCGTGTCCAGGCAGCGCCCCACCAGTGGGCGGTAGGCCAGGGCGGCGGCATCGTCCACGCTGAACAGGGTGACGCCGACGGGCGCTCCCACAGCGCGGCTCAGGTCGGCCTTGAGCTGGGCGGCCACTTCCTCGGCGCTGTCAAAACGGCTTTCATTGAAGGAATTCAGGTAGAGCTTGAATGACTTCGACTCCACCAGATTCGCGCTGTCGGCCGGGAAACTGAACCGCGCCACGGCGGCGCGGGGCAGGCCGCGGCTATTCAACCAGGACACTTCATACGCGTTCCAGACGTCGGCACCGAACCAGGGCCCTGGCAAAGCCAGACTGGCGCGTGTCTGGGCGCGGGAAATGGGAAACAGCTGCGAGGGGTCGTAGGTTTGCGGGTAGGCAACTTCTCGGCCAAGCGGGGCCTGGCTCAGGGGGGAATCGGACATAACGTAAGACTGGGCAAAACACCATTTTACCGGACGGCGTGGGGATGTTCTTCCTCGCGCTCGCCGGCCCACTCCTCCCCAGTCGCTCGGCCGCTCGCGCCGCAGCCTTTGCGCCTTCACCGGCGACCCAAGGAAACCCTCGGATTGAGCCGGCGCTTTCACACGGGCCTGTCGGCGTATTGCCCCCCTTTTTTCAGCTTGTGGAATCCTGATTTCATCATGCAAAAATCGTCTATTGCGATGCAGCGTAGGACATTTCATTCTGAGATTTTTCTTTCCATATAGAGAAACGTCGCCAGCAAGTTGCTGATAATAAAAGGAAAGAAATTTAGTCTTATATAAGATAAAAGGGTTAGTTGCGCTGCAGCAGACGCGTAGACTTCTCCTCAACCGCCTTCCATTTCCAACATCAGGAGAAGACACATGAGTACACGTGAAAATGACATTCGCCAGTTGCAGCGTCAGTGGGCTGAAGACGCCCGATGGCAGGGCATCAAGCGCGGCTACACTGCCGAGGAAGTCATTCGTCTGCGCGGTTCGGTGACCCCCGAATACACCCTTGCGCGTCGGGGGGCCGAAAAACTCTGGGGCCTGCTGCATGAGGAACCCTTCATCAATGCACTGGGCGCCTTGACGGGAAACCAGGCCATGCAGCAGGTGAAGGCGGGGCTCAAGGCCATCTACTTGTCGGGCTGGCAGGTGGCCGGCGACGCCAATCTGGCCGGTGAAATGTACCCTGACCAGTCGCTCTATCCGATCAATTCGGTGCCCCAGGTTGTCAAGCGCATCAACAATGCGCTCATGCGCTGCGACCAGATTCAATGGTCTGAGGGCAAGGAACCGGGTGATCCGGGTTACATCGATTTTTTTGCGCCCATCGTGGCCGACGCCGAGGCCGGATTCGGTGGCGTGCTGAATGCGTTCGAGCTGATGAAGGCCATGATCGAAGCCGGTGCCGCCGGCGTTCACTTCGAAGACCAGCTCGCTGCCGTGAAGAAATGCGGCCACATGGGGGGCAAGGTTCTCGTCCCCACCCGCGAAGCCGTGTCCAAATTGGTTGCCGCCCGACTGGCTGCAGACGTGCTCAATGTGCCGACTCTTCTGGTGGCGCGTACTGATGCTGACGCGGCAGACCTGGTCACCAGCGACGTGGACGACAACGATCGTCCCTTCATCACCGGCGAACGCACCGTCGAAGGTTTCTTCCGCACCCGGGCGGGCATCGAGCAGGCGATATCCCGCGGCCTGGCGTATGCGCCCTATGCCGATCTGGTATGGTGCGAGACGTCCACCCCCAATCTGGAATATGCGCGTCAGTTTGCCGAAGCGATCCACCGCCAGTTCCCGGGCAAGTTGCTGGCATACAACTGCTCGCCCTCATTCAACTGGAAGAAGAACCTGGACGACGCCACCATCGCCAAGTTCCAGCGCGAGCTCGGTTCCATGGGTTACCGCTTCCAGTTCATCACGCTGGCGGGCTTCCACGCGCTCAACTACGGCATGTTCGAATTGGCGCATGGCTACGCACGTCGCCAGATGAGCGCCTTCGTGGAGCTGCAGCAGAAGGAATTCGCGGCGGCAGAACTGGGGTTCACCGCGGTCAAGCACCAGCGAGAGGTCGGCACGGGTTACTTCGACGCCGTCACGCAGACGATCGAAGGCGGGCAGTCGTCCACCACGGCCCTGACGGGGTCGACCGAGGAGCAGCAGTTCGAGCAGTCCTTCGCCTGAATCCCCTGACGGATCGCGGCCCGCAGGCAAGGTTCTTGCGGGCCGTTGATCTAGATCAAGAAACGCGCGCGGGCGAAACGCTATAGTGCGGGCCATGCGCGCGATTTCCATCTTCTCTCCCCCCGCTGGGTTGTCCGACTCTGACCGGCATCACCGCCGTCACATGCTTGCGCGCCTGGGTCTGGCATGGCTTGCCATGATGCAGGTCATGATGTTCGCCTTTCCCGGCTATTTGCGCCATGAAGGCATGGCGCCCGATAACCTCGAGCTGCTCGATCAGGCCATCTTTCTGATGAACTGGATCAGTCTGATCATGACCGTTCCCGTGGTGCTGTACTGCGCGCAACCGGTATGGTCCGGTGCGCTCAGCCGCCTCGCACAGAAACACATCACCATGGATGTCCCGGTGGCCCTGGGCATCGCCGTCGCATTCTTCCCGAGCGCGTATGCCACCTGGGCGGGCAGGGGTGAAGTCTATTTTGATTCGGTCGTGATGTTCGTGGCCTTCCTGCTCACGGCGCGCTACCTCGAGCTATGTGCGCGCCAGGCCGTCGAAACGGGCGGTGCGAACGCAGCCATTGAGTCCTTCCGGGCGGTGGCGTCCGAGCAGGCCAATCGTCTTGCATTCTGGTTTGTTTCAATCCAGGTCGTTCTGGCCATCGTGGCCGGTGCGGTCTGGTGGTTTTACATTGATCCGGCTCATGCGGTACCGGTACTTGTGGCCATGTTCGTCATGAGTTGCCCCTGCGCCATGGCCATGGCCGTTCCTTCCACTGTTTCCGCCGCACAGGCCACCCTGGCGGTGCGCGGAAATCTTCCCGATTCCGAAGTTGCAGAACTGGTGCGGGTGGCACGACGCGTCACCCGTCAGAACCTCTATGGCTCCGTTGTCTGGCACCTGCTCATGACGCCGCTTGCGGCGATCGGGCTGGTGGCCCCTTGGGTTGCGGCACTGAGCATGTTGGTCTCCTCACTGGCCGTCGCCGGCAATGCCTGGCGCATGTATCGCCGACAGTTGCGGGCGGCTGCGTCCGCCGACTGGGGCACGGCAGCCGTTCAGGGCTGAGCATGACCGGCTCACTTCTGCTTTTGCTGCCGATTGCGCTCGTTTTCGTGCTGTTGATCGGCGCCCTGTTCTGGTGGGCGATTTTCGCCGGTCAGTTCGACGACACACAGAAGAGTGGCGAATCGATCCTGATGGATGATGACTCGCCCGAGGACCAGGAACCACCACCCGGTGACAAGCAACGCTGACAGCGGCAGGCCGGCGCTGTCGCATTATTCGCGGCCCTGATTGCAACCACCTCACATGGATGTGTGGCGGGGAAACATCAAGCCCAATTTAGCGAGGACGGCATTGATGCAGATCAAGGTCGCAGGCCAAGCCATGCGAGATCATGCTCGCGATTGTTTTTCATAATACTTGAGGGGAAGCTCATGGGTACTTCCGATACGCTCGGAAAACAGCCTGAAGTCTTCAACTACGACGTGGTGAGAAAATTCGCCATCATGACCGTAGTTTGGGGAGTTGTCGGCATGGCTGTCGGTGTGTGGATTGCCGCACAACTGATCTGGCCGCAATTGAACTTTGACATTCCGTGGCTCAGCTACGGTCGTCTGCGTCCGTTGCACACCAACGCGGTGATCTTCGCGTTCGGTGGCAGCGCGCTGTTTGCCACGTCCTACTATGTGGTGCAACGTACCAGCCAGGCCCGCCTGTTCTGTGACAAGCTGGCCGCGTTCACCTTCTGGGGTTGGCAGACGGTCATTGTCCTGGCGGTCATCACGCTGCCCCTGGGCATCACCTCCACCAAGGAATACGCGGAACTCGAGTGGCCTATCGACATCCTCATCGCGCTGGTGTGGGTGGCCTTCGCCATCGTGTTCTTCGGCACCATCGTCAAGCGCCGCGTGAAGCACATCTACGTGGCGAACTGGTTCTTCGGTTCCTACATCATCACCATCGCGGTGCTCCACATCTTCAACAACATCCAGATGCCGGTCACCCTGTGGAAGTCCTACTCCGCCTATGCCGGCGTGCAGGACGCCATGGTGCAATGGTGGTACGGCCACAACGCCGTGGGCTTCTTTCTGACCACCAGCTTCCTGGGCATGATGTACTACTTCGTGCCGAAGCAGGCAGAGCGCCCCATCTTCTCGTATCGCCTCTCGATCGTGCACTTCTGGGCGCTGGCCTTCACCTACATGTGGGCAGGTCCGCACCACCTGATGTATACCTCGCTGCCCGACTGGACCCAATACCTGGGCTCGGCGCTGTCCCTGATCCTGCTGGCACCGTCCTGGGGCGGCATGATCAACGGCATCATGACCATGTCCGGCGCAGGGCACAAGCTGCGCACCGACCCCATCCTGAAGTTCCTGGTTGTGTCGCTCTCCTTCTACGGCATGTCCACGTTTGAAGGCTCGATGATGTCGATCCGTACCGTGAATGCGCTGTCGCACTACACCGATTGGACGGTGGGCCACGTGCACTCCGGCGCGCTGGGCTGGGTCGCCATGATCACCTTCGGTTCCCTGTACTACCTGATCCCGCGCCTGTTCGGTCGCACCAAGATGTACAGCGTCAAGGCCATCGAGGTCCACTTCTGGATCGCCACCCTGGGCGTCGTGCTGTACATCGCCGCCAGGTGGATTGCCGGCGTGATGCAGGGCCTGATGTGGCGTGCAACCGGTCCGGACGGCACGCTGACCTACTCCTTCGTCGAGGCGGTCAAGGCCACCTATCCGTTCTACGCGATCCGTCTGATGGGCGGCCTGATGTTCCTCACGGGTGTCGTCATCATGCTGTGGAACACCATCATGACCGTGCGAGTCGGCGTCAAGGGCGTCAATCCCGAAGTGCCTCTGTACAGCCCCGACGCGCGTGACCCGGCCCTGCGCATCCCGGCTGCGGGCGCTGCACCGGCCAACGCCTAGGAGAGTTTTCAAAAATGGCGCAAGAAAAAACCAAATTCTTTTCCCACAAGTTGGTGGAAACCAACGTCGGCTGGCTGATGTTCCTGAGCTTTCTGGTCATCTCCTTCGCCGGCCTGGCGCAGATCGTGCCGCTGTTCTTCCAGCATTCCACCACGGTGGCAACGGAAGGGGTGGAACCCTACGACCCGCTGCGTCTGGTGGGCCGGGACATCTATATCCGTGAAGGCTGTGTGGGCTGCCACTCCCAGCAAATCCGCATGCTGAGCTCCGAAGTCCAGCGTTACGGCCCGTACTCCCTGGCCGGCGAGGGCGTGTACGAGCACCCCTTCCTGTGGGGCTCCAAGCGGACCGGTCCCGACCTGGCCCGTGTCGGTCAGCGTTACTCGGATGACTGGCATCGTGTCCACCTGCGCAATCCGCGCGCCGTGGTGGCCGAGTCCAACATGCCTGCCTATCCCTGGCTGCAACGCAACACGGTGGAAGGCTCCAACGTGTCCGACCGCATGCGTGCCCTGCGGCGTCTGGGTGTCCCCTACACGGACGAACAGATCGAGTCGGCACCGCAAGCCCTGGTCGGCAAGACGGAAGAAGACGCACTGGTCGCTTATCTGCAAGGCCTCGGTGTGGCCGGCCGCGACGCCGCTGCCCGTGCCGTGGCTGAAGGAGGTCTCAAATGATCGGCATCATCAACGGCATTGCAACCATTCTGGCCATGGTGACCTTCCTGGGCATCTGCTGGTGGGCATTCTCGCGGGGTCGGGCGCAGGCGAACCATGAGGCAGCCATGCTGCCGTTCGCGCTGCCCGATGAAGATGCGACGGACAAAAAGAATTAGGAGCTTCCATGAACGATTTTGTAAGTAGCTTCTGGAGCTACTGGATTGCGGCCCTCGCGCTGGGCGGGGTCATCTTCTGCCTCATCCTGCTGTTTTCGCAGCGGGCATGGCTGAAGTCGGATATTGAACAGGTCGAGGACACCGGCCACGTGTGGGACGGTGACCTGACCGAGCTGAACAACCCGATTCCGCGTTGGTGGACGGTGATGTTCATCGGCCTGTGCATCATCGGCCTGAGCATGTTCTTCCTGTATCCGGCGCTGGGCTTCGGCCCGGGTCTGCGCAACTACAGCTCGGCCGCCGAAGTGCGTGCCGAACAGCTGGAGCTGCAGGAGCGCATCGCCCCGATCTACGCCCGTTACCGTGAAATGCCGTTCGAGGCCGTTGCGCATGATCCTTCCGCTCGCGAAATCGGTCAGCGCCTGTTCCTCAACAACTGCGCTCAATGTCACGGCTCTGACGCACGCGGCGCAGCCAGCTTCCCCAACCTGACGGACAACGACTGGTTGTGGGGCGGTGAACCCGAGCAGATCACCCAGACGATCCGCGAAGGTCGCCACGGCATGATGCCGCCCTGGGGGGCTCAGATCAAACCTAGCGAGGCTTCCGACATCGCTCAGTACGTGCGCTCTCTCTCGGGCCTGGCGCATGACCCCCTGCGTGTGGTCCCCGGCAAGCGTCATTTCGATACGTTCTGTGTCGCCTGCCACGGCGCCGACGGCAAGGGCAACCCCGCATTGGGCGCTCCCAACCTGACCGACAACGTCTGGCTGCACGGCAGCTCGGAAGCCGCCATTGTGCAAACCATTCTGAACGGACGTGAGAACATCATGCCCGCCCAGAAAGATGTCCTGACCGAAGATCAGATCCGACTGCTTGCAGCCTGGGTCTGGGGTCTGTCCAACAACCCCGGCAGCTCGGTGGCCAAGGCCGACTGAGTCACCTGAAGTCGAAGGTAAACGTCAACGATGAGCAGTAAGGAACCCACCCCACGTCCCCGCAATGAAGCAGAAGGCGATGTGCCGCAATGGCAGCCGCAGCCGATCGCCAGGCCGGGAGGGGGTTCCTCGCCCGTCGTCGAGAAGGCGCTGGCCGATGTTCGTCGGAAGATCTATCCGCGTTCGGTCAGCGGCCTCTTCGCCAAGTGGCGCATTGCGCTGGTCTATTTCACCCAGCTGATTTATTACGGTCTTCCCTGGCTGCAATGGAATGATCGGCAGGCGGTGCTGTTCGATCTGGGCGCCCGCAAGTTCTACATTTTCGGCATGGTGTTGTGGCCGCAGGACATCATCTATCTGACGGTTCTGCTGGTCCTCTCTGCCTTTTCACTCTTTCTGTTCACGGCCCTGGCCGGACGGCTGTTCTGTGGATACGCCTGTCCCCAGACGGTCTATACCGAAATTTTCATGTGGGTGGAGCGCAAGGTTGAAGGCGATCGCCTCGCCCGCATCCGACTCGATGAATCGCCCTGGAACCTGCGCAAGTTCCGGCTCAAGTTCACCAAGCATGCGCTGTGGATCCTGATCGCGCTGTGGACGGGCTTCACCTTCATTGGCTACTTCGCACCGATTCGTGAACTGTTCGTTGGCGTGTTCGCCGGCACGCTGAGCTTCTGGCAGTGGTTCTGGATGCTGTTCTATGGCTTCGCCACCTGGGGCAATGCCGGCTTCATGCGTGAACATGTCTGCAAATACATGTGCCCGTACGCTCGCTTCCAGAGCGTGATGGTCGACCAGGACACTTTTGTCGTCACCTATGACTACGTGCGTGGCGAACCGCGCGGTGGCCGCTCACGTCGCATCGATCACAAGGAAGCGGGCATGGGCGATTGCGTGGACTGCAGTCTGTGCGTGCAGGTCTGCCCGACGGGCATCGACATCCGCGAAGGCATGCAGTACATGTGCATTGGCTGCGGCGCCTGTGTGGATGCCTGCGACACCGTGATGGACAAGATGGATTATCCGCGCGGGCTGATTCGCTACACCTCGGCCAATGCGATCAAGGAAGGCCTGACCCAGCAGCAGGTGCGCAAGCGCATGCTCCGGCCGCGCACGCTGATCTACATGGCCATTCTGAGCGCTGTGTTCATCGGCTTCATGGTCTCGCTGGCGACACGCACGACCTTGCGGGTTGACGTGATTCGCGACCGAGGAGCGCTGGGGCGTGAAGTGCCCGGCGGCCTGATTGAAAACGTGTATCGCCTGCAGTTCATCAACACGGCTGAAGAACCGCTCGAAATCCAACTGTCCGCAACCGGTCTGCCGGAGCTGACGGTGGTCACGGCCGAGGGCCAGAGCTCCACCGTGCAGGTGGATCCTGCATCCAATCGCCTGGTGCCCATCGTGGTCAGGGTGCCGGTGCAGCAGGCCGACCCGGGTCTGTACGACATCGAATTCCACGCCCAGGCCAAGTCCGACAGCGGCAGGGAAGTCGAGGTCGTGGAGAAATCCAGTTTCTATGTGCCCAATTGATGCGGTACTCGGAATCCGATATCGTATTGTTCTAAGTCCCAACTGGCGTGTAACATGAGAAAGAACGAAGACGGAAGGCCGTGGTATCGCGAGCCTTGGCCATGGATCCTCATGGCGGGGCCGGCGCTGGCAATTGTCGGCTGCGCCATCACCATTTACCTGGCCTTTGCCAACTACAGCGATCAGGAGATTCGCGATGGGGGCGTCAAACGGGGCCTGGTCGTGACCAAACAGCCAGTGGAAGTCAAGGCCCAGCCCTGAGCTCACATCGCAGGAGACGTGCTATGAAGTGGCGTTCATTGATGTGGATCATGTGGCCTTCTTTCCTGGCCGCGGCGCTCATGACTTTCTTTGTGTTCGCGCTCATTGATCCGCTCGATATTGTGATCTTCGGGCACATTCAGCTGACCCGGATGCAAGCCTACACGGTCGGTTTCTTTTTCTTCTGGCTGATGGCGGCAATTTCCAGCACGCTCACGTTGAATATCGCGCCGCGCGAGCCGGAATACGATGAGTTCGGGGAACCATTGAAGTAGGGAAGGCCGGCTTGCATGCCGCTCGGGTGAATCAGGCTGAAAACAGTCGTCCCACTTGTATGCGGCGGATGTGCCCACCTCGCGGCCTGCATGCCGCTCGGATGAATCAGGCTGAAAACAGTCCTCAATGGACTGTTTTCAGTCCAGATTCATCCACAGTCGCTGCCGGAGAGTTGGCGCAGGGCCTGCATGTCGAGGATATGCACTTCGCGCTGGTGGATGTGCAGCAGACCTTCGCGGGCGAACCTCGAGAACAGCCGGCTTACGGTTTCAAGTGTAAGGCCGAGGTAGTTGCCGATTTCTTCCCGGCTCATGCGCAGCACGAATTCGTTGGGTGAGTACCCGAGCGCGGAGAGGCGGTTCGAGAGGCTGAGCAGAAAGGCGGCGAGGCGTTGTTCGGAACGCAGGGCCCCGAGCGACATGACCAGCTGGTGCGACCGATTGATTTCCTTGCTCATAAGGCGGCGGAACTGCTGCTGGAGCACGGGAAAATGTGTCGACAGACGGTCGAGTTCTTCGAGGCGAATCACACACACCTCGCTGTCTTCGAGCGCAATGGCATGCGAGGTGTGAGTGTTGTTCAACAGACCGTCCATGCCGAGAATTTCGCCCGGCAGCAGAAAGCCCGTGATCTGCACTTGCCCGGAAGCATCTTCCAGCTGGGTTTTGATCGTGCCCAGTCGGATGCCGTAGACGGCCTCGGTTTTATCGCCCAGATGGAAGAGGGCGGACCCTTTGGGCAGACGTATGCGTTCCTTGATGAGTTCGTCCATCTTGGACACGTCATTGCGCACCATGCCAAGCGGCAGGCAGAGCTCGCTCAGCATGCAGGTGGAGCAACGAGTGGCGTCGGGAGTTAGACTAATTCGCTTTTGCATACGTCAGAACGCCCATAGGGGCGAGAAGCCAGACCAAATCCTGTTTGATCTAGATCAAGTATAAAACATCGCTGAGTACCTGTCCCGATTGAACGCACCATGGGGTTATGGTATTGGCCATAGGGGAATTCCCATATTTGCCCAATTAATGCGCCAATTTGTTGTTTTTTTGTGACGTCGGGGGCCTCAGAACTGCCAGTAGCGGGGGTTGGAATAGTGGCTCCTGAGCATGTCGAGAAAGAGCCGCAGCCGCTGGGGGAGGTGCTTGCGTTCGGGCATTAGTGCAAATATACCATTTGGCGGTGCAGCAAATTCGTCCAGTACGGTGACGAGCTTCCCTGCGGCAATGTCTTCCTGCACTTCCCAGAGCGAACGCCACGCCAGCCCCATGCCGGCCAGGGTCCACTGATGCAGGACCGACCCATCGCTGCAGGCAAGATTCCCCTTCACTCGAATGGCACGAATCTGGCCATGCTGGCGCAACAGCCAGCCTTTGGCCTGGTTCCCCTGCTGCCCGAACGACAGGCAGTTGTGTTCCAGAAGATCGTCGGGCACCTTGGGGCAGCCATGCCGCTGCAGGTAGGTGGGGGCGGCCACGATCACCCGCTTGTTGTCCGCAAGCCTCACCCCCACGATGCGCGAGTCTTCCAGCTCGCCGATACGGATGGCGCAGTCGTAGCCTTCTTCGATCAGGTCGACGAGTCGGTCGCTGAGGTCGAGGCTGATGCTGACATCGGGGTAGGCCTTGGCGAAATCGGGCAGCAGCGGAGCGACATGGCGCCGGCCGAAACCGGCGGGAGCGCTCACCCGCAGATGCCCGGAGGGGCGTACACTGCCTTGTGAAACCCGGGACTCGAGATCATTCAGTTCTCGCAGGATGCGCTGGGCTTCTTCGAGAAAGGCGCTGCCCTCCGAGGTGAGGGACATGCTGCGCGTGGAGCGGACCAGCAGTTTGATGCCCAAGCGGGCTTCCAGGGCATTGATGCGCCGGCCGATCATGGCGGGCGCAACGCCTTCCTGGCGAGCGGCGGCCGAGAGGCTGCCCAGCGTGGCCACGGCCACAAAGCTTTCGAGCTGCTTGAAACGACTCATTCCGCGGGCCCGACCGGAAATGGCGGACTCAACCCGGCAGCAGCAGGGCGGTCAGTTTGGCCCGAACGGCCGCCAGCTCTTCAGGGTTGGCCCTGCCTTGGTGGCTGATCTTGATGCCCGGCCACCCGAGGCTTTTGACCTGGTCGGCCAGTGCGCTGTAACCGGGAACGCCGGCCAGTTCGACCTCGAAGGGGTAGCCCTTGGGCGCTTCGGTGATGGCACAGCAGACCATGAGCCCGGATTTCCGGTTGTACAGAGAAGGGCTGATGACCAGTGCCGGCTTGTAGTCGGGGCCGGCGTGCCGGCTCGGCACGGCAAAGTGGACGTGAATGATGTCGCCGGCCTCGGGCGTATAGCGTTTGCTCATGGCGCGTGAGATCCTGATTCGGAGGCTACATGGAGCCGAAGTCGATTTCGGCGTGCGTGTTGGCCGGTTTGATGGCTCCGACCAGCTGCGTCAGGGTGTATTCCTGACTGCGCACAGGCTGGAGAATCAGGCAGTTGCGCTCGACACGCATTTCCATGAGGTCATCGATGCCCACGCGCAGGCTCTTCAGCATCGAGGAGGGCAGACGGATGGCCGCACTGTTTCCCCATTTGCGTATGACTCCTCGCATTTTGGCGCTCCCTTGGACGGTTTTTGGCTGGCAACAGCTTAACAAGTTTCGACTCTGTGTCAACAGGCGCTGGGTCTGCGCGGCTTTCCGGCAAGTTGCAGCGAGGGTGGCTTGAAATCGGGGTGAGTGTCCGCACATTAATGGCATTGACAAATTCCCACTGACCATGGGGCACCCAAGACATGAGATTCGACAAACTCACCACGCGTTTCCAGCAGGCCGTCGCCGACGCGCAAAGCCTGGCTGTGAGAAACAGCAACCAATATATAGAACCGGCCCATCTGCTCGTGGCCCTGTTGAGCGATACCGACAGTGGCAGCGCCAGCCTTCTGGCGCGGGCGGGCGTGGCGGTCAATCGCGTCATTCCCGAGCTGAACCAGTTGATCGAGCGCCTGCCCCAGGTGGAAGGCGCGGAAGGCAACATTCAGATTAGCCGCGACCTGCAGGCCGCCCTGGCGCGCACCGAGAAAGAGGCACATCAGCGCGGCGACGACTACATCGCCAGCGAGCTCTTTCTGCTCGCCATGGTTGACGACAAAGGCGAGGCCGGCCGCATTCTGCGCCAGGCGGGGCTTCAGCGCAAACCCCTGGAAGCGGCCATTGAAGCCATACGCGGCGGGGAAGCCGTGACCGACCCGGCGGGCGAGCAGAACCGCCAGGCGCTGGAAAAGTACACCACCGACCTGACCGAGCGTGCACGCCAGGGCAAGCTCGATCCGGTGATCGGCCGGGACGACGAGATCCGTCGTGCCATCCAGATTTTGCAGCGCCGTACCAAGAACAACCCGGTGCTCATCGGTGAGCCCGGGGTCGGCAAGACTGCTATTGTGGAGGGTCTGGCGCAGCGCATCGTCAACAACGAAGTGCCCGAGACGCTCAAGGGCAAGCGGGTGCTTTCTCTGGATCTGGCCGCCTTGCTGGCCGGCGCAAAATACCGCGGCGAATTCGAGGAACGTCTGAAGGCGGTGCTCAAGGAGCTCGCTCAGGACGACGGCAACAACATCGTCTTCATCGACGAGATACATACCATGGTGGGTGCGGGCAAGGCCGAAGGCGCGATGGACGCGGGCAACATGCTCAAGCCGGCGCTCTCGCGTGGTGAGCTGCATTGCGTCGGCGCCACCACGCTCGACGAATACCGCAAGTACATCGAGAAGGACGCCGCGCTCGAGCGCCGCTTCCAGAAGGTGCTGGTCGACGAGCCGTCGGTCGAGGCAACCATCGCGATCCTGCGCGGTTTGCAGGAGAAGTACGAACTGCATCACGGCGTCGATATCACCGACCCGGCGATCGTCGCCGCGGCCGAACTGTCGCATCGCTACATCACCGACCGTTTCCTGCCGGACAAGGCCATCGATCTGATCGACGAAGCCGCTTCGAAGATCAAGATGGAAATCGACTCGAAGCCGGAAGAGATGGACCGTCTGGACCGTCGTTTGATCCAGTTGAAGATCGAACGCGAAGCCGTCAAGAAGGAAAAAGACGAAGCGTCGCAGAAGCGTCTGCAACTGATCGAGGAAGAAATCGAGCGGCTGGATCGTGAATATTCGGACCTCGAAGAAATCTGGACCGCGGAAAAAGCGGCGGTGCAGGGCAGCGCGCAACTGAAGGAAGACATCGAAAAAACGCGTGCGGAAATCACGCGCTTGCAGCGTGAAGGCAAGCTCGAGAAGGTCGCCGAGTTGCAGTACGGCAAGCTGCCGGGTCTCGAAGCGCAGTTGAAGGAAGTGACCAAGGCCGAAGCGAACGAGCAGAACAATCCGACCCGGCCGCGTCTGTTGCGCACCCAGGTGGGCGCGGAGGAAATCGCGGAAGTCGTGTCGCGTTCAACGGGTATCCCGGTGTCGCGCATGATGCAGGGCGAGCGCGAAAAGCTGCTGCAGATCGAAGAAAAACTGCACGACCGCGTGGTCGGCCAGGACGAAGCGATCAGCGCGGTGGCCGATGCGATTCGCCGGTCGCGTGCGGGCCTGTCCGATCCAAACCGTCCGTATGGCTCGTTCCTG
>JAJUFT010000025.1 GCA_029263615.1 Alcaligenaceae bacterium | reverse complement strand
CTGTGCGATCTTGCGGCGCAGGCCGATGACGGGAATTTCCTCTACCCCCTCGCGCGGCGCCAGCGCCATGCCGGATGTGCTCCCGCCGCCTGGGGCGAGGGCCGGCGCACCGCCGTGTTGTTGCCAGCGTTCGAGATCTTCGTGGGTCACTTGGCCGACCGGGCCCGTTCCGGGCACCCGGCGCAAATCAATGCCCAGCTCCAGCGCACGACGGCGTACCGCCGGCGCCGCCAGAGGCCGCTCACGCCGCGCGGGGCGGGACGAAGGAGACGCTGTCGTTTCCTTCCGTTGGGGCGCGTTCGCAGGCTCCTCTGCTTCCTGCGGGGAGTGCTCGTTCAGCTGCTCCACAGGCTCCAGCGCCGCCGGCGGCGCGACGTTTTCGGTATACGCAGGGGTCGGGGCCGGCACGGGCGCCGATTCCCCACCCGGGGCCCCCTCGCCGGCGACTTCCAGACGGACCAGTTCCGACCCCACTGCCAGAACCTCCCCCACCCGGCCTCCGAGCGCAAGCACGCGGCCATTCACCGGCGAGGGTACCTGCACTGTGGCCTTGTCGGTCATGACATCGGCCAAGACCTGGTCTTCGACGACCTCATCGCCCTCCCTGACATGCCATTCCACCAGCTCGACTTCGGCAATGCCTTCACCGATATCCGGCATCTTGATCGTATATTCCGCCATGTCACTCCCCTTTTCTCAAGTCTGCGTCGTCTTCCGGAATCAGCGGCGGCAAGGCCGGTTCACCGGTGATGACACGCCGGATGGCATCCGCCACCCGGCGCGGGCTGGGGAAATAGGCCCACTCGTGGGCATGGGGATAAGGCGTGTCCCACCCGGTCACGCGCTCGATGGGCGCCTCCAGGTGGAAAAAGCAGTGTTCCTGAACCAGGGCGGCCAGTTCCGCGCCGAAACCGCTGGTCAGCGTGGCCTCGTGCAGCACCAGGCAACGGCCAGTCTTGCGGACAGAGCGGATCAGCGCTTCGATGTCCAGCGGCCAGAGCGTGCGCAGGTCGATGATCTCGACATCGAACCCGGCTTCCTGCACGGCGGCTTCCGCGACATACACCATGGTGCCGTACGTAATGAGCGTCAACTGCGTGCCTTCCCGGTGCACCCGAGCCTCGCCCAGCGGAACGGTGTAGTACCCGGTCGGCACATTGCCCATGGGGTGGCGCGACCAGGGCACCACGGGCTTGTCGTGATGCCCGTCGAAAGGTCCGTTATACAAACGCTTGGGTTCAAGAAAGATGACCGGGTCATCGCATTCGATCGACGCGATCAGCAGGCCCTTGGCGTCGTAGGGATTGGACGGGATGACCGTGCGCAGCCCGGCCACATGGGTGAACAGGGCTTCGGGACTCTGGCTGTGTGTCTGCCCGCCGTAAATGCCGCCCCCCGAGGGCATGCGTATGGTCAGCGGCGCAATGAAGTCGCCCGCACTGCGGTAACGCAGGCGAGAGGCCTCCGAGACGATCTGGTCGGTGGCCGGGTAGAAATAATCGGCAAACTGAATCTCGACGACGGGCCGCAGGCCATAGGCCCCCATGCCGACCGCCGCGCCGACGATGCCACCCTCGGAAATGGGCGCGTCGAAGACGCGGTGCTTGCCGTACTTGGCCTGCAGGCCTTCCGTGCAGCGAAACACCCCCCCGAAATAGCCGACGTCCTGCCCGAAGATCACGACGTTCTCGTCACGTTCCAGCATGATGTCCATGGCGGAACGCAAAGCCTGGATCATGGTCATGGACTGCGTGCCCTGACCGACTTTATGGATATCCGCCATCTCTACACTCCCAGAATCTGACGCTGACGACGCAGGTGCCAGGGCATGTCTGCGTAGACATCTTCAAACATCGTGGCGACGCTGGCCGTCTGCCCGGTGAGGAGCGAGCCGTGGCTTTCGGCCTCTTTCTGGGCGGCAATCACCTCGGCTTCGAACCGTTTCTGGGTGGACTGGTGTTCTTCCTCCGACCAGTGCCCGATGCGGATCAGGTGCTGCTTGAGACGCTCGATCGGATCGCCCAGCGGAAAGCGTGACCAGTCGTCGGCCGGCCGGTATTTGGACGGGTCGTCGGACGTGGAGTGCGGGCCGGCGCGATAGCTCACCCACTCGATGAGTGTGGGGCCCAGGTTGTTGCGCGCCCGCTCGATGGCCCAGCGCGACACGCCAATCACCGCCAGCAGATCGTTGCCATCGGCGCGGACCGACACAATGCCACTGCCCAGACCACGCGCGGCAAAGGTGGTTCGTTCCCCCCCGGCAATCGCCTGGAAGGTGGAAATGGCCCACTGGTTGTTGATGACATTGAGCACCACCGGCGCCTGATACACGTGCGCGAAGGTCAGCGCCGTCTGGAAGTCGGCCGCCGCCGTGGCGCCGTCACCGATCCATGCCGAGGCGATGCGGGTGTCGCCCTTGATGGCGGAGGCCATGGCCCAGCCCACTGCCTGCACGAACTGGGTGGCCAGGTTCCCGGAAATCGAAAAAAAGCCCTGATCACGCATGGAGTACATGACGGGCAACTGGCGGCCCTTGAGCGGATCGCACTCGTTGGAATAGAGCTGACACATCATCCGCGAGAGCGGGACATCTTTGGCAATCAGCAGGTTCTGCTGACGATACGAGGGGAAGCACATGTCGCCGGGTTCCAGCGCCAGCGCCTGCCCCGTGCCCACGGCTTCCTCGCCCAGGCTCTGCATGTAGAAGGAGATCTTGCGCTGCCGCTGCGCAATCATCATGCGCGCATCGAACTGGCGGGTCTTGATCATGACCTGCATGCCCTTGCGCAGCAGCTCGGGCTCGATGGCGGGTTCGGCCCACGGACCAACCGCATTGCCGTCGTCATCGAGCACGCGGATCAGGGAAAAGGCAAGGTCGGTGTTGTCCCGGTAGCTGATGTCCAGCGGGGGCTTGCGCACCTCGCCGGCCGCCGACAGGGGCAGGTAGGAGAAATCGGTTGCGTGGCCGGGACGCCCGGAAGGTTCCGGCACGTGCAGCCGCAAAGGCGGGGTTTGTCTCATAAAGCCTCGGAAAATCTTGTGGAGTTTTCGTACAGCACGCGGAGGCCCTGTTGCGGACCCCTTTCTTTTTTCAGTGCTTCTTTTGGAAGCTGCTCGTATCATCGCGCATCCCGGCCGCCGCCGCAATGTGGGAAAACACCCTGAGCGGGGACCCCCGAGCGGTTTTCCGGCTTGAGGGTTGGATCCGGCCTCAGCCTCCTCCCGACGTCATGCTCCAGTAACGCGGGCGACGTTCCCTCTCGGCTTCCACCGTCAGCTTGCCGGCGCGTGACGTCACCATCACCGCGCCATCCAGCCCCGTGTCCCAGAACCCCGCGCCATCGGCATTCCACCGCCTCACCACCGCGGGCGCGGGGTGACCGTAACGGTTCCAGCGCGCTGCCTGCGCAATGGCGTGCTGCGCCTCGACGGACGAGACGAATTCCGGCGCCGAGGAGTAGCGCGAACCGTGATGGGCCGCCAGCACGATGTCGGTGGGGGGCAGGCCCCTTCTCACCAGCGACCGTTCTTCATCGGCGCCGATGTCGCCCGGAAGCAGAACCGAGTGGTGAGCGCCCTGGATGCGCAACACGCAGGCGTTCCGATTGCGTTCCCGGGTTCCCGCATCGAGGTCGATGTTGCCTTCCCCCAGCGGCCACAGAAAGCTGAAACGCACGCCATCGACCTCCCAGCTCTGGCCGTGTCGACAAGGCGTGACCGCAAGCGGCAGACGCGGCAGATCGCGCCGCCCGAGGAGCCGGGTTTCCCGCTTCAGCCAGGCAATCAGGTCGAAGTTGGCGTAGGACTGCTCCACCGGAAAGGATTCCAGCACACTGCGCAATCCCCCGACATGGTCGAGGTCGGCATGCGAGATCACCAGCACGTTGATCTTGCCCACCCCCATGGCGCGCAGAAAGGGAACGAGGTTGCGCTGCGCGGCGTCCGCATCGGGCGAATAGCGCACCCCCGTGTCGTAGACCAAGGCATGCCGCGCCGTAAGCATCACGAGCGCACTGCCCTGCCCCACATCGAGCGCGTGCAATTCCCAGTCGCCGGGCGCGGGGCGCTTGGGTGCGGCCACGAGCACGGGCAGCATGAAGGCCCAGCCCAGTGATCGATACGGAAACCCTTTTGGCATCAGCGCCAAGGCCACGCCCGCCATGGCAAACAGCGTCGCCCATTTTGGCACGGCCAGCGTCGGCAAGCTGGCCCAGGGAAGCCTCGCCAGCCACTCGGTCGGCCACATGCAGGCCTGCAGGAGCCCATGCGCCAGCCACGCCACGCCTTGCGTGGCCCACTCCAGCCCGCTCACCAGGGCCAGGCCGGCCAACAAGAGCGACAGAGGCGTGACCAGCGCACCCATCACGGGAATCGCATAGGCGTTGGCGAGCGGCGAGATCAGCGACACATCATTGAACAGCATGGAAAGCGGCGGCAGCAGGGCCAGCGTGACCAGAATCTGCAGCCGCGTGGCTTCAGCCAGCCCCGCCTTCCAGCCGGCAACCCGCCCCGCCGGGGAGAAGACCGGCCTGCCCCACCAGCCCGTACTGGCCATCAGCACCCACACGGCCAGAAAAGACAGCCAGAAGCCGGCCGACAAGGGAGACCACGGATCGAGCAGCACGACCACGAAGGCCGCGGCGGCCAGAACGTGAGTGGCGCTCAGGGGCAGGCGCATGGCCAGCGACAGCGCCACAACCGCCAGCATGACGAAGGTGCGACGGGCCGGCACCCCCCAGCCGGCCAGCAGGCAGTACAGCCACGCCACGCCCAGCGCCGTCCAGGCGGAAGCCAGTTGGGCCGGGAAGCGGTCGGCCAGCGGGCGCCCCGCCAGCCTCAGACGCCGCCAGGCCTGGTTCATGACGAAGGCGGCCATGACGGCGATCAACGTGACGTGCGAGCCACTGATGGAGACGAGATGCGTCAGGCCTGAACGATTGAAGGTTTGCCAGTCTGCGGCATCCACGCTGGCCTGATCGCCGATTGCCAGCGCCAGCAGCACGGCGCCCCAACGCAGCTCTTCCAGGTAGGGCAGCATGGCCGCGCGCACGTGATGCCGCGCCCGTTGCGCCCCGACCGACACCGACGCCCAGCCGTCATCCCGCAGCAGGACCGGGCTGCCGCGCACGGTACCGGTGGCACGGATGCCCTGGGCAAAGACATGCCCTTCATAATCGAAGCCATGCGGGTTGCGCGAACCATGGGGGTGACGCAGAATCAGCGCCATGCGCCACACCTGACCAGGAATCAGCTCGGGGAAAGCGTCGGTTTGCGCACGCTGCGAACGTCGCCCGTAAGGCCCGGCGTAATTCCCGGAATTCCAGCGCACCTGAATGCGGCTGGGCACCCCTTCCGGATTGGACTCGAGGACATCGGCCACGAAGATGCGGCTGTCCGGCTCCAGGCGGGGCAACTCGGCCACGCGCAAGGTCACGCGCGTGACCTTGTCTTCATTAGAATCATCGAGTGCGTCGGCCAGGCGACTCTGCACCGCAACCGAACCATAGCTCAGGCCGGCCGCCGCTGCGGCGCCGATGCAGAGCCCTCGCACCCAGGTCACCTGCCATGCGGTGCAGAAGCAGGCCTTCGCGAGGGGAACCGTCTCTGCGCCGGGCAGCCGATGCGGCCTCGCCCACCACAGCGCCCAGGCAAGCAGCCCGGCAGCCAGGGCCCCGAAGCCCCATGCAGTGGGCGGCTGAGCGAGACCATGCACGCCCGCCACTCCGATTGAGAACGCCAACAGACACGCCCGCCCTGTCGCCACGGCCGCTCCACTGAAAATTCATTGTGTTTGCGCGAGAATCCGCCCCTGGGAGGCGGGATTCCCGACAGCGTAGGCGCGGGAAGCAGTGTGTGGGGGATTCGGTGACGGGTTTTATCCAGTGTCACTGACCGCAAGTCGGCCCGGGCATGCAGCGGATGCCGTGTTCAGGCCCTGACGGCATCCTGCCGGACCGACTCACGTCCTGCCGGAATCAGGCATTCACGCGGAACGCCAGCACCTTGAGGTCCTGCATGTCGAGGACCTCGGCCTTGGCCGGCATCGGGCCCTTTTCAAAGACCTTGCGCAGGGCTTCCGGTGTCGGGTCCACACCCAGCACAATGGCATGGAGGAACGGCCCCTCTTCCAGCTGCAGGTGTCCGTAAACATAGGGAGCAATCGACTCGAAGCGCGGGTGGCAGGCCGGCGCGATATTGTGCGTCGCGAACAGCAAGGTGGCGTCCCCGCACACTTCCGTATCCTGCAGCTCCCAGCTTCCGCAGTGTTCGCAGCAGCCGGTGGGCGGGAAGGTGACGCGGTTGCAGTGCGTGCATTTGACCGCCCGAAACACCCCTTGTGCAAGGCCTTCGTAGTAGCTGCGGATGGCATTGGGTTGAAGCGTTGCGTCGTTCATGTCAGACCCCTTCCAAAACGATGACTGCGGCGATCATTGCATAACCATGAGTGTGGATCACACAGGTTTCCGGGCGTTTGGGAATCTGTCGTGCGCCCGCCTTCCCTCTCATTTGCAGCACGGCTTCGTACGTGTCGGAACCGGCGCTGGCGGCCCAGGCATGACCAAAGGCGTGACGCCCGCCGTGCGTGGACATGGGTCGATCGCCATCAAATCGGAGCCTGCCGTCGCGAGCCGCCTTGAGCCCTTCGCCCGGAGGCAGGTAGCCGATGGTTTCGGCCGAACAGATGCTGGAAATATGCGAGCAATCGTGGGTGTGCAGGTAGTCGATGTCTTGCGCCGAGATGCCTGCCATCTGCATGGCGTGCTCGGAAGCGCGTTTGTCGATTTCCAGGTGGGTGGGGTCGGCGCCGTACCAGGGCAGGTCACCGTAGCTGATGCCGAAGCCCTTCAGCAGAATGGGATCGGATTTCAGGCCCCGCGCGAGGCTTTCCCGCGTGAGCACGATGGCCGAAGCGCCATCGGCCGTCGTCACCAGGCTGAGCAGGCGGGACGGCCAGGCCACGAACGGGTTGTCCTCGGACTGCCAATACTCGAAGGGGTCGGAATAGCCCTTGCGAACGGCCCGCGCTTCGAGGGTCTCCTGGATATTGGCCTTGGGGTTCATCGAACCGTGGAAGCGGCGGGTTCGACACAACTCGTACATGCCCTTGTCGAAGTCTTCGATGGACATGCCGTATTTGCGGCAATAGCCCAGCGCCATCAACCCGTTGTAGGTGGAGAAAATGTCGTAGCCCTGAGGCACGCCATACGCCTGGTTCACCGCCATGTCGGTCCACAGCCAGGTCTGTTGATGCGAAATGGATTCGCGCTCGTAAGGACTGTAATCCCTGACTTTGGTGCGTGTCGTTTCGAACCCGTAGACCAGCACCGTGTCGTAGACCCCTGCGGCAATGGCCATGGCCGCCATCGCAATGCCGATATTGGTCGTGGAACACTGAGCCTCGAAGTGCACCCCTGCCTTGAACTGCGTGCCCGTCCACTTGGACAGCTGTGAGTACGTACCCGGCAGCTGCGAACTGTGGACCATGGCATTCCCGACGAAGACGGCATCGACATCCTGCCCCGAGATGCCGGCGTCGTCGAGGGCCTCCTTCACGGCGGAGGCCGTCAGCTCCTGAAGGCTCTTTCCCTTCAATTCCGGTGTACTGAGCAAATCTCCGAATCTGGAGCAGCCCACCCCTGTAATGACTACCTTCTCCCTCAACTGCGAACCACTCATGGCATATCCCCTTGAAGTTACGCATGTGAAATCGAAAAGCGGCGACGGGATGGCACGAACACCGTGCTGAAGATAACGCCATGCTCGCGGCATCTCGCGTCACGATCAGCCTATACCCATTCGACCAGCAGGGTCACAACATGAAAGTGGGGATATTTGACTTTTGTCAGGAAACGCGCAGTCATTACATGGAGTTAACCGAGTTTATTGAGCAAATTGCGCAGTTGAACATGCTCTTCCTCGCTCAGTCGGGCACTGATGCGCGCGTCGTGTTCCCTCACCAGTTCCGTCGCCTTGTCCAGCACGGCCTCACCTTCAGGCGTGAGCGCCAGCGCGTAGGCACGCCGGTCCGTCGGGGAGTCGCAGCGGCGCACGTAGCCCAGTTTGGCCAGGGAATTCACCACTTCCACAGCGCCGAGCGCGCGATCCCCATGCCCTGGGCCAGCTCGGTGAGTTTCATCTGCGGGTTCCGGCGAATCAGGATCATGGCCGAGAAGCGCGGCGGCGTGATCGACCATGGCTCCATGACGTCCTGAAAATCCTGGTAGATGCGGATCTGCGCCCGCCGCAGACAGTAGCCGACCAATTCCGTCAGAACGCCGTACGCCATGTTCGGCGCCAGATCGGGTGGCAGAGTGTTCTGCACGTCACCCGAATGTGAAGATCCTTTCTTTGTCACTGCCAAAACTGTCTCTCCCTGTGCGCAGCCAAGGCGCAACGATACCGCAAGCGCTGCTGTCGGCGGCGATCCCGGGTAAATCCTTATAGGCCTGAAGGTTCGCAGCGGCCGGCTGATTGTTATGATCCATAACAATAATAGGAGACAACCGTGAATGTCCTGATCGTCGGAGGGGGCATCGGCGGGCTGAGCCTGGCCCTCATGCTCAAACAACGCGGCATCGACTGCGAAATCTACGAAAGCGCACGGGAATTGCAGCCTCTGGGCGTGGGAATCAACCTGCTGCCGCACGCCACCATCGAAATTGAGGCTCTGGGCCTGCTGCCCCGGGTGGCGGAACAGGCAATAGAAACATCGTCGCTACATTACTACAACCGTTTCGGCCAACCGATCTGGAAGGAACCGCGCGGGCTGGCGGCCGGCTACCCGGTGCCCCAGTATTCCATCCACCGCGGTACCCTGCAGATGATTCTGGCCCAGGCGGTGCTGGATCGCATGGGCAGCGCCTGCCTGCACACCGGCATGGCGTTTGAATCCCTGGAGCAGGACGAGAACGGCGTGACCGCCCACTTCGTGGACCGCAACACGGGCGTCAGCCAGAGCCGGCGGGCCGACCTGCTGATCGGTGCCGACGGCATCCATTCCGCCGTCCGCCGCCATTTCCACAAGGACATCGACCAGCTTCGGTATTCCGGCCGCATGCTCTGGCGCGCGGTGACGGAAGGCGAGCCCTACCTGGACGGCCGCAGCATGTTCATGGCCGGGCACCAGGATCAGAAGTTCGTCTGCTACCCGATTTCCGAGCCCTTGCGCAAACAGGGCCGCTCGCTGATCAACTGGATCGCCGAGCTGCGCGTGCCGCACGCCGAGCTGCCCAAGACCGACTGGAACCGTGAAGTCCCGGCCAGCACATTTGCCGAGCACTTCGACCAATGGCGCTGGGACTGGATCGACATCCCCGAAGTGATCCGCGGCGCCAAGGCCATTTACGAATTTCCGCTGGTCGACAAAGACCCCCTGCCGCGCTGGACCTTTGGCCGTGCCACTCTGCTGGGCGATGCGGCCCACCCCATGTACCCGATTGGCTCGAACGGCGCCGCCCAGGCAATTCGCGATGCGCGCTATCTGGCCGACCGCCTGCAGGAAGCTCGCCCGGGCCACCGCGAGAGCATGGAACACGCGCTGCTCGAATACGAAGCCGAGCGGTTGCCCGTCACCGCCGGCATCGTCCTGCGCAATCGTCTGAACGGGCCTGAACAGGTGATGCAGATTGCGCACGAACGCGCACCCCAAGGCTTCACCCACATCCACAATGTGATTCCGCAGGAAGAGCTGGAAGCGATTTCCATTCGCTACAAGCGCATTGCCGGCTTCGATCCCAACATGCTGAGGAAAGCGTCATGACATCTGCCCCCCAACCGCCTTTACTGAGCTTCCTCGCCCGACTGGAAGTGCATGTGGCCGCGCCTCTGGAAGTGGGCAGCACGCCGTCGGGCCAGCGTCGCATCATCCCCCTGCTGGGGGGCACGGTGGAAGGCCCGGAGCTGAAGGGAACGATTCTTCCCGGCGGAGCCGATTACCAGTCCATCCGCTCGGCGACCTTCACCGACATCCACGCCCGCTACGTGATCGAGACCGATGAAGGGGACCGCATCTATGTGGAGAACACGGGCATCCGCGTGGCGGCGCCCGACGACATTGCCGCCTTGATGCGCGGCGAGCCCGTCGACCCGACCCGCGTGTATTTCCGTACCGTTCCCCGCTTCGAAACCGCCGCCACCCGATGGCAGTGGCTGAACGAACGCCTGTTCGTCGGAACGGGCGCTCGCCACCCGGACCGGGTGGAACTCAACTTTTTCATGATCCGCTGACGACTCGAGCGACACCCTGCGGCAAGGGCCTCGCCCCCACCGCCCGAAGAACAACACCTGGAGAAGACAAATGAAACCACGATTCAACCTCAAAATGATGGCCGCAATGTGCATGCTCGCGGCTTCCGCGACGGCCGCTGCAGCATTTCCCGATCAGCCCGTTCGCCTGACCGTGGGATTCCCGGCCGGCACGGGCCCGGACATCGTGGCGCGCACGGTGGGCGAAGCCCTTTCCAAGGAACTGGGCCAGCCCGTGGTCGTGGAAAACAAGGCCGGTGCGGGTGGCCAGATCGCCGCCCATTCTGTCGCCAATGCGACCCCCAACGGGTACACCATTCTGCTGGGAGAAGTCGGTTCCATCAGCATCTCGCCCGAGACCACTTCGGAGCTGTCCTACAAGCCCCTGCGCGATCTGGCGCCCATCACCGAGGCCGTCCGCGCGGATTTCGTGCTCGTGACCCCGGTGGATTCCCCGTACAAGGATCTCAAGTCCTTCGTTCAGGCTGCCAACAGCCATTCCGATTCGTTCAACTTCGCGACCTTTGGCGCGGGCACCCCGGGGCATTTCGGCGCCGAGCTGCTGGCGGAGGCCGGCAAATTCAAGATCGAACCCGTGCATTACCGCTCAACGGGCGATGCCGTGACCGCCATCGTCAGTGGCCAGGTGCACGGCGCCTTCATCACCACCGCCATGGCCAGCACGCAGATTTCCGGCGGGAAGATGAAGGGTCTGGCCATCACCGGCGCCCAGCGCAACAAGATGCTGCCCGATATCCCGACCTTCGCTGAAGAAGGCATGGACGGCGTGAAGTTCGGTGCCTGGTTCGCCTTCTTCGCGCCTGCCGGCACCCCCGACGACGTGCTGGAAACCCTCAACAAGGGCATCGTGGCCGCGCTCAAGCAGGATCAGGTGCGCACCACCCTGGAAAACGCCGGCTTCGGCATCGTGGGTTCCTCTCGCCAGCAGCTGGCCGACCTCATAGTGTCCGAGCAGAAGATCTGGTCTGGCGTGGTGAAGAAGACCGGCTTCAAGATCAACTGAAGAACGTGAGCGGCGCGAGCCGCTCAGACCCGCCCCAGCCGCGGCAATGCCCGACGTGCATTTGCCGCGGTGGCTTCAAGCAAGGCGGGAAGACTCTCCCCTCGCAGCAGAGCGAGTTCCTCGGCAATGCGCGCCACTTCCGCGGGTTCATTGCGGGCGCGCTCGCCCCCCGGCCTCCCCAACCAGGCGGGAGGAATGTCTGGCGCATCCGTCTCCAGCACCAGGGCGTCCAGCGGCAGTTCAGCCGCCAGGCGCCGGATCTGCAAGGCGCGCTCAAACGTCATGGCGCCACCAAACCCCAATGTGAACCCCCTCGCGAGGAACTGTTCGGCCTGCTGAAAGCTGCCGTTGAAGGCATGCGCAATGCCGGTCACACCCTCGCGCCGACGCAGGAACTTGAGAACGTCGTCCTGCGACCGCCGCACATGCACCACCACGGGAAGGTCCATCTTCTGGGCCAGCGCCAGTTGCGCATCAAAAAAACGCACCTGTTTTCCCCGCATGGCATCGGTCTTGAGTTCCGGCAGGAAGAAGTCCAGACCGATTTCGCCAATGCCCACGAAGCGGGCGTCGTCCAGCGCCGCCTCGACCTGCTCCGCCAAGAACTCCAGGTCGGATTCCTGTGCATGAGGGACGGCAATCGGGTGGATTCCCAGTGTGTAGAAGCCGCCGGGAAAAGACGCGGCAAGCCGCTTCACCGTCTGGAAATTGCGGCGGCTCACCGCGGGAATCACCACCGCCTTCACCCCGGCCGCGGCCGCCCGCTCAATCACCGCATCGCGGTCCGCGTCAAATTCGGATGCATCCAGATGGCAATGGGTGTCAATCAGCACGGAATCCCTCCTGATACGCGAGAACTTCAGCTTTCCACCAGCTTGCCCTTCTCGATGTACAGCTGCCGATGGGCCAGCGCCGCCAAGGCGGGGTCATGGGTGACGATGGCCAGGGCGGTTCCGAACTCCTTGTTCACCCTGAGCAGCAGCTCGAACATGCTCTCGGCCGTGTAACGGTCCAGGTTTCCAGTGGGCTCGTCGGCCAGCACGCAGCCGGGCCGCGTCACCAGGGCGCGCGCCAGCGCCACCCGTTGCCGCTCGCCCCCCGACAACTGGCCGGGAAAATGCTCCATGCGGTGCTGCAGGCCCACCTGGGCCAGCACTTCGCGGGCCTGCTCGCGCGCCACAGGTCGTTTCTCTCGACGCACGATGAGGGGCATGGCCACGTTGTCGACGGCGGAAAATTCTGGCAGAAGATGGTGGAACTGATAGACAAAGCCCAGTCGCCGGTTGCGCAATCGACTGCGCTCTGTTTCGTTCAGCCCGGCGACCCGCTGCCCGTCGACTTCCACATCCCCGTCGGAGGGCGTGTCCAGCAGCCCCAGCAAATGCAGCAACGTACTCTTTCCGGAACCGGAGGCCCCGACAATGGCCACCATCTCGCCAGCGGCAATGTGCAGGCTGACATCACGCAGGACCTCGACCGTGGTGCCACCTTCGGTGTAACGCTTGACCAGATTCCGGGCCTGGAGAACATGAGGAACAGAGAGATTCTCAGTCATGACGCAACACCTGTGCGGGCTGCAGGCCGGAGGCCCGCCAACTGGGGTAAAGAGTGGCCAACAGGGACAGCACCAGCGAGGTGACGCCGACCACGACGATGTCCTGCATCTGAGGCTCGGAGGGAAGCTGGCTGATGAAATAGATCTGCTGGGGCAGGAATTCAATGCCGAACAGGTTCTCGATGAAGGGCACGATGACGTCGACGTTGAAGGCCACCAGGCAGCCGAATGCCACCCCCAGGGCCGTGCCCACCACGCCGATCAGGCACCCCTGAACCAGAAAGATGCGGGCGATTTCGCGCGGGGTAGCACCGATGCTGCGCAAAATGGCAATGTCGGAACGCTTGTCCTTGACGGCCATCACCAGCGACGACAACAGATTGAAGGCTGCCACGGCCACAATCAGGGTCAGGATGATGAACATCATGCGCTTTTCCGTCTGCACGGCGGCAAACCAGGTGCGGTTGTTCTGTGTCCAGTCCTGGGCCACGAAGCCACCAGGCAGCTCAGCCTGCAACCGGCGCGCGACCTGCGGCGCCTGTTGCATGTCGGAGATCTGCAGGCGGACCCCGCTGCTGCCGCTGTCACGAAAGACGCGAGCGGCGTCCTCGACATTCAGAAAAGCCAGCGCGGCGTCATATTCATAATGGCCGGTGGAAAACACCCCCGTCACCGTGAACTGGCGCATGCGCGGGGTGAAGCCAGCCGGAGAGATCGAGCCTTGCGGCGCCAGCACCATGACGGTGTCGCCTTCCGTCACCCGCAGCGCGCGCGCCAGTTGAAGCCCCAGCGCGATGCCGAAACTGCCCGGGCTCAGCTGGTCGCTGCTGCCCGCCACGAACTGGCCGGAAAGCCCCGAGACGGCATCTTCCTCGGTGGGATCAATGCCACGCAACTGCACGCCCTGCAGCGCCTGGCCCCGGGCAATCATGCCCTGGGCCGCCACAAAGGGGGCCGCCCCCTTCACGGCAGCGTCTGCGCTCGCGCGTCCGGCAATCTCCTTCCAGTTGTCCAGGACGTCCTGATGAGGCACGCCCGGCGCATACAACTCGATGTGCGGCAGCACCGACAGCATGCGGTCGCGCACCTGGACTTGAAAGCCGTTCATCACGGAAAGCACGATGATCAGCGCCGCCACGCCCAGCGCAATGCCGGCCATGGAGCTTGCTGCAATGAAGGAGACGAATCGGTCTCCGGAACGGCCTCGCCGGCGGCTTCTTGCCAGCCCCGCGTATCGGGCTCCTATCCAGAACTCATAAGACATGCTTTCAAGCCACCTCAGTCGATAAACACTACAATGCGTGGAATGCAGATCGTACTACCTGGCGCGTTGCCCGATGCGGCTATTGCCCACGAGCTCGCCCCCCATCTCGAGAAAAATGCCCCCCGTCTGGCCACCTGGCTGGCGCGGGCGCACGCGGACATCATTTCTGCGAAACCTGCCGAAACCTTCTGCACCCCCTATGAATACTGGCTTCTGCGCCATCACGGTTTCAAGGCAGGCAATGGCGAGAGCCCAGCTTGCGGCCTGGCAGCCGTCTATGCGCGCGACACACAGGCAGATTTCGAGCCCGACCACCCGCTCTGGCTGGCACAGCTGGTGCACGTGGCGCCCGCGCGTGACGGCGCCGCCCTGATCCCCGCCAGCGAACTGGAAATCAGCCCCGAAGAAAGCGCTGCCCTTTACGCGGCGGCCGAAGAATACTTCGAGGGCAGCGGCTTCGCGGCAGAACCTTTCGACACCACCCATTGGCGCCTGCACCCGCCGGCGGATTATCGCCCGGTATGCGCCAGCCCGGCGCTGGTGAGCATCACCTCGGTCAATGACTGGTGGCCGCAGGATACCGCAGGCCGGCCCTGGCGGCGCCTTGTGAACGAATTGCAAATGCTGTGGTTCAACCATCCGGTCAACCAATCGCGGGAAGCGCGTGGCCTGCGCCCGGTCAACAGCCTGTGGCTATATGGTGGCGCCGCGCCGTCCCGCCTGCACCCTTCAAACCTGGCCGACACGCCGCGCGTCCTGCGCCAGCTGCAGGGCCCTGCGCTGGTTCAGGATTGGGGCAGCTGGCTGATGGCCCTGCAGCAGCTCGAATCCGACGCTTTCGCCGCGCTGGATGCGTCGAGCCGTGTGGTGATGACGGGCAGCGACCGCATCGTCGAACTGACACCGGACAGGCAGGGCTGGTTGTCAAAACTGCTGGGAAGCAAACAGGACTGGAGGCGTTGGTGGTCCAACCGCAACTGAGGGACCGCCTGCGCGACGCCGCGAGGCAACAGCGCCTGGAAGCGGCCGGCATTCACCCCCTGCTGGCCCGGCTCTGGGCCGCCCGGGGCGTGGACGACCCGGCGCTCATCCAGCAGGGCTGGTCCGCCATGATTCCTCCCCTGCACCTGACCCACGCCGAGCACGCCGCCCGCCTGTTGGCCGATGCCGTGTCCCAGGGCCGGCGCATGCTCGTGGTGGCCGATTACGACTGCGATGGCGCCACCGCCTGTGCGGTCGCTCTGCGTGCCCTGCGCCGCATGGGCGCGGTGGTGGACTTTCTGGTGCCCGACCGCTTCGAGACCGGCTACGGGCTCTCGCCCGCCGTGGTCGACCTGGCGGCCACGCACCCCGCCGGCAAGCCCGACCTCATCATTACCGTGGATAACGGCATCGCCAGCATCGACGGCGTGGAAGCCGCGAAGCGGGCCGGCATGGAAGTGATCATCACCGACCACCACCTGCCCGGAGACGCGCTGCCGGATGCATTGGCCATTGTGAACCCCAATCAGCCGGGTTGCGGCTTCCCCTCCAAACATCTGGCCGGCGTCGGCGTGATCTTCTACCTGATGCTGGCGCTTCGGGCTGAACTGCGCCGGCGGGGCGCCTTTCGGGACCACGGCCCGCGTCTGGATGACCTGGCCGACCTGGTGGCCCTGGGCACGGTCGCCGATGTGGTCAGGCTGGACACCAACAACCGGCTGCTGGTCACCCAGGGCCTGCAGCGCATGCGCAGCGGCCGCATGCAGGCCGGCATCCGGGCGTTATTCGAAGTGGCCGGACGCCAGCCACGCAGCGCCACCGCATTCGACCTGGGCTTTGCCCTGGGTCCGCGCATCAACGCCGCCGGGCGCCTGGCGGACATGAGCCTGGGCATTCATTGCCTGCTCACCGACGACCCCGAGCAGGCCATGGCCCTGGCGCGCCAGCTCGACGCCATCAACCAGGAGCGCCGCAGCATTGAATTGGCCATGCGGGAAGAAGCCATGAATGTGCTCACCCAGGAAGCCCCCGCTCGCGCCGCCAGCGTCTGTGTTTATCACCCGGACTGGCATCAGGGGGTAGTTGGCCTGGTGGCCTCGCGCCTGAAGGAAACCTACTGGCGGCCGGCCCTGGCCTTCGCGCGCAGCGAAGACGGCGCCTTGCGCGGCTCGGGCCGTTCCGTCCCCGAGGTGCACCTGCGCGACGTGCTGGATCTGGTTTCCAAGCGCCACCCCGGCATCATCCTGAAATTTGGCGGCCACGCCATGGCGGCCGGCCTGACCCTGGCCGAATCGGCGTACCCCCTGTTCGTGGAAGGCTTTGATGCCGCGGTGCGGGAACTTTCCGGCACGGACCGGTTCGAGCCGGTCATCGAAACGGATGGCTCACTGGAACCGGACTTCGCCACCATTGAAGTGGCCGGCCTGCTTCAGGAACAAGTCTGGGGGGCCGGTTTCCCGGCCCCGGTGTTCCGTGACACCTTCACGGTGCTGCACCAGCGCCTGTTGAAGGACAAGCACCTCAAGCTCTTCCTGCAGCGCGGATCACAGCGTTTCGACGCCATCTGGTTCAACCATGCCCAGATGCTGCCGGAACGGGCCCAACTGGCCTACCGGCTGGATCGCAATGAATGGAACGGCCGGGTGAGTGTGCAGCTCGTCGTCGAACACGCTCTGCCGGCGTGACGCCCGGGCGCGTGTTACATATCACAATAGAGAGCGTAGTAGAATAAGGGTTTACACGCTACCCAGCGTCGCCGAAGCGGCGACGCTTTGTTTTTGGCGCACCCCACCCCCGTGCGTCCATCCGCCCTCCCCGCACCATCCTGCGGCCAGGACACCGGTGGCCGAAATCATTCCGTTTTCGTTTCACAAGGATCCCATCATGCAGGCCCTCGCTCGCCTGAGCCAGTTCATCGGCAGGACTTTTGCCGTCTGGACGCTGCTTTTTGCTTTTCTCGCCTTTTATTTCCCTGACCAGTTCAAATGGATCGGTCCGTACGTCGTGACGCTGCTGGGCATCATCATGTTCGGCATGGGTCTGACGCTTTCCAAGGACGACTTCGCTGAAGTCGGCCGCCGCCCGCTCACCGTGCTGATCGGCGTGCTCGGCCAGTTCATCATCATGCCCGGTCTGGCCTGGCTGCTGTGCAAGATGCTGGCGCTGCCGCCGGAAATTGCCATTGGCGTCATTCTGGTGGGGTGCTGCCCCGGAGGCACCGCCTCCAACGTGATGACCTACCTGGCGCGCGGCGACGTCGCCCTGTCGGTTGCCATCACCTCCGTCACCACCCTGCTGGCACCCGTAGTCACGCCCGCGCTCATCTACCTGCTGGCCAGCGCCTGGCTGGAAGTCAGCGCCGCCGCCATGTTCTGGTCGATCGTCCAGGTCGTCATTCTGCCCATCGTGCTGGGCGTGATCGCCCAGTATCTGCTGGGCAAGCGCGTCAAGGCCTGCGTGGACGTGCTGCCCCTGGTGTCCGTCGTGGCGATCGTGGCCATCGTAGCGGCCGTGGTCGCCGGCAATCAGGAACGGATTGCAACCTCCGGCCTGCTGATCTTCGGTGTGGTCGTCCTGCACAATGGCCTGGGGCTGCTTATCGGCTACGTCCTGGCGAAGCTGTTTGGCTTCAACGTTGCGCAGCGCAAGACGCTCTCGATCGAGGTCGGCATGCAGAACTCCGGCCTGGGCGCTGCACTGGCCTCCGTGCACTTCTCGCCCCTGGCGGCCGTCCCCAGTGCCATCTTCAGCGTCTGGCACAACATCAGCGGACCGATCGCTGCCACGCTGTTCCAGCGCTTCAAGAATGATGGCGGCGCGGCCCACACGTCCGCCCCGGTGAGCGCACCCGCGGAATAAGCGCGGCATGCGCCCTCAAAGAAAGAGGCGGCCAGTGTGGCCGCCTCTGTTTTTTGCTGCAGAGCTGCGCTGCGCGCCCTCAAGTTGGCAAGGGCGCGCACCCTCCGCCGCAACGTCACTTGGCCATCTGGGCCATCTGGGCCATGAATTCGCGTGCCTCCTGGTTGACCTGCTCGGGCGTCAGATCTCGAACGTGGGTGGCCAGGGACCAGCGATGCCCTTCCGGGTCCTCCACCACCGCGAAGCGATCGCCCCAGAACATTTCCGTGGGCTCCAGCATGACTTTTGCGCCCGCCTTCACCGCTTTCTGAAAAGCCTGATCGACATCGGGAAAGTACAGATGCAGGCTCACCGTCGTATTCTTCAGGGTGCTGGGACTAACACTGCCGCACTGCTCGTTTTCTTCGGCAATCATCACCACGGAATCGCCAATCATGAGCTCCCCGTGCAGAAATGCACCATCCAGTTCGAGCGTGCCCTGCGGCATGTCCATCGCGCCAAACGCCCGCCGGTAGAAGTCCATCGCGGCGCGCGCATCCTTGCACACCAGGTGGGGCGTCACCGTCGACATGCCCTGTGGAACCGGCCGAACGCCCGGCGCTTCATCCGGGGTCAGATAGAACATGGCCTTGCCCGAAGGCATTTCCACCGGCGCAGAAAAGTGTTCGTGCGCAATCTTCCACTGGCCGTTTTCACGCCGCAGACCGGAGCTCATGCGCATCCAGGAGGCATCGATCTTTTCCCCTTCCTTGAAGCCGCAACGCGTCAGGGCATGGGAGTAGGCCGTGTCGCCGTGTGCCTGCACGTTCAGCTGATGCAACTCGAAGATCATCTCCTTGTCGCCGGCCGGGCAAAAGTCCATGCATTGCTGCCAATGATCACGGTAGGCCTGCTTGCCTTTGAACTGGAGGGTCATGATGGCATCGAAAGCCAGCACGTCGTCCGTATAGCAAGCCACGATGGCGTTGACATCCTTCTTGCGCACCGCCGCCAGCCACTGCTGGTACAGAGCCATGATTTCAGTCTGGGGGTTCACCGTTTCAACATTCCTGTCCATGCAAGTCTCCTCACCGGGGGAAAGGGCTGCCACAGAAAAAAGAAAGCGACATGGCGACTGCGGCAGTGGATCCGGTCTACCCACTATAGCGCTTTAGTCCTAAATTAATACTAACAAAGTGTATTTCAGGACTATGCCTCTATACTCTGCCCATGAAGAGTCCCAACCTTGCCAGAAAAACGCGCAAGTCCTCGCGGCCGGCCACTTCGCTGCCCGCGCATCGCCCTGCCACACGTGCAGATCCTGCACCGCGAACCCGGCGCAGCTATGACGATGGCTGTGCCGCAGCGCATGCGCTGGATCTCGTGGGCGAACGCTGGGCATTGCTCGTGGTGCGCGAGCTCCTCCTCGGCCCGCGGCGCTTTTCGGACCTGCGCCAGAACCTGACAGGCATCAGCCCCAATGTGCTGAGCCAGCGCCTGGCCGACCTGGAAGCGGCCGGTGTGCTGGAGCGCCGCCAGCTTCAGCCGCCCGCCGCGTGCCGCGTCTACGCCCTGACTCCCTGGGGCATGCAACTGGAAAGCGCCTTGCTGGAACTGCTCAAATGGGGCGTTCGTTCACCGGGTTTCGTGCGCGGCCGGCCCTTGACGGCCGACGCCATGGCGCTTTCCTTCAAAGCGATGTTCGTCCCCGAGCGCGCAACGGGGCCCGATTGCCGGGTCACCCTGGTCATGGGCGACCACGCCTACCATCTGGCGATCGCCCGGCAGAGCCTCGCCGTGGCGCGGGGCGCACCCCCCTGCCATCCGGCCGAGGCCGGGGGCTGGGCCAGCGCCGTGCTCCATGCCGACCCCGTGGTCGTGCTCAGACTGGCCTACGGCAAGCAGCCGCTGCAGAGTGCGCTGGCAGCGGGAGAGTGCCGCCTTGAGGGCAACCCGGCCGACCTGGAGCGCTTCTTCTCCTGCTTTGAAGTGGCCGCCCCCTTGACACCCGGTGGCGACGCCGACGCCCCGATTGCTATGATTCACTCATTTTCCTGAGCTTACGCAGGTAACCGACCCATGGCTGTATTCAACATTCAACCCATCGTTTCCGAACTGGCCTACATCCGCCAGCAATGGCGCGTGTCGCAAGGCCGGCCCCTGGAATCGGGCGGGCGCAATTTTCCTTCGCCCGAGGCCGTCAAGACGGTCATCAAGGACCTGACCGGGGTACTGTTTCCCATGCGTCTGGGGCCCATCGACCTGCGTCAGGAAAGCGAAGATTTCTACGTGGGCCACACGCTGGATTCCGCCCTCCATGCCCTGCTCGGCCAGGTTCGCCTTGAACTGGCCTACCAGCACCGCAGCCAACCCCTGCCCGACGAAGAGCTCGAAGCGCATTGCGTGAAGTTGGTTCAGCAGTTCGCAGAAGCCTTGCCGGACATCCGGCGCAAACTCGATTCCGACACCCTGGCCGCCTATGCCGGTGACCCGGCTGCGCGCAGTGTGGACGAAATTCTTCTGTGCTACCCCGGTCTGCACGCGATGATTCACCATCGCATCGCGCACCAGCTCTACAAGCTCGACCTGCCGCTGCTGGCCCGCATGTGCAGCGAAATGGCCCATTCGGAAACCGGCATCGACATCCACCCGGGCGCCACCATCGGCGAACATTTCTTCATCGATCACGGCACCGGCGTGGTAATCGGCGAGACGGCCATCATCGGCAACAACGTGCGCATCTACCAGCATGTCACCCTGGGCGCCAAACGCTTTCCTTCCGATGCCGACGGCTCCCTCACCAAGGGTCTGCCGCGCCACCCCGTTGTGGAAGACGATGTCGTCATCTACGCCGGCGCCACCATCCTGGGCCGGGTGACGCTGGGCAAGGGCTGCACCATTGGCGGCAATGTGTGGCTGATCAATGACGTGCCCCCCGGCGCGCACGTCACCCAAGCCGGCTACCAGGGCAGCCGTGCCTCCGACCCCGCCTGCGTGATGTCCAACGGCAACGGTGTGTCGCTCAAATGAAGCCCAGCCCATTGAGCATGACGATGAAGATCAGCAGGGGCGACACATAGCGCAGAATCAGCACCAGGCCGCCCGCCAGACGGCGGTTGTCCAGGCTGCCCTCGTTGGAGACCGCTCTGCTGAAGGCATCCCTGCCCCAGACCCAGCCCGTGAACAGGGCGATCAGGATGCCGCCCAGAGGCAGCAGCACGTTGGATGACAGGAAGTCCATCAGGTCGAAGAGATTCCGGCCCTGGACCCGCCAGTCGGCCAGCAGATTCATGGACAAGGCACACCCGGCCCCCAGCACCCCGACGATCAGCACGCACACGGCAATGGCGTTCGACCGCTTCATGCCCAGGCGTTCATGCAGTACCAGCACCGGCACTTCCAGCAGGGACAGCATGGCGCCAATGGCGGCGATGGAGGTGAGTACGAAGAAGACGAACATCAGCCCCTGGCCGAAGGGAAGCTGCGCGAACACGGCCGGCAGGGTGATGAAAACCAGCGACGGCCCGGCGGTCGGTTCGAAGCCGAATGTGAAGACCGCAGGGAAAATGGCGATGCCCGCCAGCAGCGAAACCGCCAGATCGGCACACATGACGCGGGCCGCCGTCTGAGGGATGTTCTGATCAGCACGGAAGTAGCTGCCATAGGTCATCATGGTGCCCATGCCGATCGACATCTTGAAAAAGGCCAGCCCGACGGCGGTCAGGACGACCCCGGCATTCACCCGGGAAAAATCCGGGCTGAAGAGAAAGGCCAGGCCTTCGCGCGCCCCGTCCAGGGTCAGACTGAACACGCACAGCGCGGCCAGCAGCAGAAACAGCAGGGGCATGAGCCGCTTGGTGACGGCCTCGATACCGCGCGCCACGCCGCGCAACAGAATGCCGCCAATGAGCAGCAGCACCACCCATTGCCAGATCAGGGATTGCCAGGGGCTGGCGACCAGCGCCGCAAAAGCCCCTTCGGTGACCGCGGCGTCGCTGCTCAGGGCCGAGCCTTCCAGCGATTTCCACACGTAGGCGAACACCCAGGCGACCACCTCGGAATAGAAGGCCATGATCATGAAGGCTGCCACCATGCCCGACACCCCGACCAGCCACCACGGCCTGCCCGGCGCCATGCCCTTCAGGGCGGCGATGGGGTTGGCGCGTGCACGGCGCCCCAAGGTGATTTCCGCGATCATGACCGGCAGACCGACCAGCAGCGTCGCGAACAGGTAAACAAGAAGGAAACCAGCGCCGCCATTGGCGCCCGTGAGGGCCGGGAATTTCCAGATATTGCCCAGGCCGACGGCCGAGCCGAGCGTAGCGGCCAGTACCCCGAGTGTGGAAGTAAAGCCGTCGCGTTGTGCAGAAGTCGTCATGGGACTCTGCTCCGTCAGAGGAAAGCCCCATTGTAATTCGAGTCCCGCTCCTCCCCTGTCCCGCTCCTCCCCGTCCACGTGGGTTGAGCGGAATCCACTCAGTGGCAGTCCGGCACTTCCTGGTCCATATACACCTCGAAGGCGATGTCCCGTGCAGCCTGCTCGGTCAGCTGGGCAAGCACGCCACCTTCCTGCCACGCCTGAACGTGATGTTGCAGCACCTCGGTCGGGGCCGCAGAAGAATCCGGCACGATGAAGGACAGATCGCGTTCGTCCAGGACGGGCAGCCGCGCCGAGAATTTCTGCCATTCGGGGAATTGCAGCAGCGCTTCCAGCAGCGTGGAATCATGGACGCTTGCATCGCACTCGCCAATGCGCAGCTTCAGCAAGGCATCGGCGGGGGCCCGCGTCACGATCTCACGGGCCCCGTGGCGGGCCGCCAGTTGCCCCGTCAGGCCACTGCCTTCGGCTAGGCAGACGGTCCGGTCACGAAGGTCTTCCCAGGCGTGAATATCGGTATCGGTACGCATGATGGCCATGATGCCGGCGCGGTATCCCGTGGGAATGACGTGTCCCTTCACGCGGCGGGCGTCCTCTGCACTCAGGGGAAGCAGATAAAGGTCAGCCGGGGCCTTCTCCGCCTTCTCCTTCTGCGTCAGGACCGCGTCGGGGGAAACCACCCTGGTTCGGAGTGGCAGCGCCTTCGCCAGACGCTCGGCCAGCACCGGTGCCAGGCCTTCCGGTGTGCGGACCTTGGCACCAGGAACGTGCGGCGGCGCCACATAGTGCATGCCCAGCACCACGGGCGCCGGCTCGGCCGTCACTCGATCCGTCAGGGGAAGCATGGCAGCCAGCAGCGCCATCGCCAGACCCCAGCGGCGCGCCCTCGCACGCCCGCGCTTCATGGACTCAGACATATTGATACCGCAGCACCTTGCGCTTGAGGTTTTCCAGCAGGACCTGATCGATCAGGGTGGCCAGAACGGCAATGGTCAGGATGTTGGACATCACGCCCAGCATGTCGGCGGTCTCCCCCGAGTAGGCCAGTGTGCGCCCCAGACCCTGGCCGAAACCGATCAGCATTTCCGCCGAGATCAGTGCCCGCCAGGCATTACCGAAGGCCAGCTGCGCGCCGGTGATCAGTTCCGGCATCACGGCAGGCAGGTAGACACGGCGCACCATGGCCCAGCGCGAGGCACCCATGACGCGCGCGGCCGAAACGTGCACGGCCAGGACACTTTCGGTGGCATTCATGACCGACAGCGCTGCAGGAAAGAAAGCCGACAGCGCAATGACCACGATGATCGGCATGTTGCCGAAGCCCATCATGATGAGGAACAGCGGCACCCAGGCAATGGAAGGAATGGATTGCAGAATGATGATGGCGTTCTTGAGCACTTCTCGGAAGAAAAACAGCAAGGCCCCGATCAGGCCGAAGCCCACCCCGAACAGCAAGGCGAAGCCATAACCCAGCCCGAGCCGCGTCAGACTGCCGGCCAGCGCTGCCCGAAAGTCGCCCGAGGCGATATCCTCGCCCAGCCGGCGCACGACGTCGCTCACATCGGGCATGAGAAAGTCCGGCAGCGACCAGGCGGCCGATTGCCAGATCAGAAGGATCACCAGGACGGCCACACCCATGGCCGCTTGCTTGAGGGGCCGGGACAATTGCTTCTGTGTACTCATCAGCTTCAGTCAAAACGGGCCGCGGCGGGGCGGCCCGGGGTTCCAGGGAGTCAGGGTTCCAGGATTACAGGTTGCGGGCTTGCTGCCACTCGAGGTCGACGATCTTCGAGACATCGAAGCGCCCACCATCGCGGGTCTTGAGCGAACCCTGAGACTGCATGATGTCGGCAATTTCCTGCATGCGTTCAATTTCCTGAGGGGTCAGGATGGGGCTGAAGGTCTGACTCTTGATGGCGTCACTGATGACCTGTTCGCGCGGAATTTCCTTGCCGTCCAGGGTCTTGAGCGTGGGCTCGGCAATGAAGTAGGACGCGATCAGCTTGGCGGCCTCATCGGGCTGATTCTCAAGCAGTTCGATGGCGTCGCGTTGCGCGTCCAGCGACTTCCAGACGGCCTCCTTGCGTTCCTTCAGCACTTCGCCCGAGGTGATCACCACCATGCACGGGAAGGGCCAGACCTCGCCAATTTCATAGATCTGGCGCGTGGGGGCCACCAGTTGGGCAATGCGGGCCTGCGGTTCGAACAGGAAAGCCGCTTCGACGCGATTGCCGACCAGCGACTGCACCGCGACCTGCGGGCTCACGCCCAGCACGTTCACGTCGCCGGGCTCCAGACCGGCGTCCTTGAGCACCACGCCACGCAGGACAGTGTCTGCGGTGCTGCCTTCCCGTTGCGATGCGAGGGTCTTGCCCTTGAGGTCTGCCACGGTCTTGATGCCGGAATCTTCCCGCACCACGATGGCGTGGAATCCATGCTGGGCGCCGCCCACCACCTTGAGATCGGCCCCGCGCGACGACCAGGAGGCCGCGTTCGTGAACCCCAGCACCCCGGTGTCCAGCTGGCCGCCCACAATGGCCTTGATGAGGTCGGTGCCGGAGCTGAATTCGACCAGCTCCACGTCCAGCCCGTGCTTCTTATAGAGACCGCCTTCATAGGCGGCAATCGCCTGCGCGTCGTCCATCACGCGCAAATAGCCCACACGCAGCTTTTCGGCGGCATAGGCCTGCGTGGACAAGGCCAGCGCAGTGAGGGCGGGAATCAGATAACGGGTGAACTTCATGCGGCTTCCTCGACGGGATGGTTGGGTACAGAATTCAATGCGTGAGTCGTCTGGGCTTCGATGCCCAGCAACTCGAGAATTTCGCGTCGCATGGGCGCGAATTCCGACAGATCGTGCGTTTTTTCGTGGTGGGCCAGGTTGAACTCCTTGAGCACCTTGGCCGGCCGGGGGCTGAATACCAGGATGCGGTCGGCCAGAAACAGGGCCTCGTCCACATCGTGCGTCACCAGCAGAACGGTGGGGCCCGCCTCGCGGATCAGGGTGCGCAGCGCATCCTGCAGCGTCATGCGGGTCAGGGCATCCAGAGCGCCGAAGGGCTCGTCCAACAAGAGCGCCTTTGGGTGCGAGACGAAGGCACGGGCCAGGGCGGCGCGCTGGCGCATGCCACCAGACACCTGGCTGGGAAAATACTGCTCGAAGCCCGAGAGCTGCACCTTGGCCAGCCATTCGCGTGCGGCGGCCAGCGCCTTGCGTTTTTCCACTCGCTGGAATTCCAGCGCCAGCGCCACGTTCTGTTCAAGGGTCAGCCACGGATACAGCGCATTTTCCTGGAACATCAGGGTTCGCTCGGGATGTGGCCCGCGAATCGGACGGCCATCGGCCAGCACACTGCCCGCGCTCGGTTTTTCCAGCCCCGCTGCCATATGCAGCAGCGTGGATTTACCGCAGCCGGACGGCCCCACCAGGGCCACCAGTTCTCCGTCGTCAATGCGGCGGTCGAATCCCTCGATGACCTGAAGGTCGCCGAAGGATTTCTGCACGTTCTGGAAGGAAAATTTCATGTCGTGTCGGTCTGGCCACTGCCTGCGGGACAGCACAGCGGTCACATGGATTTGAGTGGCGGTCTAGCCGACACTTTATTCCTCACAGTTTATTCTTAAAAACATTAATTTTCTCTTAGCTTATTTCTTACGGAAATAAGCGAATTCGCCGAGATAGCGCGGCAGTACAATTCTGCCGTGCTCGACATCCTCTCTCTCACCGCCCCGGTTTTCATCCTCATCGGCCTAGGCTATGTGTGTGTCACCACCCGGCTCGTCAGCCAGGAAGCCACACGCGGCATGGGCAAGTTCATCATCACCATTGCCCTGCCCGCCATGATCATCCGGGGCATGGCCAACAAGCCTCTGGCGGCATCGCTGGACGGCAGCTTCCTGCTCGGGTACGGCCTGGCCTCGCTGCTGCTTTTTGCCGGGGGGATGGTCTTCTACCGACGGTTGCGTGGGGCAGGCCTGAGCGGGAGCAGCATGGCGGGGCTGGGCATGTCCTCGGCCAATACGGGTTTCATGGGCGCCTCCATCTGTGCGATGGTGCTGGGCACCGAGCCGGCGGCGCGTGGCGTGGCCATGACCATTCTGGTGGAAACGACCCTGATGATCCCGCTGGCGATGGCGTTGGCCGATGCGGGTGCCACACAAGGCGAAGTGAGGTGGCGCAAGCGGCTGACAGCCACCCTGAAGGGACTGGTCCGCAGCCCGCTGCTGATCGCGATCGCGATCGGTCTGTTTCTGTCGGCCTTCCAGATTCCGCTGGGCGGTGTCCCGCTGCAGGTGGTGGACATGCTGGCCACGACGGCCGCACCCGTGGCCCTGTTCGCGGTGGGGGGCAACCTGTACGGGCTGCGTCCCAAGGGCATGTTGGCCGATGCCAGCCTGATTTCGGCCGTCAAGCTGATTCTGCACCCTGCACTGACCGCCCTCATCTTCCTCATGCTGCCGGGCCTGAGCCCGGAAATGCGTCAGGCCGGCATCCTGTTCGCCGCGGCGCCCATGTTGAGCATCTTCCCCATTCTGGGTGTGCGCTACGGCCTGGAAGACCAGTGCTCGGCCGCCCTGCTGCTTTGCACCGTGGCATCGTTCATCACCATCAGCGCCACCATTGCACTGATCACGTAGACGCCGGTAATGGCGCCACGCCCGACTATTCGGGCGCGCGATCCATGGCGTGATATTCGGGGTTCGGCATCATGTCCAGCGCCGTGGCCATGCGGTTCGAGAAGTTGTAGAACGCCACGGTCTCCGACAGATCGAAGACATCCTCGGCGCTCAGGCCGACGTCGTGCAGCGCCTGCCGATCGGCCTCGCCCACGTCGAAGGGTGTGGTGGTGAGTTTCCAGGCAAAATCCAGCATGGCCCGCTGCCGGGCATCCAGCGGGGCGACCCGGTAATTCATGGCCATCATCTCGCCCAGCTGGGGGTCCCCCGACAGCGCGCGCACCGCCTGGCCATGCGCCACCAGGCAGTAATAGCAGCGGTTGGCGCTGGACACGACCACGGCCACCATTTCACGCTCGAGCTTGCTCAGACCCGACTCCGAGAACATGATCTCGTTGTACAGGGTGAGGAAGTTCCGCAAGCGCTGGGGCCGCATGCTGTACGTGGACAGCACATTGGGCACCAGGCCGAGCTTGTCGATGCACTTCTGGAAGACCACCTGCAGGTCGTCATCGAGCGTGGCGGGGTCGGGTACCGGGTAGGCACAGATGTGGTCGGGTTGAGGCACGAGCTGGTCTCCTTTTGGTTTTTTGTCTCGGACGATCAGTATAGCCACGGCGACCTACAGCTCGACCACCTGAATCTGCCCAGCCAGATGGTCGCGCGCCAGCTCCACCATATGGGCGTGGTGTGTCAGGAAGATAACCTGTGTCCGGCGCGAGACCTCGCACAGTTCACGCAGGCCGGCGAGGGTGCGGGCATCGTCATAATTGATGAAGAGATCGTCGGCAATGAAAGGCATGGGTCGCGCGCTGTCCAGGTACAGGCTCAGCGCCGCCAGCCGCAAGGACAGGTAGAGCTGGTCGCGCGTGCCGTCACTGAGCCCTTCCAGCGGCACCAACCGGCCATCGGCCCGGCGGGCCAGCAAGGTGGCCGCTTCTCCGTCCACGACCAGGCCCGACCAGCCACCCAGTGTCAGGCGGCCGAACAGTTCACCCGCCCGTGCCAGCAATGGCCCCTGGCTGCGCTCGCGATACTGTTCGGCAATGTGTTCCAACAGACAGGCCTGGGCGTGCACCCGGACAAACTGCTCGGCCACTTCTGCCATATCGGCCAGGGCTTCCTGGCGCCGGGCCTCCGCCTGGGCGGCCTCGTCGCTGCCGGAAATCGCCTGCAGCGCATTGAACGCATTCTGGCGTTCGACCGCCAGCCGGTCGCGTTCATGTCCCGCCTCTTCCAGTTCCAGCTGAAGGGACTGGATGTCGGCCGCCAGCACGGAAAGATCGACGTCGGCCAAGGCGGCTTCCAGCTGTCCCCGGTCGTGCCCTTCGCCCGCCTCCAGCAACTGCGCGTTCAGGGCCACCCACTGCTGGTGCGCCTGCTCGCCAGCCTGTTGAGCGGCCCGCAAGGGGGCCAGCTCGGCCAGACAGCGTCTCACGAAATCCGGTGCGTTTTCGGCCGCCACCGCCTGGCCCAGCCGCGCCGCCAGGGCGCCGACATCCGACAGAAAAAGACGGACTTCTTCCTGAAGGCGGGCCCGCTCGGCCGCGAGCATGCGCAATTGTTGAAGTCGCTGATCGGCTTCCCCGAACAGGCCCAGCGCCGATTCCACGTAGGCGTCATCCGCTTCGGCCGGGAGCCCGGCACGGTCCAGCGCCCCCTCGCGGCGCTGACGGCACTGCCGGACGGCTTCCTCACTGCGCCGGCATTCGCTTTCCAGGGCGGGCAGCAGGGCCTCCAGGCGTTCCCGCTGCGCGGTCAGGGCTTCACGCCTGGCGCGCGTTTCCTCGGCCCTTTCCAGCAGCGAGCGGGCATGATCACAGAGTCGGGAAACGCTCATTGGCTCGAGTGCGGCGTCTGTGCCACCCATTTCAGCTTTCAGCGCCGCCAGCAGTTCCCCATGCAGGCCGCCCATGCGCCGGCGGCCCGCTACGAGTTCTTCGCGGGTCATCGCCGCCCGCAGACCGCTCTGCAAGGCGGCTTCACGACCCGGCAACCAGCCCTGCAGGGCGGTCGGCGACAAGGCAGGAAGACCGCGGCGCCGGCATTCCTCGTACCACCGTGCATCGAAGTCGGCCAGGTTCCCAGCCAGCTGATCATGATGCTGTTGCAGCCCCTGTACCGTCAGGGCGGCACGCTCGCATTCATGTTCCAGCGCCTGCTGGCGCGCGGCATCGCCCACGGCATTCAGATGGCGGTCGGCCAAGCCATCAGCCGCCCGCATCAATGTGGCAAACTGCGCAGCGTGCTCGGTCAGGCTGCGGGTTCCGGAGGCCAGCGCTTCCCACAGAGCGTCGCGCTCGCGTCGCGCGGCCAGCACCTCTTCGCGAGACACTGTGTCGTGGGCCCGTCGGAACTGTTCCAGGCGCAGCTCGGCGGCCTGCTGCTCCCGTGTCGCTTCCGCCACCCGCTTGGCCGCCGCCTCGCGTTCGGCGGCCAGATTCTGCCGCCTCTGCACGAATTCGGAGAGGGACGCAGCCGGAAACGGCTGCATGGCCTCGAGCCAGGCCAGCATGGCCTCCGGATCGGTGAGATCGATGGAAAGCCCGGGCTGACGCAAGGCGGCCAGACGCTGCTCAAGCGCCGCCCCTTCCTGACGGACCCGGTTTTCCAGCCCCTGCAGGGTGGCTTCCAGGTCGCCGGCCGCCGTGGCTGACTTGAGAGCGTGACGCAAGGCCGTGCTCACGGTCTGCGTGGGCAGTGAAGCAATGCGGTTGCGAAGTTCCTGGATTTCCACAATGCGGGCCTGTAGGGCTTCATCGGCCGCCTCGCGGCGCCGACGCAGCTCCTTGCCTTCCTCCAGGCACTGGCGAATTTCGCTGCGCAAGGGCTCAGGCGGCAGGGACGCGACGAATGCGTCTTGCTCCGGAAGCGAAAAGCCTTCCTTGACCGGCCGGCCCAACTGGCGCCAGACCTGCGCCAATTCTTCCTGAAGCAGGCGGGCCCGCGCCTCGTTCCGGGTGAGGTCCGCCGCATGCCCGGAAACGCGCACACGCATTTCCTCCAGCGCCAGCAAGTCTGCCTCGAATTGCAGCAGGGGGGATTGCTCCCCCGCATCGAGCGCCTGAAGCCGCGCTTCCAGGTCGCGAATCTGGGTCAGCAACGGTGCCACGCGCCGCATGCGCTCGAGCTCGCCAATGCGCGCCTGCAGCTGGGCACACCGGTCGCGTGCCTCAAGGAAGGCCTTGTCCATACGCCGGCTTTCGCCCTGCACTGCGCTCCAGGCCGTGGGCCGCACCGTGGCAGCCTTCAGGGTCTTGTCGGCTTCCTTGAAGCGCTCGGCCGCCTCGTACCAGGCCCGGTTGCGGCTGGCGCGGGGTGCCCACAGTCGGTCGGCCTCTTCCCGCAGAGAAGCCAGTACCCGGTTGAGTGTGGCCACCCCGGCCGCCGCCTGGAACAGCACGGAATCGACGTCGTCCCCCGCCTGCAGCATGGCGCGACTGCCCTCCTCCAGGCGGCGATGATCCAGACCGAACATGCGCTCATGGAAGGCGGGCGTGACATCGCCCAGCCAGCGTTCCAGGACCTCGGCCGCCAGGGGCTCTCCCGCCGTGTCGACCAGCCCGCCCCGGGTCTTGCGCCGTCGCCCCATGGCCAATGAGCCGGCTTCGCCCGACAGCACTGCGTTCAGTGCGAGATCAGGCCCGGGGTGAAGAAAGGCCATGGGCGTCCGCATGGGGATGCCGAAGAGCAGATCGTGGAAGGCCTGACGCAGAGTGGACTTGCCGGCCTCGTTGCGACCAAAGACCAGATGGAAATCGGTTTCCTGATGGGGAAAGACCAGACGATGATCCGAAAAGTGACCGTAGCGCGCCAGTTCGAATGTTTCGAAGCGCATGTCAGCCCTCCCTTCCCAGACGATCCAGGACAGCGGCGGCCGCCTCCTGCAGAATGCCCTCGACCTGCCTTTCGCGCAGCGCCTTGAAGACAGGTTCGTCTGCCAGCGCGAAACTGGCCCGCTCGCTCAGCCCCTGAAGACTTTCGAGAAAGCTCTCGTGGAAAGCCGGATCGTGCACCGCCGCGGCGAGCAGGGCGGCCACATCATCGGACACGGCGCCCGACGCCTTTCGGCCCGGCGGCCGGATATCGAGCCGCAGTTTCTCCAGCCACAGCTGGCCGTCGCTCACGCCCGCCATGCGCGCCACCACATCGGCGCGCAATTGCGCGCGACCCGCCTGGAGCTCGCCGTACAGGGGCGACTCCCCTTCCAGGACGACGCGCAGTACACAGGGCTTGTTGTCAGGCTGCTGTCGGAGGACGTCTTCCAGGCCCCGACCGATGGCCGCCAGCAGCTCCCCCCGCGTTTCATGCGGGGAAACATCGAACCGCAATTCATGCCAGCGCAGCACGTCCACCTCGAGACGCTCGACGGAAGCGATCTGGTCGTCTCCCGCGCTGACCAGCACGGCGCCCCGAGCACCCGGCTCGCGGATGTGGCGCCCCTGCAGGTTGCCCGGGAAGACCACCGGCACCGGCCCGGGAAACACCCGGTATTCGTGGACATGGCCCAGGGCCCAATACTGGTAGCCGCTGGCATGCAGCTGCTCCAGGCTGCAGGGCGCGTAGTTGGCATGGCGGGCATTGCCTTCCAGTGCCGTGTGCAACACGCCGATATTGAAGTACCCCGGCACCGGGGCGGGATACGCCGCGGCGATGTTGTCGGTCACGGCCGCTTCCGGAAAGCTGCGCCCGTGCAGGGCCACCCGGTGCGCATCCAGACGGAAGGTGGCGGGTGCCCGAGCGGGAAAGACATGCACATTGTCAGGCAGGTCGAGGCGCTTCGTCATGACGCTTTCCGCGTCATGATTCCCGTGCAGCAGATACACCGGGATGCCGGCCGCCCGGAGCCGGCCCATCTGGCGCGCAAAGTACAGCCCGGTATTGTGGTCCTTCCAGTCGCCGTCATAGAGATCCCCGGCAATCACCATGAAATCCACTTCCAGCGACAGCGCTTCATCCACCAACCGAGTGAAGGCGGCGCGCGTGGCCCCGCGAACAATGTCGACAGGCATGTCCTCGTAGCTTCCCAGGCCGCGCAGCGGGCTGTCGAGGTGAATGTCTGCAGCATGGATGAAACGCATCTTGAACTCCGAAAGTGCCCGCGGGGGCAAACTCCGACACCCTTTCGGGGCGAAGGTGAAGGATAAGACAAAACGGAACGGGCTTCAGGGGGAATACCCGGATTGTGCGCAAACGGGGTTAAGAGGGCACAATGCAGGCAAAGCAACCCCCTATTTCATTCACATGACAGAAGATTCCGACGTTTTCCTGAGCTTTAGAAACGTCAAGAAAACGTACGACCGCCAGACGCTGGTCGTGCGGGACTTCAACCTGGATGTGCGGCGCGGTGAATTCGTCACCCTGCTCGGGCCATCCGGCTCGGGCAAGACCACGGTGCTCATGATGCTGGCCGGTTTCGAGCATGTCAGTAGCGGGGACATCCGCATTGGCGGCGCGTCGATCACTCGCGTCGCGCCCTACGAGCGGAACATCGGCATGGTGTTCCAGAACTATGCCCTCTTTCCGCACATGACGGTGGCCGAAAACCTTGCCTACCCCTTACGGGTGCGCAAGATGCCCCGTTCAGAAATACGCGAGCGCGTGGCGCAATACCTGAAACTGGTGGAACTGGAAGACTTCGGCGACCGCCATCCGGCACAACTGTCCGGGGGGCAGCGCCAGCGCATCGCCCTCGCGCGGGCGCTGATCTTCGAACCGGCGCTGGTGCTCATGGACGAACCTCTGAGCGCTCTGGACAAGAAGCTGCGCGAGCAGATGCAGTTCGAAATTTCCCGCCTGCACCGCAAGCTGGGCTGCACCATGGTGTACGTCACGCACGATCAGGCCGAGGCCCTGACCATGTCGGACCGCATCGCCGTCTTCAACCATGGCGTGGTCCAGCAATACGCGTCGCCCGACGAACTGTATGAACAGCCTGCCAACGCCTTCGTGGCAGGCTTCATCGGCGAGAATAATCTGGTCAGGGGTTCCGGCCACCTGGAATCCGACCAGACGGTGCGCGTCACCCTCAGCGATGGCACCGTATTGCGTGCCGCTCAGGGCAACTTCCGCGATGCGTCCGGTGCCTGTGTGCTGTCGGTCCGGCCGGAAAAGCTTAATATATCCACTGTAGATACACCGCCGCCTGTCGGCTCCAATGTGCTGAATGCCCGCTTCGTGGCTCAACACTATGTGGGCGACTTCATCCGCTATTACTTTGAGCTGGCCGACGGCACCCGCGTGATCGTCAAGACCATGAATGACGACCGCGCGCCCACACTGACCGAAGGGCAGGCCAGCACCCTGCACTGGTCGGTGCAACACAGCTTTGCCTTCCACCCCCAACCCAGCGCAGTCCAAGGAGAATCGCCATGAAGAAGCTCAGCGCGCTGT
>JAJUFT010000029.1 GCA_029263615.1 Alcaligenaceae bacterium | reverse complement strand
GGGTGGGGCGGGAGCGACAGCGGGCGTTCAACCTAGGCTTTCCGGCAGGCCAGCCAAAAGTAGGAGCGTGGCTGGACCGCTCCGTGGCGGGGCGCTGGACGGCGGCTCGGCAAGGGGATGAGGGGCGCGGCGAGGGGCGGCATGCCAATTGCATACGTGGTGCAGTTCTTCAACGGAGATCACCATGAAAACAAATCCCCTTTCCTCTTTCCGCCGCAGCGGCGCCGCTCTGGTTCTTGGGCTGGCAGCGCTGGGCATGACGGCCTGCACCACGACGATGCCCAATTCGCAAGCCAGTGCTCCGGAACAGCGATCGCAGATCAACGAGGCGGCAGATGCCACGCTCAAGCGCTTGTACGAGGCGGTGCCGGGTTCGCAGGAATATGTGGACCGCGCTCACGGCGTTCTGATCTTCCCTGAGGCTGTCAGTGGCGGCTTCATCGTGGGTGTCGAGCATGGCAAGGGGGTCTTGCGCACCGGCGGGCAGCATGCAGGATACTATGCCTTGTCGGCAGGCTCCGTGGGCTTTCAGGCAGGGGCCCAGTCGCGCGCCATCGTGATTCTGTTCATGACCCCCGAAGCCTTGAATGACTTCCGCAACAGTTCTGGCTGGACGGCAGGGGTTGATGCGACCGTGGCGGTGGCGAACGTCGGCGCCAATGGTAAGCTCGACACCAACACGGTGAAGGAGCCGGTGGTTTCCTTTGCATTGACCAATGCCGGGCTGATGGCCGGCGTCTCGCTGGAAGGCGCCAAGATCGAGCGTATCGATCTGTAAACGTCGCGTGGTCTGACCGGTAGAACGTCCTGCCGGCATGCATCAGCCCGCCACCGCGGGCTGATGCTATTTTCCGGGCCGTGGGGTCCTTGAAGAGGAAGGAAAGATGGAACTGGATGCACTCATGCTGGCGAGGTTGCAGTTCGCATTCACAATCTCCTTTCACATCATTTTTCCTGCCATCACCATCGGTCTGGCCAGTTATCTGGCCGTGCTGGAAGGCTTCTGGCTCAAGACCTCCAATCCGGCCTATCTCTCACTCTACCAGTACTGGCTCAAGATTTTTGCGGTCAACTTCGCCATGGGTGTGGTGTCCGGCCTGGTCATGGCCTACCAGTTCGGCACCAACTGGAGCGGGTTTTCCGACTTCGCGGGCGGCATCACGGGGCCCTTGCTGGCCTATGAAGTCCTGACGGCCTTCTTTCTTGAAGCGGGCTTTCTGGGGGTCATGCTCTTCGGCATGCGGCGGGTGGGCCCGGGGCTGCACTTCATGTCCACCATCATGGTGGCGCTTGGCACGCTGGTGTCGGCCACCTGGATTCTGGCTTCCAACAGCTGGATGCAGACGCCGCAGGGGCATGAAATCATCGACGGCCGTGCCGTGCCGGTGGACTGGCTGGCGGTGATCTTCAATCCTTCCTTTCCCTACCGGCTGGTGCACATGGTGCTGGCCGCCTTCCTGGCGACGGCGCTGTTGGTGGCAGCCTCCGGCGCCTGGCATCTGCGGCGGGGCAATGTTCGTCCGGAGATTCGCAAGATGTTTTCCATGGCGCTCTGGATGCTGCTGGCGGTTGCGCCCATGCAGGCGGTGGTGGGTGATCTTCATGGCCTGAATACCCTGGAACACCAGCCCGCCAAGCTGGCAGCCATCGAGGGGCATTGGGAAAACGCACCGGGCGAGTCCGTGCCGTTCACGTTGTTTGCCTGGCCGGACATGGAGGCGGAGACCAATCGCTACGCCGTTGAAATTCCGCATCTCGGCAGCCTGATTCTCACCCATAGTCTGGACGGTCAGTTTCCGGGCCTCAAAGAATTCCCGCGCGAGGATCGCCCCTATGTGCCCATGGTGTTCTGGTCATTCCGTGTCATGGTGGGTCTGGGTCTGCTGATGATCGGTCTGGCGGTGGCGGGCGCCTGGGCGCGCTGGCGAGGGCGGCTCTTCGACGAGCGATCGCGTGGCCTGTGGCGTTATGCACTCTGGATGGGGCCGGCCGGCGTGGTCGCCATTCTGGCCGGCTGGTTCACGACGGAAGTGGGGCGGCAGCCGTGGGTGGTGTATGGCCTGATGCGAACGGCGGATGCCGTCAGCCCGCACCGGGCGTTCGAAGTGGGGCTGACGTTGGTGTTGTTCATCGCCGTGTACTTCGTGTTGTTCGGTGCCGGCACCGTCTACATTCTGCAGCTGATACGGCGCGGGCCACCCGAGGTGCTGGACGGCGGGCCGGACGGCGGCCCGGGGGAACCGCGCACACCGGCCCGGCCGATGTCGGCTGCAGACCACCCCGCAGACGACGCCGTCGATACGCGGGCGGGCCCCCACGTGACCGGGAGATGAACATGGGTATCGATCTGACGCTGCTGTGGGCCATCATCATCCTGTTCGGCATTCTCATGTATGTCGTGATGGACGGATTCGATCTGGGAATCGGCATTCTTTACCCCTTCTTTCCGGATGAGCACGATCGTGATGTCATGATGAACACGGTGGCCCCGGTGTGGGACGGCAACGAGACCTGGCTGGTGCTGGGCGGGGCAGGGCTGCTGGCAGCCTTTCCCCTGGCCTACAGCGTCGTGCTGAGTGCCTTCATGCTGCCGCTCATCTTCATGTTGCTGGGCTTGATCTTCCGGGGTGTGGCCTTTGAATTCCGGTTCAAAGCCACCGACCGTGCGCGTCCATTCTGGGACAAGGCCTTCATCGGCGGTTCGGTGGTGGCCACCTTTTTTCAGGGCGTGACGCTGGGCGCCTATCTGGAGGGGATCGACGTTGTCGGGCGACAGTTTGCGGGTGGGCCGTTCGACTGGTTCCGCCCCTTTCCGCTATTCACCGGCTTGGGTCTGATCGTGGCGTACGCCATGCTGGGGTGCACCTGGCTGATCATGAAGACGGACAGCCGGCTTCAGGAACGCATGATGGCACTGGCCCGGCCGCTGGCCCTGGTGCTGCTGGCCGTGATCGCCATCGTCAGCCTGTGGACGCCGATCGCGCATGAGGCCATCCGGCAACGCTGGTTCAGCACCCCGAACCTGTACTGGTTTGCACCCGTACCCGTGCTGGTGCTGGTCTGCACCTGGAGTCTGTTGCGGTCACTGGAAGGTCGCCCGCAGGGCGGCCCCTTCGTGCTGACGCTGTGTCTGGTCTTCCTGGGTTACAGTGGCCTGGGCATCAGTCTCTGGCCCAACATCATCCCGCCGAACATTGATCTCTGGGAGGCCGCCGGGCCCCCTCAGAGTCAGGGCTTCGCCTTGGTCGGCGCGCTGTTCATCATCCCCATCATCCTCATGTATACCGGCTGGTCCTACTACGTATTCCGGGGCAAGGTGCGGGCAGGCGATGGCTATCACTGAGGTCAGTAAATGATGCGTCCCGATTTCCGACACTGGATGCGAAGAGTGGCCTGGCTGCTGGCCATCTGGGCGATCAGCGTGGGCCTTCTGGGGGTGGCGGCGTGGGGGCTGCGCGTGATCATGCAGTCCATCGGCATGAGCCCTCCCTGAGCCACCGACGACGCTTCTTGATGTAAGGCAAGGCTTTGTTTCCCGGCTGCCGAGGCGCCTCCAGCTGGCCTTATAATCGACCCTTGTCATCCAACCGGTGGCCGCCGAACCCTTCGCGCCCGCGCCATCCGGCCTGCCATGCTCCTGTGCGGAGTGTCGGCGTCTCCACATGCAGCCCCGGCGCGAACCCTGGTCTCGCGCGCCCGTCGGGCCCGTCGTCATTGAGGATTCATCACATGCAACAACTGGAAAGCACCGCCATTGCGCTGGCGGAACCCCAAGATATTTCCACTGAGGTTCTCGTCGAAAAATACGCGAAGAATGGGGAAAAATCGGTTCGTGAGGTCCGCAGTCGGGTGGCCACGGCGCTGGCCCAAGTGGAGGAGCCCAAGCAGCGCAAACGGTATGCAGAAGAATTCCTCTGGGCCATGGAGCATGGCTTTGTTCCGGCCGGCCGGGTCAACAGCGCTGCCGGAACCGATTTGCAGAGCACCCTGATCAATTGCTTCGTTCAGCCGGTGGGCGACTCGATCACCGAGTCGCAGGATGGAAAACCGGGCATCTACACCGCCCTGGCGCAAGCGGCCGAAACCATGCGGCGCGGCGGGGGCGTGGGCTACAACTTCTCGCATATCCGTCCTCGTGGGGCAATGGTCAAGGGCACGGGCAGCAGCGCCTCGGGTCCGATTTCCTACATGCGGGTCTTTGACCGCTCCTGCGAGACGGTGGAATCGGCCGGCGCCCGCCGCGGCGCGCAAATGGCGGTGTTGAATGTCACGCACCCCGATGTGATGGAATTCATCACGGCCAAGCAGGAAAAAGGACAGCTGAACAACTTCAATGTGTCGGTGGGGGTCACAGATGCATTCATGAAGGCCGTCCAGGAGGATGGCGACTTCGAACTCACCCACCCGACCGAGCCGAATGCCGAACTCAAGAAACGGGGTGCCTATCAACGTGAAGATGGCCTGTGGGTGTACCGGAAGGTGAGCGCGCGCGAGGTCTGGGACCTCATCATGCAGTGCACTTATGCCGCCGCAGAACCGGGCGTCCTCTATCTGGACCGCATCAATGAAGAAAACAATCTGGCGTACTGTGAACGAATCGAAGCCACCAATCCCTGCGGCGAGCAGCCCCTGCCGGATTACGGCTGCTGCTGTCTTGGCAGCCTGAACCTGACGGCCTATGTGCGGTCCCCCTTCAGCGAGGGAGCCAGCTTCGATTACGAGGAAATGCGCCGCGCCACGCGTCTGGCCGTTCGCATGCTGGACAACGTCCTGACTGCGACCAAGTGGCCGCTGGAAGAGCAGAAGCGTGAAGCCGACGCCAAGCGTCGCCTGGGGCTGGGTTTCACGGGGCTGGGTGACACCCTGATCATGCTGGGTTTGCGCTACGACAGTGAGGAAGGTCGCGAGGCAGCGGCCCGGTTCGCCCGCGAAATGCGCGATGCCGCCTACGAGGCCTCGGTCGAGCTGGCACGTGAGCGGGGCGCCTTCCCCCTGTTCGATGCCGATCAGTACCTGGCCTCAGGCTTCGCCTCGCGTCTGCCCGAATCGATTCAGAAACAGATCCGTCAATACGGCATCCGCAACTCGCATCTGACGTCGATCGCGCCGACGGGTACCATTTCTCTGGCCTTCGCCGACAACGCGTCCAATGGCATCGAGCCGGCTTTCTCGTGGTTTTACAACAGACTCAAGCGCATGCCGGACGGCAGCAAGAAGGAATACACGGTCGAAGATCACGCCTACCGTGTCTACCGAGCCATGGGCGGGGACACGCAGAACCTTCCCGAGGCCTTCGTCAGCGCACTGGAAATCTCCGCCATCGATCACATGCTGATGGTGGCGGCCGTGGCGCCCTATGTCGATGCCGCGATTTCCAAGACCGTGAACGTGCCCGAGGACTACCCTTACGAGGAGTTCAAGGACCTCTACATGGAAGCCTGGCACCGCGGTCTGAAGGGCATCACCACCTATCGTCCGAACAATATTCTGGGTGCCGTCCTGTCGGTCCCCGGGGGGGAGACCGCCTCGGGCACGCCGGAGCCCATCAAGCTTTCCGAACAGGACAAGCGCATGGTTCTCACGGAAGTCATGAAGTCGCCACCCCTGGCCTCCCTGCGCTGGCCGTCGCGTCCCGCACTGCCTGCGGGCGCGGCAGGCTGGGTGAGCGAGACCATCCACACGCCGCAAGGGGATTTTGCCGTGGTGGTGGCCGATCAGGCGGATGTGCCGTTCGAGGTGTGGGTACTGGGCGGTCAGCCGCCGCGCGGTCTGGACGCCATTGCCAAGACCCTGTCGACTGACATGCGCGCCAATGACCGCGGCTGGCTGCGCAAGAAGCTGTCGGTTCTGTCACGCGCCTATGGCGATGGTTTCGACATGCCGATGCCGCCCGATGGCCGCACGGTCCGCGTTCCCAGTGCCACGGCGGCGCTGGCGAAATTGGTAGAGTGGCGCTACGACGCTCTGGGCGCCCTGGAAGCCCGGCCGAATGACCCTTCGCCCGTGCTGAATGCCTTGTTTGCTCCCCACGAGCCAAAAACGGGGACGGACGGCACGCTGGCGTGGGTCGCCGATGTACGCAACCCCTCCACTGGCGATGATTTCGTGCTGATGCTCAAGGAACTGCAGATGCCGGACGGAAGCCGCCGGCCCTACAGCGTCTGGCTCACGGGGGAGCACCCGGTAGCACTCGATGGCCTGTGCAAGCTGCTGAGCCTGGACATGCGCGTGATCGACCCGGCGTGGATCGGCATGAAACTGCGCAAACTGCTCAATTACGCCGAACCGCGCGGCGACTTCCTGGCGCGGGTGCCGGGCGAGGACCGTCAGGAAAACTACCCTTCAACCGTGGCCTATATCGCCCGGCTGGTGATTCACCGCTATGCCATGCTCGGCATTCTCACGGAAGAAGGTCAGCCCATCAACGCGATGGGCGTGGTGGCCGATGAGCCAGCTCCGGCTCGTGTGGCCCACGCGCAAGCCGCCATGGTGGGCAAACCCTGCCAGGAATGCGGCAATCACACCGTCATCAAGAAGGACGGTTGCGAATTCTGCACGTCCTGCGGTGCGATCGGCGCCTGCGGCTGATTTATTTCCGACGGTCGCGACGCTCACCTGCGGGTTTGACGGTCTTGCCGTCGAACACGTAGGTGTCCACCCTGCCGGGCGAGGTGCGGCTGGGTGTTTTCAGTGTCAGCGTCCGGCCGTCGGCACTCACCTGAATCTGTTCGGAACACGAGCCGAACGCGGGGGAGACCTGATAGCCCTCAGCCCGCAGAACCACCCAGCGGTAGCTCACGGGGCAGCTGTCATTGCCCGAATTGATGGCGACCAGCGCTGCCTGACGGTCGGGCAGCTCGAATGCGTAACTGATGCTGAGCATGCCGACGATGGGGGGATCGATCTCGGTGTCATCCAGTTTCAGTCGCGCTTCATAAACGTATTCGCTTTCGCTGACGGCCAGCGTGCCGTAAGGTGTGGCAAGCTCGGTCAGCTTGGGCGCGACCGGCCAATTTTCCTGGGGCACGGCAAGGGCTGGGCCACAAGCCAGCAACAAGGACACGGCAGCCTTGCAGAGAAGGGAAGAGATGGGTTTCATGGCGGGAAGTCGGCGTGAAGCGTCTCGCCGATTACATGTCATTTTTCAATGGGATGCAAGCGGACACAAGGCCGAGGCCGCGTGTTTTCCATCGGTTCATGCTGCCGCGCGTCGCCGTGGGCTGCGAAGGGGGGGCGAGTCGCAGTATGATTGAGCTCGCGGCGCGCTTGCCGCGACCCGCTTTTCCTGATCCAGAGGTTCTCATGTCTTCACAGCCCGGCACCGTTGCAGACGGAACGGCGCTTCCTCAAAGCCCCAGCCGGACCCTGTCCGGTTCGACAGTGGCCTATCAACTTGACCACGTCGCCGACTGTCGCCTGCCCACTCCCTGGGCCGTGTTTCAATTGCATGCGTTCGTTGACCCGGCGAGCGGCAAGGAGCATCTGGCCATTGTTCTGGGCGACCTGGCCAACGGGGAACCGGTGCTGGCGCGCGTCCATTCCGAATGTCTGACCGGCGACGGCCTCTTCAGTCAGCGCTGCGATTGTGGGGCCCAACTCGAGACGGCCCTGCGCCGGATCGCCGAAGAAGGCCGGGGCATGGTCCTGTACTTGCGACAGGAAGGTCGTGGCATTGGTCTGGTGAACAAGATTCGCGCCTATCAGTTGCAGGACGCGGGAGCCGACACGGTGGAGGCCAACGAGCGCCTGGGGTTTCCCGCCGACATGCGGCGTTACGACCTCTGTCAGCCAATGCTGCGCTATTTCGGAGTGAAGCGCCTGCGGCTCATGACCAACAACCCGCGCAAGGTTCAGGCACTGGAGAAACTGGGGGTTGCAGTCACGGAACGCGTACCGATCCAGGTGAACCGCAACCCTCATAATGAAGGGTATCTCAGCACCAAGGCCGCCAAGCTGGGGCACTGGCTGAAGGACAAAGTCCTGGACTGATTCCTCAGGCGGCGACCGTATCGGGGGCCGTCACGGCCTCGATCTGTTCCGCCGCGGTGCGCAGGGCGTTTTCACGGCTTTCTGCGCCCAGGTCGGTGCCTTCGGCACGGACCACCCTCACATCCTTGACACCAAAGAAGCCGAACACGGTCTTCAGGTAGCTTTCCTGATGCTCCATGGCCTGTCCGACCTCGCTGGTGGAATAGATGCCGCCACGCGAGAGTACGCTGATCACGGTTTTTCCGCCTGCCAGGCCTTCTGGACCTTTTTCGGTGTAGCGGAAGGTCCGGCCGGCTTGCGCAAGACGGTCGATCCAGGCCTTGAGCTGGCTGGGAATGGAGAAGTTGTACAGCGGTGCGCCAATCACGACGACGTCGGCGGCGAGGAATTGCGACACCAGCGCTTCTGCCAAGGCCGCTTCGCGCTGCTCGGCTTCGCTCAGCGGCTCCGAACCTGGCCGACGAATCACCATGGAGCTGGCGGAGAAATGCGGCGGGGTGTCCACGGCCAGATCCAGATATTCCACCTCTGCGTCGGGATGGTTCGCCACCCACGTGTCGACGACCTGGCGGCTGAGACCGCGGGAGACCGAAGCGGCACCATTAACGCTGGAATCAACGTGTAAGACTTTCATGATTGCTCCTAAAGTTTTTGCTGCAATGCATCTATTATCGTTGTTCCAGACCGCATTGATAAGGCAGTGATTCGCGACACCTATATTCCAAATATGGAACGCGTTCGGCACACGGCTTGCAACACTCGGGCAGCATTGGAATTGGGAGCAGATCATGAGCTGGCAAGCCCTTTTTGGCGAAAAGTCGACCACCAAACTGGCCGCATTTTTTGATTCTCAGGATGCGCTGGATCGCGTGTCCTCGCAGCTGCGCGAGACCAGCGGCCTGCAAAACCCCCAGCTGTGGGTCGTGCGTCCGCATGCCGCCGATTATGACAAGCGCCTGGAGCCCGAGACCCAAGGGGTGGCCCGCACCGCGATCCGGGCCCATCTGGTTCTCGGCGCGCTGGGGTTGGTGGCAGGGATACTGTTGTGGGCTGCGCTTTATGCCATGGGCATTGGCGCGGTGGTGGCCTCGCCGTATTACAGCGGAGCGGCAATTGTTGCCTTCTCCACGGTGGCGGGCCTGTTGCTCGGGGGCCTCGTCACGGCGCGTCCGGACCATCAATGGGTGGTGCAGGCAGTGGACAGCGCCACCCGGGAAGGCCGTTGGTCCCTGGTGATTCATCCCCGGGACGAGGCACAATGCAAATCGGCCGAGGCCGTCTTGCAGGCGGCGAACGCGGAATCCGTTCGCAGCGTCTGATCAACCCATGAATTCTTCGTGCCGTATCCGGTCAACCTCCGGCGCGCGCCGGGATTGATCAGTCTGTGAACGGGGGGCGCCCGGCGCGGGCGACACTGTCGCGCCCCTTCTGCTTGGCGCTATAGAGCGCAGCATCCGCGCGCTGCATCAGTGCTTCCAGGTCTTCACCGGCTTCCCGTTGCGCCACACCGATCGAGGCGGTCAGGTGGAACTGCTGGCCGTTGGTCAGTGTCACCGGTTCCGAGGCGATGGCCATGCGCAGGCGCTCTGCGACCCCGGCAGCCTCCTCCAGCGTGCCGGCCAGCAGGACTGCAAATTCTTCGCCGCCAAGGCGGCCGGCGATATCCTGCTCACGACAAGATTTGCGTATGAGGTCAGCGCACAGTTTCAGTGCGGTATCTCCCGCATGATGGCCCCATCTGTCGTTCACTTCCTTGAAGAAATCGAGATCAATCATCAGCAAGGCCACCGGCCGCTCTGTGCGAACCATGCGGTTCAGCATGGCCGTTGCGACATTCAAAAAGTGCCCGCGATTGGCCAGATCCGTCAGGCTGTCCTGTTCGGCGCGACTGCGTAATTCCCGGTTCAGGGCAAATTGCGCAGAAACGTCGCGCCCCACCGCAATGACGCCGGTGACGCGGTCTGCCACACCGGATGCGGAACAGAGCGTCCACTCCATGTGGCGGGCGCCGGAACGCGTGCTGCACAAGACCTGCAGCCGTTGTTCCGAAGCTTTCTCCAGGGCCAGCAGCAGGGCAGTCCGGGCCTTCTCCCTGTCTTCTTCCACCACCAGGTCCAGAAAGCTGTCCGGCGCGGCCCCGGAGGGCAACCCCTCGAACAGCGCGAGGAAGGCGGGGTTGGCATAGGACAGGCGCCCTTCGGCGTCCAGGTGCAGGACACAGTCTGCCGTGCGCTCCACAATCACGCGGTAATCGTGTTCCCGTTCTTCAATGAGGCGTTGGTCAGCGATGCGTGTCGCGACATATTCCCGGCGGCGATACTGATAGAAGATCAGGCCCCAGTAAGCACTGACCGCCAGCAGCAGGAACAGCCCGGCCTGAATGTAGGCGAGTCGTTTCCAGTTGTCCATGGCCTCATCATGGCTGCGCCCCATGACGACCATGAGCGGCTTTTCTACTGGGCTGACCAGGCCCTTGACGGCACTCACCGCCATGATGTGGCGGGTTTCGGTGCCCGACCACACGAAGGATTTTCGGTCGAGATCGGAAATGTGCGGAAGCAGGCTGGCGATCTCCTGCTGGCTGAGCACCGGGGGGCGACGGGCAGACGCCTGAGAAGTGCCCACCCATATGCCTTGCCCTGCGTCCAGGTGCAGGAGGGCGGCCCACATGTCCGGGGTGTAGAGCGTGGAGCCCATCAGTTTCTCGATGTAGGAGGGCTCCAGAATCGCAAAAACCACGCCCTGAAAGACGTTCTGTTCGTCCATCATGGCCTTGCTCAGGGCAAAGCTCAGGTTGCCGGTGATGTCGGAAAAGGGGGTTGAGACATAAAGACGATGGCGCTGACGGTCTGCCTGAGCGTTTTGAAAGTAGGGTCGATCGCTGAAGTTCGTGCCGTGCGGAATCATTCGCGTGCCGCCCAACGGGAATCCACGGCTGTTCAGCATGCCAATTCCCCGTATGATGGGCATGGCATTGGCCAGCGCCTGCATGCGTTCGGCCTGCTGTTCATGGCTCAGAAAGCCGTGCGAGGCCACGATTTCCTGCAATACCTGGTGGGTACTGCGGATATGCAGTTCAAGGTTTGCAGATACCAGTGCCGCCTGGTTGGCGAGGGTGTCCTGCTGATCCCGGCGAAGTTCCCTGAATTCGATGTAAGAGAACACCCCATTGAGCAGCCCGACGACAATGATCAACAGCAGCAAGGCAAGCCGTTGCAGTTGCTCGTTGCTACGCGTTGAGAGTAATCGGGACATGGACAGGAGGCCGCTCCGCTGGAAAAATGGGAGCCGATAAAGGCCCGGATTCTATCAGAGTTGACAGTATGGAAATGTTACTTGAACGTGCGAGGGCGGCGGCTTGCTTCGGGGGTCTGCGCGCCCGGGCAGCCCGACCCCTCGGTGGGGTGGCCCTGGCCCTCGGCCTGGCGTGTCCCGTCTCGGCGGCAGGCAATGTGGCCCACGCGCCTTCCGAGGCCCAGGCGCATATTGAAGTGGTGGTGCAGGGGCTGGAGTCTCCCTGGTCAATGGCATTTCTGCCGGGAAATGAAGGTGTCCTCATCACCGAAAGGCCGGGGCGTCTGCGCGTCTGGCGCGACGGTCAGCTCTCCGCGCCCCTGAAGGGCGTGCCCGCGGTCTATGCCCGCGGGCAGGGCGGCTTGCTGGATGTGGCCCTTGCGCCCGATTTTCCCAGCAGCCGAAGCGTCTATCTCGCCTATGCGGAACAAGGGCCCAACGGGGCCGCCGGCACGGCGGTGGGGCGCGGAGTGCTCTCCGAACGTCTGGATGCCCTGGATTCGTTCAACGTCATCTTCCGCCAGGCGCCCAAGCTGTCGTCGGGCCAGCACTTCGGTGCGCGGCTGGTGTTCGATCGCGAGGGAAACCTCTTCATCACACTCGGGGAAAACAATCAGCGCCCCACCGCGCAGGAGCTCAACAAGCATCAGGGCAAGCTGGTGCGTCTGAAGGCCGACGGTGGCATCCCCGAAGACAATCCGTTCGTGAATCGCCAGGACGCAAGCCCTGAAATCTGGAGCTATGGCCACCGCAACCCGCAGGGAGCCGCCCTCAATCCCTGGACGGAGCAGCTCTGGGTGCACGAGCATGGTCCGAAAGGCGGAGATGAAATCAACCTTCCCCAGGCCGGCAGGAATTACGGTTGGCCGCTGGCCACCCATGGGCGAAATTATTCCGGCTTCGCCATTCCCGAAGCTCAGGGTGAATGGGTGCAGGGGACGGAAGCCCCGCACTATGTCTGGCTGAAGTCGCCCGCCATATCAGGCCTGGCCTTCTACGACCACGAGCGCTTTCCTCAGTGGCGCCAGAGTGCTTTCGTCGGCGCTCTGAAAGACCGGCAACTGATCCGGCTGACGCTCGAGGGAGATCGCATCGTTGCCGAGGAGCGTCTGCTCACCGACCTGAATGCGCGATTGAGGGATGTTCGCGTCGGCCCGGACGGTTTCGTGTATGTTCTGACTGACAGCAATAACGGTGCTTTGCTACGGGTCAGCCCGGCTCACTGAAAAAGGAGAAACCATGCGCCTCATTTTGTTTGCCCTTCCGGTTGCGTCCCTGCTGGCCGCCTGCCAATCCACGGTTCCCTTTGAACCCGTGTCCGACCCGTGTCGCTCGCTGCAATATTTATCGAAGGTGGGCCTGAAGGAAGGGGAATTCAAGCCGACCGACTTCCCCGAAGGTACCCGCTTCATTCCCCCCGGAACCGCCGTCACCCGCGACTATCGGGCCGAACGTCTGAACGTGCACATCAATTCCCAGGCCCGAATTGAACGCATAGACTGCGGTTGATTTTCCCTTGACCCGTCCATTCACAGGCAGCGGACAGAAAGCTGCCTTTTTTATTGTTTTTAATAGTTACAAATAAAAAAGAATTGTCTTAAGACGCTATACTTAGGGTAAATACTAGCTTTTCAAAAACTGCGGGGAGAACCTCCACATCATGCGTCTCATTCCCTCTCGTTTCAATGATCTCAGCCTCACGCGTCGAGTCTGGGCCGTGATGATCGTCAACGGTCTGGCCATGCTGGCCATCATGGCGTCCTCGGGCTGGGGCCTGTTTCAGGCGCGATCCAGCTTGTCGACCCTGCATACCGAACGCATGGCGGCCGCCGAGCAGGCCAGCCAGCTCATTCAGGATTTCTATGATCTTCGCCTGAACATTCTGCTGAGCTTCCAGCACGATCCGGCCAGTGCGCTGTACTCCCTGCACGGTCACGAGATCACCACGCACACCGACGTGCTGCGCAAGGCCGAGGAATCCTGGGGGCAGCACCACCGCGCGCTCACGGCGCGCGCGCCGCAAGGCAAGGAACTCGAGCTGCTCAATGCGGTCGAGCAGAAGCAGCGAGCCTGGCTCGACAAGGTTCGCGCGGCCGTCCAGCGTGTTCATGCCGGCGACTTCAGCCCACCCTCCATGCAGGACTTTCTCGTGGCCGGGCGCACGGAGGGCGATGCGCTGCTCGCTTCGCTGGTCGAGCTGCAGCGCTACCAGAGCGTGATGGCGGATGAGGCCGTGGCCGACGCCGAGACCCGTTACCACCAGGCATTGCTCGCGTTTGCGCTGATCGCGATTTTTGTCCTCGTGCCCGGCATTCTGTTGATGCTTTGCACGATGAAGCGGCTGAGCAATGGCTTCCGCCGTGCCGTGGCGGCAGCTCAAGCCATGGCCAATGGCGATCTTTCCCACCGCGACCTCGATTCGGCGCGCGATGAGATCGGCGTGCTGATCACCCAGATGCGCACGACCAGCCACAGTCTCAACAGTCTGATCCGTCGCATCGTTCTGGGTGCTGACTCCGTGTCGCACGCCGCCGATGCGGTCACCCAAGGCACGCAGGACCTGGCCTCCCGCACGGAGCAGCAGGCAGCCGCCCTCGAAGAGACCTCCGCCGGGACGGAAGAGCTCAACAGCACGGTGCAGCAGAATGCGGCCAACGCCACCGAAGTCGATCAAATGGCGCTCACCACGTCGCAACTGGCAGAGCGGGGAGGTGAGGTGACCAACAACGCCGTGGCCACCATGGAAGAAATTCTCCAGGCGTCGGAAAAGATCGGCGAAATCGTCAACATCATCGACGGCATCGCCTTCCAGACCAACATTCTGGCCCTGAACGCCGCGGTGGAAGCGGCGCGGGCAGGGGAGTCGGGTCGCGGCTTCGCGGTGGTGGCCGGGGAAGTCCGCGCGCTGGCTCAGCGCAGTGCCAGTGCGGCGCAGGAAATCAAGCAGGTGATCAACGAATCGGTTGAAGGCATCCGCAAGGGGTCGGACGAAGTGGCCGAAGTGGGTGTCGCCATGAACGAGATCGTCGAGAGCTTCCGTCGCATGAAGGCCCTGATCGGCGAGATCGCCAACGCCTCCAAGGAACAGGCGATCGGGCTCGAGCAGATCAACCTGGCGGTCAATCACATGGACTCGACCACCCAGCGCAATGCGCTTCTGGTCGAAAGCACCTTGCGCACGTCGGAAGAGCTGCAGCGTGAAGCCACGACATTCCGTGAATTGGTCGCCACCTTCCGTCTTGCGGATGAAGCGGACAAAACCGGGTACGACTGGGACGAAAGCGAACATGCTGACTCACGCCGGGCCCCGATGCTGGGTTTACCCGCCTGAGTCTGGCCCCCTAACCCTGGAAGCCGCCCTCATCCAGCCAGGCCTGCTCTTCCGGCGTCGATGTCCGGCCGAGCAGGCGATTCCGATGAGGGAATCGCCCGAATCGCTCGATGATCTCGCGGTGGTGAGTGGCCCACTTTGCCGAGTTGGCGCCCGGCAGCTGTGAAAACAGCTCCGTGCAGCGGTGCTGATGCGCCAGGGATTCGGAGTGCATGTAGGGCATGTAGAAAAAACTGCGCAACGCGTCATCGAACTGACGATCATGGCCCAGTTCGATGGCGCGGTCGGCCACGCTCAAGGCCATCCGGTCCGTGGCGTAGACGTGGGCGCTTCCCCGGAAGATATTGCGTGGAATCTGGTCGAGCAACAGAACAAGTGCCAGCGCTCCTTCCGGGTCAACGACCCAGTGGGCCCGTTCCCCGCGCGAGGCCGCCATGTGCAGTGTCAGAAATTGTTCACGACATTGCGCATCAAAGGCTTCGCCTCCCCGGAACCATCGCTCGGGCCCGGCTTCCTTCCAGAAGTGAATCATGTCCTGCGCTGTCTGAGTCATTTCTGCTCCCTGGAAACGTCGGCCCGCTCCTCGGCGGGCCGTTGCATGCAGCTTTCATACCAAAGCGGATTGGGATCTCCCTGGCCCGCGAACTGCTGGGCACGGCGAGGGGAGCGCCACACCCCTCCCGCCAGCCCCAGTTGCGGTTCGACGGCATACCAGAACCAGCGCCCGTCGGCATCCTGGGCAAGCCAGTTCCAGCCGTGGGGCGCGTCCGACCAGGAAGGACGAGGCGAGGTCGTCTGGGTCATGTTCCTGCGTTTTCAATGGCGCCGGCAAACAGCCCGGCGCGGTAGTCACTGAAGGCCTGGTGGATCTCGTCCTCGGAGTTCATGACGAACGGCCCGTACTGGACGATGGGCTCCCCAAGTGGTCGACCGGCAATCAGGAGAACGCGTGCATCGGCGCCCGCTTTCACGCTGACACCATCGGCACCTGGCGAATTCTCCAGAATGGCCAGCTCGCCTTCGCCGGTTTCGGTGCCTTCCACCTGAACGGACCCTTCGTAGACATGCAGGAAGGTGTTGTGTCCGGCGGGGATGAACTGTGCGAAGCTCGTGCCGGCCGGCAGGTGCAGATCCAGATACAGGGGTTCAGTCCCGGGCCGTTCCACCGCTCCCCTGACTCCATGACTGTGGCCGGCAATGACGGTCACGCGCACGCCTTCCGGCGTGGTGAAGACGGGCAGGTCAGCGGCAGAGAAATCCTTGTACCACGGCTGGCACATCTTGTCGGCGGCAGGCAGGTTCAACCAGAGCTGAAAGCCTTTCATGACGCCGTGTTCCTGCTGCGGAATCTCCGAGTGGATGACGCCGCGCCCCGCCACCATCCACTGCACGCCTCCGTTCTCCAGCAGACCTTCGTGGCCGGCGCTGTCCCGGTGCAGCATGCGCCCCGCAATCATGTAGGTGATGGTCTCGAAGCCGCGATGAGGGTGATCGGGAAAGCCGGCAATGTAGTCATCGGGATCGTCGCTGCCAAAGGCGTCCATCATGAGGAAGGGGTCGAGACGCCGTTGCAGCGGCTGGCTCAGCAGCCGGGTCAGTTTGACGCCGGCGCCGTCCGAGGTGACCACCCCTCGGACCCGGTGTTCGATGCGTCTGGAATGGCGCACCTTTGGCGCGGTGCGCGGTTCGGTAGAACTCATGTCTGTCTCACTTTCGAAATCGAATCTGAACGGCCATGGGTTCACTCTACGGCGATCCGGGCGCGAACGGAAGGCCGGTGGGCGAGCAGGAATGTCCCGGATATGGAACAAAACCCGGTATCCGCCCGAGTTTCGCTCCTTCATTCCGGTTGATCCGTTCAGGCCTCGCGCTCCGGGCTACCCGTGGTGGCCAGATGGTCGATGATTTGGGGCAAGGGAATCTGCCCCAGTCCGGCCGCCGTGACCTGAGAATACAGTGCGCGTATGGACTGGGCCACGCCGTTCCAACCCTGCTGTTCATCCGCCATTGCGCAATAGTATTCAAGGTCCTTGAGGGCGTTGGACGTGGCAAAGCGGAAGTTGTCGCAATTGCCATTTTCAATGTAGGGGCGCAGGCGCTCGAGCACCACGCCGCCCCCTCCCCCCGTGGCCAGCACGTCGCAGAACAGTTGCGGGTCCATGTCGGCCCGACGCGCCATGGCAGCGGCCTCCGCCAGGACGGCGGAGAAGCCCAGGGACACGTAGTTATGCAGAAGTTTCATGCGATGACCTGCACCCACGGGTCCGGCGTGCACAATTACTTCGGAAAAAGCCTCGAGGACGGGCAGTACGGCCTCGTAGTCGGGGAGGGCGGCGCCCACGATCAGGTTCAGGCGGCCTTCGGCGGCTTCCTTGGGGGTGCGCGTCATGGCGGCGTCCAGGAAGCGGCCACCTGCCTTTTCCACCTCGGCGGCAATCCGTACGGTCGAACCGGGAATGGCGGTCGAGCAGTCGACCAGCGTGGTGCAGGCGCGCAAATGCTCCAGCAAACCGCCCGCACTGAACAGAACGGCCTCCACCTGGGGGGTGCCCGTCACGCAAAGAATGATCAGATCGGCCGCGGCGGCCACGTCGGCGATGGCGGGGACGGACTTCGCTCCCGCGCCGAGCAGAGGCGCCAGCGGCTGGTTGCCCGGGTGTTCGAGAATGGTCAGTGGATAGCCGTTGCGCAGCAGGCTGGCGGCGATGCCCGACCCCATCAGGCCGCACCCGATGAGCCCTATCGAAGGTTTTTGTTCTTTCATGTTGGAATGGATGAATGAATGCAAAGAGGCAGCAAGGGGAGAGATTCTATCGGAACCCAACCCGGGGGAGGGGAGCCTCGCTTGGCATGAATCAAGGGATGTACAAACTTTCGGTCTGATTGACGTGCATCTGGCCTACAATTTTCCTCATGCGCATTCCACGCGAGGTCCTCTGGTGCAGACGTTCCACTGCCTGGCACATGTCATTCTGCCTGGTGGTGCTGGCGTTTCTGCTCAGGGCCGTCATCCCCCCGGGTTATATGCCCACGGCCCCGGTGCAGGGTGGGTTGCCGTTTGCCGTCACGCTCTGTTCAGGCGGGGCGCCCGTGTTTGTGCACGCCACGCACGGCGGCGAATCGCAACACGACTCGCAGGGCCACAGCCAGCTCTTCGAGAACTGTCCGTTCGGCCTGAGCCTGGCCAGCAAATATCTGACCACGGCGGGCGGCCTTGCCGTGGTCGCCGACCTGGTTTATTGGCTTTTCCCCATCCCTGAGGGGAAAAATCTCCTTTTCAGAACGCCCATCCAAGGGCCTCCGGTGGGGACGCGGGCGCCTCCTTACGGGAATCTCCTTTCTTTTCAGACTTGAAACCTTTCACATTCAGATCAGGAGATTCTCATGTCCACATTCTTCAAGAGCGCGGGGCTGGGCCTGTGCGCGCTGATGTTCGCGGCGGCTTCACATGCGCAGATCGTCGTGGATGATCCGTGGGTGCGCGCGACGGTTCCCAGCCAGACCGGCACCGGTGCATTCATGAAGTTGACGTCGGAAAAAGACACCCGGCTGGTGGCGGCCGACTCACCCGTGGCCGAGCATGTCGAAGTCCACGAAATGGCCATGGAAAACAACGTCATGAAGATGCGGCAGGTTCCGGGGCTGGATCTGCCGGCCGGCAAGACGGTCGAACTCAAGCCGGGCGGCTACCACATCATGTTCATCAACCTTCATCAGCAGGTGAAGGCAGGTGAACAGGTCCCCCTGACACTCACCTTCGAGGGCCCGGATGGTCAGCGCAGCAACATGAAGCTGATGGCGCCCGTCAAACCGTTGTCCACCCCGGCGGGTGGCCACGGCCACGGTCAACCTGCCCACGGCCACGCACCGCATGGCCATGGCCACGGCGCGACCCAGCATTGAGGAGGCGAGATGTTGAAGTTTGCGATTGGCCTGGGTGCGCTTGCCTGGGCCCTTGTCCCCCCTTCTGTGCTCGCCCATGCCGGCCACGCTCATCATGCGGCGGAGGAGGCGGCTTCCGGCCATCATGCTCCGGCGCGCACCTTTCCTCCCGCTGACAGTGTCGCGGCACCCGCGGGCCTCACCGTCAGCGATTGCTGGATACGGGCACTGCCCAATCGCCTGCCGGCGGCGGCCTACTTTCGCATGAGAAATTCAGGCGATCAGGAAGCCGTGCTGGTGGGTGCCGAGGCGCCGGGTTTTCGCAAGGTCATGCTTCATGGCCACGACGAGGCCGGTGGCATGGCACGCATGGTGCATGTGAATGAGGTCAAGCTGGCGCCGGGCGAAGCCTTCGCATTCGCGCCACGCGGTCATCATGTCATGCTGGAGCAGGCCGAGGTCGATCTGGAAGTCGGCACGCTGCGGCCCATCACCCTTTGGTTCGAAGGGCCGAAGGCCCTGACCGTACAGTGTGAGGTCAAGGCGCCCGGCACGATGAAATAGCCTGTGCACGCCCCGGCCCGCTGGTTGCCTCATGGCGGGCCGGGGAAACCTGCTGTGTCGCCGGGGGGCGGGGCGCAGGTGTATGATCTGACCCACCCACCCGGGGGACGGCTGTTCCCGTGTTCCATTTTCCGAGATTCATCATGCCGCTTCGCAAAGTTCTTGTCTCTGCCATTCTGATTCCGCTTGCCTTCACGCTGACCGCCTGCAAGGAGAAAGAAGGCCCCGCTGAAAAAGCGGGCAGGGAACTGGACAAGGCCGCGGCGGCCGTGGGCAAGCAGCTGGAAAATGTCGGTGAGCGCATCCAGGGCGCAGTATCGAATCCATGACCCCGCCGCGCTTCAGCGCATTACCGATCTGAAGGTCGCGGCCACTTGCTGCGCGAACTCGGGGTCATTGATGTGCAAGGGCACCTTGTGAAGGCAGTGGTCCGGCGTTTCTTCGAATGTCTGCTCCAGCGCATGAAACAGTGCCTGATTCGCCTCCGGGTCGTAAAACGGTTGCCCGGGGGCATCGAGAGCAGACAAGCCTTTGGTGGGCAGGAACAAATGCACCACACCCGGTGAGCGATTCAGTTGTCGGGCAATGCGTTGCCCGACGCGTTCCAACTCGGCCCCCGTGCTGCGCATGAGCGTCACCTGTGGGTTGTGTACGTGAAAGCGGCGACCTCGGTGCTGCTCTGGGATGGTGTGCGGCGCACCCCAATTGATCATGTCCAGTGCACCCAGCGAGCCGACCCACGGAATCCCGAGTTCCGCCGCCGCGTCCAGACGGTCGGGGCCCGCGTCGCACACGCCGCCCGCAAGGTGTTGCCCGACTTCGGTGGTGGTGATGTCGATGATGGCATTCAGCATATGGCTTCTGGCCAGGGCCTCCATGGTTCTGCCGCCCGCGCCGTTGGCGTGAAACACCTGGCAGTCGTAACGACCTTCAAGCAGGCCCACCAGGGTTTGTACACAGGGTGTGGTGACCCCGAACATGCTGAGCCCGATGGCCGGTTTGTCATCGACAGGAGCCGCGGGCGCTTCACGGGACAGCATGCCGACCATGGCGTGCGCCGCATTGGCGAGAATTCTCCGCGACAGGCGGTTCAAGCCGGCCAGATCCGTGACCGGGTTGACCACGCACAGGTCGCGACTGCCCACAAAGGATGAGGTGTCTCCTGAGGCCAGTGTCGTGATCAGCAGCTTGGGCATGCCGAAAGGCAGTTCCTGCATGGCAGGAGCAATCATGGACGTGCCACCCGAGCCGCCGATGCCCAGCATGCCGAGTATTTCGCCTTCTTGCTGCCGGGCCCGAACCAGTCGTCGCAGTGCCTGACCCATTGCCGTCACTGCCATTCCCCGATCGCCACTCCCGAGCACGTGGTCCTGCCCGTGTTCATGATGGCCGGCCACCTCGGATGCCGTGATGTCCGCGTGGGGATGGAAACCCCTGGTGCTGATATCGACGGTCATCACCGGTACCCCCGCCTGGCGAATTTGGGTGGCCAGGAAAAGCAATTCGTCGGCTTTTGTGTCGAACGTGCCGACCACCCACAGGCTGGGTCGGCGATCCATCATTGGCCTCCGTAGCGCTGGTTCACGCACTCGAAGAAGCTGCGGAAAGTGTCTGCGACGCGTTGGCAGGCCTCGGCTTCCTGATCGGCCGGGACATCGAAATTCGCCCACCACTGCCCGAAGCACTGGTTGCCCTCGGTGATCGGCAGCAGCTGCATGGTGGCGACGTAGTTGCTCCAGTCAGCATCGATGTGCAGGATCTCGTACGTGCAGCGGTGCTCGATGTCGGACAGTTCCAGCAGACGTTCGCGCAAGTAGCCGCCTCCGTCTCTGACGGAGAAGCGGCGTACGCAGCCGATGCGGTCGGCCGGCCATCCGTCTTCAATGTAGGAGTTTTCAAAGAAGGGGTGGTAGTTACCCAGATCGCCAAAATCGCGCAACATGCTCCAGGCTTGCTCCAGCGTCGCGTTCATGACGGCACTTACATACACGCGGGCCATTGTTGTCTCCTGTTGTGGGATGCGTGTTCTCCGGGTGTTCGCTCCCCGGAGGCCTTATTCTTCGAAGTTCAGTCCCCGGCCGCCTGCCTGCCGAGCGTTTTGTAGCGGCGCACGTGTTCCGTGATGGCTTGCTCAACCGGCAGACGTTCCATGCTGCTTGCACCATAGAAGCCGTTGCAGTGCTCACTGTGTTCCAAAACATACGCGACATCTTCGGGCAGGGAAATGGGCCCCCCGTGCGCAATCACGATGATGTCCTTGCGAATGCGTCGGGCCGCCTCGCCCCACTCGTCGATCAGGCGAACGGATTCTTCCAGGCTTTTCGATGAGGTGGCGCCAATGGTGCCGCCCACGGTCACCCCCATGTGAGGAACGATGAAATCGGCGCCTGCCTTGGTCATCTCAGCGGCTTCGTCAGCGCTGAACACGTAGGGGGTGGTCAGCAGATCGAGCTCATGAGCCTGGCGGATCATTTCGACCTCGGAGGAGAAATTGATCCCGGTTTCCTCCAGACTCTGCCGAAATGTGCCATCAATGATGCCGACCGTGGGGAAGTTCTGCACCCCTGCGAAGCCGAGGTCTTTCAGCTTCTTCAGGAAGACCGGCATGACGATGAAGGGATCCGTTCCATTGACGCCTGCCAGGACCGGGGTCCGTTTGCATACGGGCAACACTTCACCGGCCATCTCCAGAACGATTTCGTTGGCATTGCCGTAGGCCAGCAAGCCGGCGGAAGAGGCGCGGCCGGCCATGCGGTATCGCCCCGAGTTGTAGATCACGATCAGGTCGATGCCTGCCGCTTCCTCGCATTTGGCGGAGATGCCGGTGCCGGCACCTCCGCCGATGATTGGCTCGCCCCGCGCCACCATGTCCTGGAACTTCTTCATCAACGTCTGGCGATCATGCCTGGCCATAAGGACTCCCTGATAATGGTTTGATATGTCATGATGTTGTGCATGGAACCGTCAAATTTCAGTATTGAGACTGACGCTGCCGCAGCCGTGGCCCGGGACGCCGGCTGCGCCGCACATGCTTCCGTGGCGGTGAAAGATGGCGGCATTGCCCGGCCGGACATCCATGCTGAAACCCATGTTCTGGGTGAAGACACCCAGGTACTGACCGTGCGTGCCGAGCACTGTGAAGCGCTGGCGGCACGCCATATTGCCCACGTGGCGGTCGTCGATGCGGCGGCGCCCTACACCATCGTGCGCACCCATTTGAGCGGTGCGTTCATGCAGGTCTGCCTGGGTGGAGAAGGGCAGACTCTGCTGGATGGCCGCTGGCTGGCGCACACGCCCGGATATGCCAGCTTTGCCCCCGCCCACGTGTTGCATGCCTTCCACTGCCTTCCCGGCAAGCGGTGGCAGCTTTGCTGGGTGCGCTTCATGCCGAGTTCCCCGAGGTCGCTGGCTGGCGCCATGAGCCCGTCCCTGACACGCTTCGACGGGCGTCCCCTCGAGCATGCCGTGCGGGGCCTGCATCACGAAGTCGCCACGGGCGGCGACCCGGGTTCCAGCGCCATCTGGGTCGACATCATCGAACGCTATGTGGCGCGCATTGTCGACCCCTGGCAGCGGGAGCCGCGCCTGAACAGCATGTGGAACGCCGTACTGGCGGACCTTGGCCGGCCCTGGGTGCTCGAGGACATGGCGAAACTTGCGAACATCAGCCACGAGCACCTGCGGCGCCTCTGCTGGGAAAACTTCGGGCGCAGCCCGGGGCGACAGCTCACGGCAATGAGAATGGCAAGAGCCGCCCACGAGCTGGTCACCACCCAGCGCAAGATCGAAGCCATCGCGCGCGATGTCGGGTATGCCAACCCCTTCACCTTCTCCAACACCTTCAAGCGCCTGACCGGGTTTCGGCCGTCCGAGTACCGCACACGGCCCCGCAAGTGAACCCATCAGCAGCGGAACGGTCAGCCGACTCGCAATGCGTCGTGTGCCCCTGCAGTTGAAGAAAGCAGGTTTCACTTTTTCACGAGGTAGCAGGTGCTGGCGGACAGGGGAGCAAACGCTTCGTCGCCGGGAATCGTCTTCACCAGCTTGAAGTAGTCCCAGGGCTCTTTGGATTCTTCGGGTGACTTGACCTCCCACAGGTACATGTCGTGCACCATGCGTCCGTCTTCGCGGATCTTGCCGTTCTGGGCGAAGAAGTCATTGATCGGCATTTCACGCATCTTGGCGGAAACGGCGTCCGGGTCGTCCGTGCCGGCTGCCTCCACCGCCTTCAGGTAGTGCATGGTGGACGAGTAGTCTCCCGCGTGGGCCATATTGGGCATGCTGCCGACGCGTTGTTGGTAACGCCGGGCGAATTCGCGCGAGCCTTCGTTCATGTCCCAGTACCACGCGTTGGTGAGCAGCAGTCCCTTGGCGACGTCGAGGCCGAGTGCGTGAACGTCATTGATCCAGAGGAGCAGGGCAGCCAGCTTCTGGTTGGGTGTGAGGCCGAACTCATGCGCCGCCTTGATGGCGTTGATGGTGTCCTGCCCGGTTGAGGCGAGCCCGACAATCTTGGCTTTGGATGTCTGGGCCTGAAGGATGTAGGAGGAAAAATCCGTGGTGCCCAGCGGGTGCCGGGCGGAACCCAGCACCTTGCCATTGGCATTGCGCACGACACTGGCAACTTGCTCTTCCAGCCCTATCCCGAACGCGAAGTCCACGGTCAGGAAGAACCAGGTATCGCCCTCGGGCTGCTCGACCACCGCTTTACCCGTGCCGTTGGCCAGAGAATAGGCATCGTAGGTGTAGTGGACGGTATAAGGTGAGCACCGGTCATTCGTGAGCCCCATGTTGGAAGGGTTGTTCACGATGATGTGCCGGCGCTTTTCCTTCGCAAGGTCGGCGACGGCCAGGGCCACTGCGGAATTCGCGAGGTCGGTGATCATGTCCACGCCGTCACGGTCAAACCATTCGCGTGCGCGGGCAGCACCGACATCCGGCTTGTTCAGGTGGTCGGCATAAACGACTTCAATCGGCTTTCCGAACATTTTGCCGCCATAGTCTTCCACCGCCATGCGCACCGCTTCCACGGCGCCACGCCCGGAGATGTCCGCATAGACCCCCGATATGTCCGTGAGCACACCGATGCGCAGAACGTCGCCGGACAGCTGTTGACCATGAGCCAGCGACGTGCAGGCCGCAAGAGCCATTGTTACGGCCGAAACCTTCCAGAATTTTGGTTGCATGATTGTCTCCTGAGATGCAGTTCGTCGTCACCACAGCTGCGACCCCGTGTCTCCAGGGTTCAATTCATCGTAGAGTGCCCCCCCTGGCGGGTCCATGCCACCAAGACACGACAAGCTATCCAAAATCCACATTCTGTTCACACGCCTTGATTCATGGCATTGCGAGAGTTGTTTGACAGGTAAAGGAGTTTAGGCGCGGCGAGCGCTCGGCGATCGCTTCAGGCAAAACACGTAAAATCGCCCAAAAGCGTAAAAAATCCCTTATTTGTCTTTAACGTTCGTCGTATTTATAATTCTCCGTGTGCCTGATTCAAGAACGCAAAACACGATTTCCGAACACCAGGCTAATGGCTCTGCACACCATTCCCATGGCGGAATCCCACTGCATGCAGGCCATCCTTTATTGGGCCTGAAGCCGGCCCGCACTTCGCGCTCGATGGCCGGCTTGTACCGCCCACATCACGTGTCCGTGTTTCACACGGTCTTCGAACCGTAGATAGTCTGGTGAGCCCTCCGCTTGGCTCGCCACACGGGGACGACCTTCATTCGTCCTCTGGTGCTTTCCCGTGCTCTTGTGGGGCTTCAGTCTTCCCTGGCTCGGGATTCATTGGGTCTGGCCGAACCCCTCGGTTCGGCATTCGGTAAGAAAAGGAGAGAAAAACATGGTCAAAATCGCCATCGTCGGTCTCGGCAATTGTGCAAGTTCCCTGGTTCAGGGCTTGTACTATTACCGGGATCGCTCGCCCGCCGATGTCAGCGGCCTGATGCATTGGGAAATTGGAGGCATCCGGCCGCAACACATCCGCGTGGTGGCGGCCTTTGACGTGGATGCCCGCAAGGTGGGCAAGGATGTGGCGGAAGCCATTTTCGCTGCCCCCAACTGTACGACCCGATTCCAGCCCGAGATTCCCGCCACGGGCGTGAAGGTGGAAATGGGTCCGATCCTGGACGGCGTTTCCAGCCACATGCTGTCCTACCCGGAGCACCTGCGCTTCAAACCGGCCGACCTGCCGCAGCCGGACAAGCAGAAAGTAATTCATGTCCTGCAGAAGAGCGGGGCGGAAGTCATGCTGAACTATCTGCCTGTGGGGTCGGAAGACGCGAGCCGCTTCTACGCGGAGTGTGCGCTCGAGGCAGGGGTGGCCTTCATCAATTGCGTCCCCGTCTTCATCGCCAGTGATCCGGAATGGGCGCGGCGTTTCGCAGCGAAGCGCGTGCCGATCATCGGGGACGACATCAAGGCTCAGTTGGGCGCAACCATCACGCACCGTGTGCTGACGGACCTCTTCGCGCGACGCGGGGTGAAGCTGCACCGCACCTACCAGCTGAACACGGGCGGCAATACCGACTTCCTCAACATGAAGAACCAGGACCGCCTGGCCTCCAAGCGCACGTCCAAGACGGAAGCCGTGCAGGCGGTGGCAGCACAACGTCTCGACGACGAAAACATCCATGTGGGTCCGTCGGACTACATCCCCTGGCAGAAGGACAACAAGATCTGCTTCCTGCGCATGGAAGGCGCGCTCTTCGGCGACGTGCCCATGAATCTGGAGCTGAGACTTTCGGTGGAAGATTCTCCCAACTCGGCCGGTGTCGCCATCGATATGATCCGCTGCGCCAAACTGGCCTTGCAGCGCAAGCAGGGCGGCGTTCTGGAGGCGCCTTCCGCGTACTTCTGCAAGCATCCGCCTCGCCAGATGACGGACGATCAGGCCTTTGATGAAGTCGAATCCTTCATCGCACCGGTCCCGCTGAGCGTTCCGGCTTAAGCTCATGGAGGCTGTGATTCTCGCAGCCGGTCGCGGCTCGCGGTTGCAGGCCTCCTCGGCCTGCAAACCGCTGACGCCGCTGCTGGGCACCACACTCCTCGAACGCAATGTGCGCCTGGCGCTGCACGCGGGGGCGACACGGGTGATCATCGTGACCGGCCACCGTCACGATGACATTCATCATTGGAAGCAACGGCTTCCCCTGCGCCTGCGTCATCGGGTGGCGCTGGTGCACAACCCCAAGTGGGCCTGCACTGAGAATGGGTACTCGCTGGCGCAGGCAGCCCCGCATCTCACCGGGGACTTCCTGCTGCTGATGGCTGATCATGTTTATAGCGCGGAGTTGATGCAGACACTGGTCGCGTGCGACCCGGATGGCGGCGCGGTGCTGGCCGTCGACCGTCGTCTGGGAAGGGCAGGCATTGATCCGCATGATGCCACCAAGGTGAGGCTGGAAAACGGCCGCGTGAAGGCGCTGGGCAAGGGCCTGCAACAGGCGGACGCCTACGATACAGGGGCGTTCCTGTGCAGCGCCACCCTGATTCCCGCTCTGGCTTCTTTGCGCGAGACCTCAGACACGCGTCTGTCTGCCCTGATGCAGGAGCTGGCGGACCAAGGCCGGCTTCACGCCTGCGACGTCGGCGACGCCTATTGGCAGGATGTCGATACGTCGGAGGATCTCGCCGCGGCGCGGGCCGGCCTGCTGGCGGGCCTGGGGAAGGGGAAAGCAGCCGACGGGCCGGTTTCGCGCTATCTGAATCGGCCCTGCTCGCGATGGCTCACGCGCCGGATGGCCGACACGCGGCTCACCCCGAATCTGGTGTCCTGGCTGGTGCTGGCGGTCACGGCCGTGGCCGCGCTGCTGACCGCGAATGCCTCGGGATGGCCGATGTACCTGCTGGCCGGCGTCCTGATTCAATTGGCCTCGGTGCTGGACGGATGTGATGGCGAGCTTGCACGCCTGAGGATGCAGGGCAGCGCGTACGGCGGGTGGCTGGATGCGATTCTCGACCGTTACGGCGACGCCGCGCTTATCGCGGCGATGACCTGGCAGGCCCTGCAGGCCGGCGGCCCGTCGGCATTCTGGCTGGGCATTGCTGCTCTGGCCGGGAGCTTTCTGGTCAGCTATTCCGCCCACAAGAGTGACCAGGTGCTCCGGGAAGGCATCCGCATCGGGCGCGACCTCCGGATGTTGATCCTGGCGCTTGGCATTGCTCTGCAGCAGCCCGAGGTAGCGCTGTGGTGTCTGGCCCTGGCCATGAATTTCACTGTGTTCATGAGACTTCTCCGGATGCGCCATGTCCTGTGAGCTGGATATTGCCTCCTCGCTGATCAGATCTCAGCTTCAGCGTTCGGAGGTGCCGGAAGACCCCGGTCACGCTGAAAATACGCTGGAATGGTTGCTGCGACTCGAGCCCGAGGCGGACGCAGCTATGCGCCTGGCCGCCCTGGCTCACGATATTGAAAGGGCCCGTCCCGATCGCCTGAGCCGTCATGACTTCGACGATTACGATCGCTTCAAGGCCATGCATGCGGCCATGGGTGCGCGGTGGGCAGGCCGCCTGTTCCGTCGGGCCGGCCTCGCGCCCGTCGTGCGTCACGAAGCGTGCCGGTTGGTGCGCCTGCATGAAAGCGGAGGAGACCCGCGCAGTGATCTGTTGAAGGATGCCGACAGCATTTCCTTTTTTGACCACAATCTGCCCGCCTATCTGGACAGGGAAGGCTTTGAAGAAAGTCTCAGACGGGCGCGCTGGGGGTATGAGCGGCTTTCGCCGCGGGGGCGGCATCATGTGGCACGCATCGCGTATGCGCGAGACGACCTGCGCCGGATCCAGCGCATGCTGGTCGATCAGGCAAGGTAGCGCGCAGCCCCCATGCCCAGGAACAGGCCGGTCAGCGCGAGAATGACGGAGGCCAGCACGTAGATCAGCGCCAGCACCCCCTGGCCCTGTTCGTAGAGGAGGGCGGCGTCCAGTGAAAATGCTGAAAACGTGGTGAACCCTCCCAGAACCCCGGTGGTGAGAAACAGGCGCAAGCCGGCGGGAACGTCAACCTTCAAGGAAAAGAGCGCAAACAGCAGGCCCATCAGGAAGGATCCGAGCACATTCACCGCGAGGGTGGCGATGGGAAAACCCGGCCCGAACATCCGCAGAGCCGCCATATTGACCCCGTGTCGCAGTGCGCCGCCGAGCCCTGCGCCCGCGAAAACGATCAGATAAGCATACATGCGACGTGAGTCCTTTCTGAATCCGCATCCGACAGCGGGAATGGTATGCCAAAAAACCATGGAGACGCCAAGCAAATGATGGAATCCCTTGGGCAGGTCGGGATTTCGCCGCGAGGCTGCGCCGGACCCGGTTAGAATTTCCTGATACCCGTGGTGACGGAGCGCCGGTTTCACCCTGCTGAAGCGGTTCTGCGGGTGAGATGCTGCAGGGCACGGGCGACGACGCGCGGCAGGCTGCTTACGACTCCGGCATTGCCTGGCAAGCGCTCGACCCTGCATTGAACGCCCCGGCCCGATCTGTGTATTCCGGGGTGGGGGACACTGCGTTTCAAACCACCTACGGCGTAGCCGTCATACAAGGCGATACCATTCCCGTCGTGTTCAGCCACCCTGTGCTTGGGTCGTCGATACGACCCGATGCCTTCGAAATACTGTTGAATACCGGGGAGTGGGTGACCCCCCTCACAGCCAGCCTGTTGCCCACCGAATTCAGCCGTTACTTCCGTGTTGAAGCCGTAGACGCCCTGGGGGAAACCGTCTGGATTGACGAAGCGGGCGTGGCTTACGACATAGCCGGACACGGTACGGTGAGGGTGCTCGGCATTGCCGACACAGGCCCTCGGCAAGAGCGATACGACGATGCCTACGTCGAAGATCACGACAATCAGTATGACATCATCCTCGCTGGCGACCGTTCTGCCGTCGAACAGCTCGTCCGTGTGCACATGCCTGCCGAGGGACCGTATTCAGCGGTCTACAACCCCGGCGGGCCGGGCAATGCGCCGGAGTCGAATCCCGATGTGCCATTCACCGTACCGAGCTCACCGCAGTCGATCGGCATTTCGAATCTCATCGGGCAGGATCCGTATGTGACGTACGTGGAGGTCGACGGCGCCGTGTATCGAGATCCCGTCACCGGCCAGCCGGTGGCTGAGGATCTGGGTATCGCATTGCACGATACCGGAACGGGGCATGTGGTGCACTTCACCGAGTATGGCATGAACGAATTCCGGGCGCCGAACGCGCTGGGACAGCAGAAGCCATTGACGGAGGAAAACTTGCGGGCGTACGCCAAGGCCAACCCGGATCTATTGCTTGCGTACGAAGTGCCTGCGTCGGCGACCAGCCTGACTGCGCAACAGCGACACGATCTGGCGCTGCACTTTCATCGATGGGGCCATGCCGAAGGACGTGCGGCCGAGCCGACTCAACTGGTCGCCCCTTCTCCTGGCGATCGGATCGGCGCGGATGACGACATCTGGTTCGAGCTCGTTGGCACAATCGGCGGGACGACTCACGAATGGGTGGCCTTCAGTCCTCTGAGCTGATTTCAGCGGTGAACGGCCAGCCAGATAGTGGGGCCGCTTGGGTCCGTCGAAGCGACACGATGCTTGAGCCCGGCGGGCAGCCAGTAATGGTCGCCGGGTTGAAGGCATACCAGAGCGTCCTGGCCATCAACCTGAAGCGAGGCCGCGCCTTGCAAAACGAGTACCCATTCATCGTGTTCCTGCTCATACCAGAAGTCGGGAGGGCTTGCCTGACCGAACGAGACAATGCGCTCGATGCGCAGGCCGGGGACCTCCAGCAGGTTATCGAAGGATTCTGAGCGCGGATCGGTGGGGAGATCTGCAAACAGGTTTTTGAGCATGATTTCGGCGAGCACTACATGAATTTGGAGCCCTTCATCATACGAGGCGGACAGGCGAAAAAAAACCAACCGAAACCGGTTGGTTTTTGAATCTTGGTGGCGGAACCAGGAACTGAACCCGCGTCCAATGTCTGAACAAAAGTCCGTCCGCAAGAACACAGTCCCTATTTTGAATCATTTGACCGTTTGTGCGGACACTGGCGGAAACGGGCAATGCACTTGCATTGATTTGACAAGGCGATTGCATTACCATGCGAGGCATCCCCCTCTTTAACTGGAGAGCGCCATGCCCGCCACCCTCGAAGTCGAATCCACGTTGACCGACCGCTACCAGACCACGGTGCCGGAAACCGTGCGTCGTGCCCTTCGGCTCGGCAAGCGCGACAAGATTCACTACACCATCCGCCCCAGTGGCGAGGTAGTGCTGACCCGCGCCGAGCCCTCCGAAGGCGATGACCCGGTGCTCGGACAGTTCCTGGGCTTCCTGGCCCGGGACATTGCAAGCCATCCTGAGCGCCTGCAGGCTGTCGATGTCGGCCTCGTCCAGCGTCTGCAGTCCCTGATCGGCGGCGTCGAAGTCGATCTCGATGCCGCCCTGTCGGCAGACGATGAATGAGCACGGGCGAGCCCGCGCCCCTGGTCATTCATGGCTGGACGGTCTTCGCCCACCCGCTGTTCCTCGCGCAGATTGAGGCACTGGCACAGCAGGTCGAAACCTTGAAGCAAAAGGACTGGTTCGGGTACGTGAAGAAAAACGCCAGCAAGCGACTGGTGGCGATCACGAAGTTGG
>JAJUFT010000147.1 GCA_029263615.1 Alcaligenaceae bacterium | reverse complement strand
GTGGTTTCCCAGGCGTATACGTCGCGCCCGGGGGCCTTGTAGTCGTGGCACAGGAAGAGCCGGGTCTTGGGCGGCAGGCTGAGCAGTCGCTGGATCGAGCGATACAGCTGGCGGGCGTCTCCCCCCGGGAAGTCGGCGCGGGCCGTGCCGTAATCCGGCATGAAGAGGGTGTCGCCCACGAAGGCGGTATCGCCAATGCGGTAGCTGACGCAGGCGGGGGTATGGCCGGGCGTGTGCATGACCGAAACCTTCAGATTCCCCAGGGGGACGGTTTCTCCGTCATCCACCAGCTTGTCGAATTCCTTTCCGGTGCAGGAGATGTCCTTGAGGTTGAAGGTTTTGCTGAAGAGGGTCTGTACGTCGGTGATGTGCCGGCCGATCACCACCCGGGCGCCTGCCTGTTCGCGGAAGAAGGGCGCGGCACTCAGATGGTCGGCGTGGGCGTGGGTTTCCAGAACCCATTGCAGCGTGAGGCCGGATTCGCGTGCGGTGTCCAGAATCTGCCGGGCAGACTGCGTGGAGGTCTTGCCGGTGTCCGCGTCATAATCAAGCACGGGGTCGATCACTGCCGCCGCCCGCGTGAAGGGGTCGGCCACCAGATAGGAAACCGTATGGGTGGGTGCGTGGAAAAAAGCATGGATGTGAGGTGAGGGGTTCATCGCAACTCCTGCTGACAGTGTCTTTATATTAGAATATTCTTAAGTAAGAGAGTACGAATCATGGCTGAAACCGTTTTCAGCGAGAAGGATCTCGAGTTTCTTCAGCAAGGCGCGGCCCAGGCCACGGCCATGTTGAAGGCCTTGAGCAATGAAAACCGTCTGCTGGTCCTCTGCCTGCTCATGCAGATAGGGGAAATGTCGGTCGGCGCCATCCTGGAGCACATTCCCCTGAGTCAGTCGGCCTTGTCCCAGCATCTGGGGCGCATGCGGGATGAAGGCCTGGTGGCATTCCGGCGTGAATCCCAGACACTCTACTACCGGATCGCCGATCCGGCTGTGGAAAAAATCATCGCCACGCTCAAATCCATCTATTGCCCGTAGGGCCCGGTTTTGAAGGGTGCCGGAAGGTCCGGCTGCCCCGGGACACCCCTGCGCCGCGTGCCGGCGGTGTGCGGATTTGACGCTATCCTGTAAAGGGCGCATAATCTCGCGCTTCGCCCATGTGGCTCAGTGGTAGAGCACTCCCTTGGTAAGGGAGAGGTCGGCAGTTCGATCCTGCCCATGGGCACCACACCCCTTCGCCGGTTCTGCGCGAGCCTGTTCCCCCCTCCTCGAATCTTCCTCTCCTTGCCCGGGCAAGCGGAGTGCTACTGTATGGGCTTGACGCAAGCATCAGGAAGATCGATATGTCGACAGAAGCAGACTTCACACCACCGCCATCGGCGCCCCGTGCGGCGGAAGGCGCACAAGAGGCCAGTTTTCCGCTGAGCACGAGCCTGAACATCACGTTCAGTGCCTACGAAGACCGCCTGGTCGTTCGCAGCCAGCGGGTGAACCGCAAACCCGTACATGTACTGCTGACCCGCCGGATGACCATGATCGTGCTGTCGCAGCTTCTGTCCCATCTGCCGGAGCTCAGCGGGCTGGACAAGACGCCGGCGCAGTACTGGCAGGAAGTGCTGCAGATGGCGCACCAGACGGCGCTGGAGGCCGGCCGCAGCACGCCGGCGGATAGCGACGCCGCTGCCACCGGCGGCGGCGATGAGGCGACCGGGCGCGCCGAGCCCGCTCCGCAGAAGAAAAAGGGCAAACTGGAAGGGGCCCTTTATCTGGCCATCGCCCTGACCACGCAGCGGCGCGAGGGGGAACTGGTGCTGGCGGTCACGGGCCTGCCCATGCCCTGCGCCATGACCGAACCTTGCGAGCGGGAGCCGCTCTTCGCCATTTCGCTGCAGGTCGAACATGTGCACCAGCTGATTCAGCTGCTGATCGACAAGGCCCGCGAAGCCGACTGGCATCTGCCGGTGAACCTGCCCTGGCTGGAAAGCCCCAAGGAACAGCCGGCCACTACGCTCGGGCTGCTGCACTGAAAGGGGCTGCGCGAAGCGCGAGCCTCGGGCGCTACAATGACCGGCTCAGCGTACACGTGAACATTTTCAGGAACCCATGGCACAGTTGACCGTCATCTCCCGCGAACAGCATGCGGCAAAGCGCTGGAAGCGCTATTCCTCCTATTCTTTCGCCGCACAGGATGCAGTGGCGCCTCTGGTCGCCCAAGAACTGCCACGCGCGTGCATGCATCTGCCCATCGGTTTCGTGAAGGCCGACAACGGCTTCCAGCTGGTGGCGGTGCAGGGCCTGCAGCCCGGAAAGAACCTCTGGGTGGCGCCCGATGGCCGCTGGCTGAGCGGTTACGTGCCGGCGGTCTACCGCGGTTTCCCCTTCGTGCTGGCCAACACCGAAGACGGTCAGCGCGTGCTGTGCGTGCGCGAGGATTCCGGCCTGGTGAATGAGGTCGAGGGCGAGCCGTTCTTCGAGGAAGACGGCACCCCGGCGCAGACGGTGAAGGACGTGCTGTCATTTCTGGAACAGGTGTCTAACAACGCCCGGGTCTCGGCCGGCCTGTGCAGGCGGCTGGAAGAGCACGGCCTGATTCAGCCCTGGAGCGTGAAACTGCGGGGCGACGAT
>JAJUFT010000155.1 GCA_029263615.1 Alcaligenaceae bacterium | reverse complement strand
GCCATCAGCGGGCTGCCATCGAGCCCGGTGGCAAACGCCGGAATAATGGTGTGCGACGGCCGCTTGCCGCCACGCACTTCGTTGGCATGGCCGGATTTCAGGTTGAAGCCATGGCCCCGGTTCTGCAGGCTGATGCCCGTACCGGGCACGACGACGCCTGAACCGAAGCCCATGTAGTTTGATTGAATGAAGGACACCATCATGCCGGATGCGTCCGCCGCGGCCAGATACACGGTGCCGCCCGGGCGGGGAATGCCGTGCCCCGGGTTGCCTGCCTGACGGCGGTCGATGAGGCGCGCGCGTTGGGCCAGGTAGCCAGGGTCCAGCAGTTCGGCCGGCGTCACCTCCATGTGATCGATATCGGCGTTGTACTGGTAGACATCCGCCAGCGCGAGCTTCATGGCCTCTATGGAAAGATGCACGGTTTCCACATCATCGACCGGATGATCGCCGACGCCCAGTTCCTGCAGCATACCCAGCGCCATGAGGGCCGCGATGCCTTGCCCGTTGGGCGGAATTTCGTGAACGATGGCGTCATGGAAGCGTTGCGAGATCGTTCCGCACCAGTCCGGCTGATGCGAGGCCAGATCTTCTTCACTCAAGGCACCGCCGTGAGCTTTGGCGTGGGCCACCATCCGCTGAGCGAGCTCGCCACGGTAGAAGGCCTCGCCCTCCGTATCGGCAATGGCTTCCAGCGTCTCGGCATGCCCGAGGCTGCGAAACACTTCTCCCGCTCGCGGTGCCCTCCCCTCCGGGAGAAAACACTCGGCAAACCCGGGTTGGTCGCCCAATTTGAGGCGCCCCAGCTCCCAGAGCCGGGCAATGATGGGGCTCACCGGAAAACCATCACGTGCGTAACGGATGGCAGGCTGAGCCAGTTGAGCAAAGGGCAGCTTGCCGAAGCGACGCGACAGCGCCACCCACGCCGACACGGCTCCCGGCACGGTGACGGAATCCCAGCCTTTCTGTGGCATGGCATCCAGGCCCTTGAAGCGATCTGGGCTCCAGGCCGCCGGCGCGCGGCCCGAGGCGTTCAGACCGTGCAAACCGTCAGGAGCGCTGACGATGGCGAAGGCATCACTGCCGATGCCGCATCCGGTGGGCTCGACCACGGTCAGGGCCATGGCGGCGGCAATGGCCGCGTCCACCGCGTTGCCTCCCGCCTGCAGCATGGCAAGGCCTGCCTGAGCCGCAAGGGGTTGGGAGGTGCTCACCATATTGCGCCCCAGCACGGCGGAGCGGGAGGACGGGTAAGGGTTGTTCCAGTTCATCGTCATACCGGGAGGCTTCCTGACATGCCCCGCAGCCGGGTGCGCGCGGGCGAAGTCTCAAGTATAGAGGTGAAGGCGTGGAGCTCGAAGCGAATCAGGTCAGCAACAGGAAGTGCTGCAGCAAGGGCATGAGAGGCAGCGCAAGGAAGGTGGCCGCCGAGGCCAGCGCCCCCGCGCTGACCGCACTGTGCCGATGGTCGCCCAGTACGGTCACGAACACCAGCGCAAACACCGCCGCGGGAAGGGCGACGTATTTACCAAGGAGCAGAAAGAGAAACAGGCCGCTGGCCGTGCCGCACACACCGCGCCATATCGAAGCGCCGATGTACTCGTCATCCTCCTCGTCGGGCGACAGCCTCGACGCAAACAGCCAGAGGATGCCGGCCACGAGCAGGACGGCGCCCAGGGCCGCAGGCAGCAGGCCGGAACCCACGCCCGCCACCTTCCCCACGGCGCTGGCACTGACTTTCAGCACCGATGCCAGACCGAGCAGACACAGCAGGCCGGCGGCAAGCAGTTCGCGTTTGTTGATTCTGACCCTCAGGCGCATGGCATTTCCCCGAAACTGCCTTCATGGTAGACGAGCGGGGCGCCTCGAGGGTCATCAGAACATTACGGCAACATTACCGTTTGCCAATGTTGGCGCGCGGGCCGCCCTAGCCTTCCTGGCTCTGCTCGACGGCCGCTTCGCTGGC
>JAJUFT010000050.1 GCA_029263615.1 Alcaligenaceae bacterium | reverse complement strand
GGCGTGTGGCAGGGGTCGTGATACACGTAGCGCACGCCCTGCACGCCGTGAATGTCGATGCCCTTTTCCAGCAGGAACTCATGAATGTCGATGAGCCGACAGCCGGGGAAGATGCGTTCGAATTCATAGCCGGCGAGCTGGTCGTAGCAGGTGCCGCAGCTGACCACCACCGTCTTGATGTCGAGGTAGTTCAGGGTAGTGGAAAGCCGGTGGAACAGCACACGATTGTCGGTGATGATCTTTTCGGCCTTGTCCTGCATGCCGTTGCCGCGTTGTGGGTAGCCGCAGCACAGGTAGCCCGGGGGCAGCACGGTCTGCACACCGGCGTGCCAGAGCATGGCCTGAGTGGCCAGACCCACCTGCGAGAACAGGCGTTCGGAGCCGCAACCCGGGAAGTAGAAGACCGATTCCGTCTCGGCGGTGGTTGCCTTGGGGTCACGAATGATGGGGATGTAGCGCGGGTCTTCGATGTCCAGCAGCTTGCGGGCGGTCTGTGTCGGCAGGCCGCCCGGCATGCGCTTGTTGACGAAGTGGACCACCTGCTCGCGAATGGGCGCCTTGCCCACCGTGGCCGGAGGGGCGGCCACCTGTTTGCGGGCCGTGGGTGCGAGCATGTCGTGCGCCATGCGCTGCGCCTTGTAACCGAGGTCGATCATCGCCTTGCGGGTGGCCTTGATGACGCGCGGGTCCTTGGCGTTCAGGAAGAACATGGCCGCGGCGGTACCGGGGTTGAACGACTTTTTGCCCATGTCGCGCAGCAGGGAGCGCATGGACATGGAGACATCCCCGAAATCGATGTCGACCGGACAGGGGTTGTAGCATTTGTGGCAGACCGTGCAGTGGTCGGCCACGTCCTCGAATTCGGACCAGTGCTTGATGCTGACGCCGCGGCGGGTCTGTTCTTCGTACAGGAAGGCCTCGATGAGCAGCGAGGTGGCCAGAATCTTGTTGCGCGGGGAGTAGAGCAGATTGGCCCGCGGCACGTGGGTGGCGCACACCGGCTTGCACTTGCCGCAACGCAGGCAGTCCTTGATGGCGTGCGAAATCTCGCCGATCTCGCTGCGCTGCATGATCAGCGATTCATGGCCCAGCAGGTTGAAGCTGGGCGTCCAGGCATTGCGCAGGTCGGCGCCGGGCATGAGCTTGCCCGCGTTGAAGCGGCCGTTCGGGTCGATGCGCTGCTTGTATTCGTGGAAGGGCCGCAGCTCTTCTTCCGTGAGGAACTCGTATTTGGTCAGGCCGATGCCGTGTTCGCCCGAGATGACGCCATTGAGATTGCGGGCGATTTGCATGATGCGGGCCACCGTCTCGTTGGCCTCCTGCAGCATGCCGTAATCGTCGGAGTTGACCGGAATGTTGGTGTGCACATTGCCGTCGCCCGCGTGCATGTGCAGGGCGACGAACACCCGGCTCTTGAGCACGCGGTCGTGCACGGCCTGGATGCCGGCCAGCACGGCAGCGCAGTCGGCCCCGGCGAACAGGCGTTCCATGAGGGCACGCACTTCCGTCTTCCAGGACACGCGGATGGTGTGATCCTGGACGACGTCGAAGACCGTGGCTTCGGGCTGTTCGATCAGGCGCTGCTTGAGCGTTTCGACGATGTCTCCCAGGCCGATGCCTTCGATGGCGGCCAGGCTCTGCGACAACGGGGCATCCAGGTTCTCGAGCAGCCAGCGCCAGCGCTCGCGCACACCCCGCAGGGCGGAGAAAGCGTCTTCCCGGCGGCGTGCGAGGATTTCTTCGCGGGTGTGCTCGAGGTCGTCGATGTCGACCTTGCCCACGGGAAGATCGCCTTGCAGAAAGGTTTCGATTTCATCGAGCAGGCGCAGTTTGTTGCGGGTGGACAGCTCGATGTTGATGCGCTCGATGGCGTCCGTGTATTCGCCCATGCGATCGAGCGGAATCACGACGTCTTCGTTGATCTTGAAGGCGTTGGTGTGGCGTGCGATGGCGGCCGTGCGGGCACGATCGAGCCAGAATTTCTTGCGAGCTTCCGGGGTGACGGCGACAAAGCCCTCGCCATGCCGGCTGTTGGCAATGCGCACGACTTCGCTGGCGGCCACGGCGACGGCGTCTTCGTCATCGCCGACGATGTCGCCGATGAGCACCATTTTTGGCAGGACACCGCGCTTGCTCTTGGTGGAATAGCCCACGGCACGGAGATAACGTTCGTCCAGGTGTTCCAGGCCGGCCAGCAGGGCACCGCGTTCGCGGCCCGGGCCGTCCAGGTATTTCTTGACCTCGACGATGGAGGGTACGGCGTTGCGTGCCTGCCCGAAGAATTCCATGCACACGGTGCGGGTGTGGGCCGGCATGCGGTGAACGATCCAGCGCGCGGAGGTGATCAGGCCGTCGCAGCCTTCCTTCTGCACCCCCGGCAGACCGGCAAGGAATTTGTCGGTGACGTCCTTGCCCAGACCGACCTTGCGGAAGCGCTGGCCTTCGATGACCAGGGTTTCCTTGCGCAGCACGATGGCGCCCGGGGCGCTCTTGCCGTCGGACCATACAAGTTCGAACTTCGCTTCCGGCGCGTCGTGGATCTTGCCCAGGTTGTGGCCGACGCGGATGACGTCCAGCCAGTTGCCTTCGGGGTCGACCATGCGCCAGGAGGCCAGGTTGTCGAGGGCGGTGCCCCAGAGCACGGCCTTCTTGCCGCCAGCGTTCATGGCGATGTTGCCGCCCGCACAGGAGGCATCGGCCGAGGTCGGGTCGACGGCGAACACGAAACCGGCCGCTTCGGCGGCATCGGCAATGCGGCGGGTGACGACGCCGGCACCCGTGTAGATGGTGGGAACGGGTTCTGCCACACCCGGCAGTTCGACGTGCTCCACCGCCGTGAGTCGGTCAAGTTTTTCGGTGTTGATGACGGCCGAGCGCCAGGTGAGGGGAATGGCGCCGCCGGTGTAGCCGGTGCCACCCCCCCGCGGGATGATGGTCAGTTCCAGCTCGATGCAGGCGCGCACCAGGGGCGCAATTTCCTCTTCGGTGTCGGGGGTGAGCACCACGAAGGGGTATTCCACCCGCCAGTCGGTGGCGTCGGTGACATGCGATACGCGCGAGAGGCCGTCGAACTTGATGTTGTCCTTGTCGGTGTGGCGCGACAGCTTGCGCACCACCTGCTTGCGCAGTTCGTGGGCCAGCGAGAAATCATTGTCGAAGTCGCGCACGGCCACCCGGGCGGCCGACAGCAGCGTGGCCACCTTGGCGTCGCGCTCGGGCTGGCGCGGGTCGCGGCGCTTGTCGATTTCGTTGAGCCGGTGATCGAGGGCGTCGATCAGCATGCGCCGGCGCTTCGGGTTGTGCAGCAGGTCGTCCTGCAGATAGGGGTTGCGGCGCACGACCCAGATGTCCCCAAGCACTTCGAACAGCATGCGTGCGGAACGGCCGGTCACCCGCTCGCCCCGCAGCTCGGAGATCAGCCGCCAGGACTCTTCACCCAGCAGACGCTGGACGATCTCGCGGTCGGAATACGAGGTGTAGTTGTAGGGGATCTCGCGCAGACGCGATGAAACATGCTGTGGTGCCTGCGCGGCAAGCATTTGACTGGCAAGGGGGGCGTTCATGAGTGTGGCGGCCCTGTCAGGGGCAAAGGTGCGGATACGGATAGCGTCAGTTTAATCGAATGGGGCAGGGGCTTCAGGCCTTGCCGGGGAAAAACCACAGCAGCGCGCTGGTCATGGTGAAGTAACGCAGGAATTTGCCGATGGCCATGTAGATGATGCTGGAGGCCAGCGGCATTCTGAGCCAGCCTGCCACGGAGCACAGCGGGTCGCCCACGATGGGCAGCCAGGAGAACAGCAGGGCGGGCGGGCCCAGTCGGTGCAGCCACCAGCTGACGTAGTCGTGCCAACGGCCGGTGGTGGGGGTGGTCGGCTGGTAAGGGTGGGTTTCGCGATAGCGCTCGACGGCCTTCTTGGCCCCCAGGCCCATGCCGTAGCTGATGGTGCCGCCCACGGTGTTGCCCAGGGTGGCGACCAGAATGGCCGGCCAGAACATGTGTTCCGCGATCTGCAGGTAGCCGAAGACGGCCGGTTCCGAACCCAGCGGAAGCAGGGTGGCCGATATCAGGGCCACCGTGAAGATGGCGCTCAGGCCCACGCTGGGCAGGGCCAGCGTATCGAGCAGCCAGTGGATGGAGGAATACAGCCAGGCTTCCATACATGAATGGATGAAGCAAGGTGGAGGCAGGCTAGTGTAGCGGAGGGAATTGGAAAATTCCTGTTTCCCCATGCTATTCTTTTTGACTTGTTTGCGCCCGCGCCCTCTTTATCACATGTCTACCGATTATCTCAAGCGCATCCTGACAGCCAGGGTGTACGACGTTGCCATTGAATCCGACCTCGATTTTGCGCCGCAGGTGTCTGCTCGGATTGGCAACCGGGTCCTGCTCAAGCGCGAAGATACACAGCCGGTGTTCAGCTTCAAGTTGCGCGGTGCCTACAACAAGATGGCGCATCTGACTCCCGCCGAGCGCAAGCGCGGCGTGATTGCCGCGTCCGCCGGCAACCACGCGCAAGGCGTGGCGCTGGCGGCCAGCCGCATGGGCTGCCGTGCCATCATCGTCATGCCGGAGACCTCTCCCCAGGTGAAGATCGACGCGGTGCGCGCCCTGGGCGGCGAGGTGGTGCTGGCCGGCGACAGCTACAGCGACGCCTTCGATCACGCCATGGAGCTGCAGAAGAAGGAAAAACTGACCTTCGTGCACCCTTTCGACGACCCGGATGTCATTGCGGGTCAGGGCACCATCGGCATGGAAATCCTGCGTCAGCATCCCGATCCCATCGAGGCGATCTTCGTCCCCGTGGGCGGCGGCGGCCTCATTGCCGGGCTGGCGGCCTATGTGAAGCAGCTGCGCCCGGAAGTGAAGGTGATCGGTGTGCAGAGCGTCGATTCCTGCGCCATGGCGCGCAGTGTCCAGGCCGGGCGGCGCGTGCGCCTGCACGACGTGGGTCTGTTCGCCGACGGGACGGCCGTGAAGTACGTGGGGGCAGAGACCTTCCGTCTCACCAAGGAATATGTCGACGATTTCGTCCTGCTCGATACCGACGCCATTTGCGCGGCCATTAAGGACGTGTTCCAGGACACCCGCAGCGTGGTGGAGCCCTCCGGGGCACTCGCTCTGGCCGGCGCCAAGCGCTATGCTGCCCTGCACAAGCTGAAGGGCAAGACCCTGGTGGCCGTGACCAGCGGCGCCAACATGAATTTCGACCGGTTGCGTCTCGTGGCCGAGCGGGCCGACGTGGGCGAAGCGCGCGAGGCCGTGTTCGCCCTGACCATTCCCGAACAGCGCGGCAGCTTCCGGCGCCTGTGCGAAGCCGTGGGGCGGCGCAACGTGACGGAATTCAACTATCGGATCTCCGACTCGGACAAGGCCCACGTCTTCGTCGGGCTGCAGATCCGTTCCGAAGCCGAGATCGAGAAGCTCGAGGCGGGTTTTCGCCGCAAGGGATTCGACACGCTGGATCTCTCCGGCAATGAAATGGCCAAGACCCACCTGCGCTACATGGTGGGGGGCAAGTCGGCGCTGGCGGAAAACGAGATGCTGTTCCGCTTCGAGTTCCCCGAGCGGCCCGGGGCACTGATGACCTTCCTGGGTGCCATGAGCCCCGAGTGGAACATCAGTCTCTTCCATTACCGCAATCAGGGCGACGACTACGGCCGCATTCTGGTGGGCATACAGGTGCCGCCGTCCGACAAGAAGGTGTTCAAGGCCTTCCTGGACGGGCTGGGCTATCCTTACTGGAATGAGACCGACAACCCGGCGTACCCGCTCTTCCTTTGATCCGGCCTGCGGGCTGGAGCTGGAAATGGTCGCGGCCGACGCCGCGACCGGCCGCAGTCTCCCTGTCCGTCACTTCTTTCCCGTACTGAACGAACGTCTGCGGGCGCGGCTGCCTGCCGACGCACCGCCTGTCGTCGTTGAACTGGAAGGCCGTTGCGTGGCCCTGGTCTGTGGGGAAGCCGAATACGGCCTGGACAACGGGTTCAACCTGCTGGAAACCTCCACCCGCCCGGTCCGCGCCAGCGAAGGGGGCCTGCTTGCGCTGGCGGTCGAGTTACATCAGGGGCTGGAGGATGTTCACGCGGCGCTGTCGGCCGATGGCGCCATCGTGCTCAATGCTTCACAGCATCCCGACTGCCCGCGCGACCTCGACTGGTATCGGCAAGTGTGTGTGCCGCGCCCCATCTATCGGGAGCTGGTCGGGCACCGGGGCTGGCGCCACTGGGAAGGCATCGATGCCAAGGCCCAGAACGGTGCCAATGTGCAAGTACCCGTGACGGACGCCGCTCGTGCAGTGAACGTGATGATCGGCCTGTCCGCCGTGCAGGCAGCCCTGTTTGCCAACAGCCCCCTGGAATCGGGCCGGGAGACCGGGCTCAAGGAAACCCGTCTGACGGTCTGGCCGCGTGTCTTCAATGGGTCCACTTTCCCGGGGGATGGCATGCTCACGGGGTTTGCGCCTCGGGCCTTTCTGGACCTGGGCGACTACTTCCGCTGGATGTTTCGACCGGGGACGGTGAGCCGCAGCCTGCCGCTGGGGCGGCGTCATGATTACAAGTCGGCGCCCACGGTGATTCTGGACGGCGACCCCAGTCTGACCGCGTTTCTGAGCGCCCGCCGCTGGCCCGGCCGGCGTACCGACACGGGCGAGGCCACCTGGCTGGAGCCCGACACTGCGCACTTCGAACACTCCCAGATCGCCAATTTCATGGATGCCCGCCTGCGCTACCGGCTGGCTTCCCTGCCCGATCTCCCGACCCTGATGCGCGCCTGGCGCACGCCGGAGGGCCTCGAGGCGCTGTTCGAGGCGCATGGAGCGGAAATCTATGTGGAGGGGCGGGTGCCGGGCGCAGGGTTTCCCGATGGCGTCCTGCTGGAAGAGGCCGGGGCCAGCGTGGCCGCCAGCATGGTGATGAGTCCCCTGGCCCTGCAGTGGGGGTTGCTGCAGCGGCTGGATGAGGCGTGTTGCTGCGTGAGGGCTCATGGGTGGCAGCGCCTGCATGCGCTGCGTGAGCGCGCCATGCGGCATGGGCTGGAAGACAATGAGGTGGCACAGCTGTGTCGCGAGGTGCTGGAGGTGGCGCGCGCCGGCCTGGCGCCGGCCGAACGGCCGCTGCTCGACTACGCCTTTTTTGTCCTGGAGAGCCGTCGCAACGCGGCCGACCGCATGCTGGAGAGCTGGCGTTCCGAGACCTCGAGCGACCCCGCGAAGCGCCTGGCCCGGGTGGCCCGGCGACACCGGGCCCTGCGGCCCTCGGAACTGGGGCTGCCGCCGGCCTATTCGTAGACTTCGTCGGCGGCCAGCAGAATGTCGACTGGCGGGTCGAAACCGATGCGTCGTGCCGTGGAGAGATTCAGGGCGATCTTCGGTGGAGCGACCCACAGTTGGCTCAACTGGCGGGGTTTTGCGCCGTTCAGGGTGCGAGCAATGGTCTCGGCGTGGAACAGGCCGACATGGGAGAGATCGGCCTGGGCAATGCTCATCAGCAGGCCCTTGGCGACCTCGCGGGAGCCGGCCATGGAGAAGCTCGGGATGCGCGCCTGCAGCAGGCGGGTTGCGATGGTCTCGATGGATTCGTTGGTCACCCCCCGGTGGGTGGTGACGTACACGGCACCCACATGGCGTTCCGCAAGGCGCACGTAGCAGTTCACGGCATTCTCGACGGCCTGTTCGAGCGGAATGCTGGCGGATGGCGCGTGACAGTGTTCCAGCTTGAAATTTCGCTCGGCCGCTACCTGTTCGGCGGCAGCGACGGCCGCATAGCTGCGGCCTTCTTCGGAATTCTCATAGACGATGCCCAGGGTGTCGAAGCCGACGATTTCATGAAACAGGCGCAGCTGCCGCTGATAGCGTTCCGGCTCGATGCGGGTGTGCATGTTGTCGCGGCCGCTGTCCTGCTCGCTGTCGGCCAGCCCGGAGGCAATGGCATCGCTCACCGAGCCCACGATGGTGGGAACGGGCGGACCGAGCTCGCGCAGGTCCTGGCCGGCCCAGGTGCCCATGGCGATCAGCAGATCGATGTCCTTGCGGGAATTCAGGCGGTCCGAAATGGACTTGCGCATGGGACCGCGCTGTTGCGCATCGAAATTGCCCGGGCGCCAGTAGGCGTCCGCCACGAATTCGAGGTACTCGCTGCGGGTGTTTTCGGCCAGCCACTTCCAGAGCTCGGGGCCACTCAGGCCGTCGGGGCGTGGTCGGGTGTATTCCAGCCAGCCCAGCAGTTCCAGGCCGTCGGCCGTCTCGGCCAGGGTGAGGGCGTAGTCGATGTAATCGCCGCTTTCCACATAGCCGATGCGCCAGCGTTCATGCGTGGTCGGCGCAACCGGGGTGGTGGGCCAGGTGTCGGCTTTCGAAACGGTTCCCAGCAGCAGGGCGGCAAGGAGGACAAGGGCAAAGCGAAGAATCATATCGGCAATCGTCTGATGGCGAGCAAGGTGATGTCGTCGGATTGCGGCGTGTCCTGAACGAATTCCCGCACCCGCTCGAGAATGGTGTCGAGAACCGCCGTGGCATCCCTGCCGGCGACCGGGGCCAGCGCCGCGTAGAGGCGGTTCTCGCCATATTGTTCATTGCCCGGGCCAACGGCTTCCGTCACCCCATCGGTATAACCGATCAGCACTTCGTCGGGGGCCAGCACGGCTTCGAAGCGGCGGTAGGGCAGGCCGTCCTGCACGCCGCAGGCGGGCCCGGAGCGCCCTTCCAGCAACTTCAGTTCGCCATCCGGCCGCAGGACGCACAGTGCCGAATGGCCGGCGTTGGCCCATTGCAGCTCCCCGGTCTTCAGATCGAGCGTGCCCACGATGAGGGTCACGAACATCAGGTTGGGGTTGTTGGTGGACAACAGGTTGTTGATGCGTGACACCATCACCGCGGGATCGGTCTCGGTTTCCGCGATGGCGCGGATCAGCGTGCAGGTGCCGGCCATGAAGAGGGCCGCAGGCATGCCTTTGTCGGAGACGTCGCCGATGGCGAACAGCAGACGGCCGTCGGGCAGCAGCAGGTAGTCGTAGAGGTCGCCGCCGACTTCCTTGGCGGGTTCCATGGTGGCACGCAGATCCACCTGCCCGCGCAGTTCCGGCGCGGTGGGCGCGCGCAGCAGGCCTTGCTGGATTTCCTGGGCGATGTTGAGCTCGCTTTCCAGGCGTTCGCGGCTGGAGGTTTCGTCCAGCAGGCGCGCGACCTTCTCCCGCAGTTGCTCGTCCATGTAGGCGAAGGCCGCGGCCAGCCGGCCGACTTCATCGGGGCGGCGCCGGGGCAGGTCCGCAATGTGGCGGGGCAGCATGCTGCCGGCGACGAGATCCTGCTCGGGCAGGGCGCGTGCGAACTCGCTCAGCTGATGCAGCGGGCGGGTCAGGCGCAGCGAGACGACGCCGGCCACCATCAGACCGCCGGCCAGCACCATCAGCAGGAAGAGCCCGAGCTGGTTGCGCAGTTCGGTGGCGGCGCGGGTGAAGTCGGCCTCGGGGACGGCGGCGACGATGGTCCAGCCCAGCGGGCGGAAGTGCGTGGAGTAAATGCGCCAGCTGTCCGTGCCTCCGGCGGGCTGGAAGGAAAAATTCTCGATGTCCGGGGAGGGCGGCAGGCTGTGCAGAATGCCCTGCAGGGTGTGGCCACTGTGTTCGTCCAGGGCGCCCAGCAGCCCGACATGCGCGGAAGGCGGTGGGGCCACGAGATGGCCGTCGTCGCCGATGATGAAGGCGAAGCCGGATTCTGCCAGCCGCAGGTCGTGCAGGACTTCGGCGATGGCCGATTCGGTCTCGTGGCGGCGCCGCTCGAATTGTTCGACGATACCCTCAGCGTCGTCGCTGACGGCCACCACCCAGTCCCAGTCCGACAGATAACTGAAGTAGGCGTAGCGCAGCGAAGGGCTGTCCGAGACCGGGTCGGGCACGCGATAGATGGCGAAGGCCGAGCCGCTGACCCGCACTTCCTGGTAGACGGAATCGGCCAGCGGGCGGCCCTTGTAGTCGCGCAGCGAGGAAATGTCGAGGTCGCGCGCCAGCAGATAGCCGTTGACCAGCACGTTGCGCGCGCGGTCGAACACCCAGACGTGGCTGTCGGACTCGCTGCGGCGGTGGTTCAGGCTGGAGAGCCATTCCAGGGCCAGCTCCTGGGCGCGGGCTTCGCTCAGTTCGCCCCGGCGGGCCTGCAGTTGCCAGGCTTCGACCGCCGAGCGGAGGGTCTGGCCCTGCTGCACGAGGCGCGCCCGGTTGCTGCGGACCGTGGCGATCTTGTCGTTGAGGAAGCCGCCCCAGCGCGCTTCGCTGTCCTGCACCAGCAGGCTGAGCACGTTGCGCACGGCGTGCTCTTCCATGGAGGACACCGTATGCGTGACACTGCGCTGAGTCAGCATCATCACCAGAGCGGCGCTGAACAGCAGGGTGAGGCCAACCAGAAGGAAAATCTTGCTGCGCAGCGAGGTCAGGCGCATGTCGACCGACTGTAACTTCAGTTTGAGGAAAGTGAGTTTAATTTACCATTGGGGGCTATGGATGAACTCCGGGAAATACCCTCGCCATGCAGCCAGCTTCCTCGGTGACGCCTGCGGACATCCGCCAGCGGCGTCAACGCGCCGTCCGCAACATCATGCTTTCCTGTGTGGCGGTCCTGATTGTCGGGCAGTTGCTGATTGCCGCGCTGAGCCTGGCCGCCCTGCTGCGTCTAGGGGCGGACAGCACGGTGGATCGCCTGTCCCTGGTCGCCGGCCGCACAGCGGGGCAGATTCAGGCCGGCCTGAATCTGGGCAAGCCGCTGCCACAGTATTTCGGCCTGTCGCTGGTTTTTGACCGCTTGCAGCAGGACATCCCCGACCTTCAGGCGGCGGCGGTGGTCCTGGATGACGGCGCAGTGCTGGCGTCGGTGGGGCCGGCCATGTCTCCGGGACGCTTGCTGCGCGACCTCCGGCAGGGGGCCGCCCACGCCAGCGAAAGCAGCTCCAGGGGGCTCAGGCTGGCGCTGCCGCTGGTCGAACCCCAGGGGGGACGGCGTGGCGCGCTGATCGTGCAGGTGGACAAGCCCGGGCTGCCGGAAGGCGCCACCTTGTGGGAAAACCTGCGCTTCCTGGCCCTGGTGACAACGCTGGCCGCAGGGCTCATGGCGCTGGTCATCCGGCGCATGCCGGTCCACAGTCTCGCCATGGCCGGATGGGTGCGCATGGCCGTGCCCGTGGCCGTCATGCTGGTCGCACAGGGGCTTTACACCTTTCACACGGTCCAGGATTTCCGCAATATCTGGCAGGCCGTCATCGAGGAAAACGCGCGCGTCATCGGGCAGGGCTTGGAGAAAGACCTGGAAAAGGTGCTGGGCTACGGCATCGAACTGTCGCGTCTGCGGGGCGTGGAGAAACCCATGCAGCGGGCGCTGGACGCCTTCCCCCTGCTGGGGGGCATGAGTCTGCAGGCAGACGACGGCCGGGAGCTTGCGCGGGTGGGAACGGTGGGCAACGGCACCCCGCTGCTGCGCTTTCCCCTGGAAGCGGGGGCACGGGGGCCGTCGCTGGGCGCGCTGGTGCTGCATTCCGACGACGGGGCCATGCGGGCGGCGGTGCGGGCGCGGATGCTGGACGCGGCCACCATCGCGGTGGTGGCCATGGTGGCTGCCATGGAACTCATGCTGATGTTGCAGGTGTTGATGGACCGCGCCTTCAGTGCCGGCAGTCGCTCGGGCGCGCCGGCGACCGTTGCGGGAAGCCCTGCCGTTTCGGGCGGCGGAGCAACGCCGCACGGCCCGGCGGGGGTTCCCCTGCAGCCCGACGATCCTTCCCGCCTGGGCATGGTGGCGCGGCCGGTCATGTTCGCCTTCCTGTTTGCCATGGCGCTTCCCCTGGGATTTCTTCCCCTCTATGCGCGCAGCCTGCTGCATGGCGGTGGCGACGAGGGGGTCGCCGCGCTGCTGGTGGCCCTGCCGACGGCGGCCGAGATGGCGGCGGGCCTGATGATGGCCCTGCTGGCGGGCCGCCTGATCGACCGGGGCGGGTGGATGCGGCCCTCGGCCTGGGGCATGGTGCTGGCGGTGCTGGGCAACCTGGCCTGTGCGTGGGCCGAAAGCCTCTGGACGCTGACGCTGGCCCGGGCCCTGGCCGGCCTGGGCTATGGCCTGGTCTGGATGGCGCTGCAGGGCTTTGTCGTGAAGCTGGGTCACCCCGGCTACCGCGGGCGCAACATGACTGCCTTGATTGCGGGCCTGTTTGCCGGCCACATGACGGGTGCTGCGGTCGGCGGCATGCTGGCCAGCCAGCTGGGGCACCGGCCGGTGTTCCTGGTCGGGGCCCTGATGGTGCTGGTGTCGGCCGTGGCCTTGCGAACCTTGCTCTGGCCGTATCGGAGCCTGAACGCCGCGCGAACGGCGACCACACCCGCCGGCGCGCCGACCGGCAGTCCGGCCGTGGCGATCTCGCTGCGTGGCCTTCTGAGCGACCGGGGCTATGTGGCCCTGCTGCTGGGCAGCGTGGTGCCGTTTTCCATTGCCCAAGTGGGGCTGCTCAGTTATGCGTTGCCGCTGTATTTCGATGCGCTGGGCGCCAGCACGGCGGACGTCGGCCGCGTGATCATGCTTTACGGTTTCTGCGTCATTTACATCGGCCCCTTGCTGGGCCGCATGACGGATGGCTCCCGGCACTGGAAGCAGTGGATCGCGGCGGGTGGGCTGGTGGGCGCCAGCGGCCTGTTGCTGCTCTACTGGACGCCAGGCTTGGCGGGCGTGACCCTGGCGGTGCTGCTGCTGGCGGTGGCGAGCTGCCTGGCGGGCGCGGCGCAAGCGCCCTACATGCTGGCGCGCGATTCCGTGCAGGCCTACGGTGCGGCCGGCGCCACCGGCATCATGCGCGGTGCCGACAAGTTCGGCCAGATGCTCGGGCCGCTGGTGGTCGGCGCCTTGTTCGCCGGCGTGGGCATGGCGGCTGCCCTGGTCTGGACCGGCATTCTGTATCTGCTGGGAACGTTGCTGTTCTGGCGTCTTGCGCCCGATGAGGGCGGCGCGCCCCCGGCCGGCCCCGACGGGTTCAAATCGCCCGCAGAGGCAGCCGGGCCGTCAGGCGAGTGAACAGCTCGGCGGCGATTGTCCCGCAGGCTTCGGCCACCGTTTCGACCGGCAGGGCACTGCCTCCGGGCGCCTGCCCCCAGAGCGTCACGAGGTCGCCCACCTGTTCACGAGGGGCGGGGCCGAGGTCGACGCTGAAGCAGTCCATGGCCACTCGCCCGGCCAGCGGTACGATACGCTCCGCCTCGCCCACTCGCACCCGACCCCGCTCCCACAGGCCCCGCGGCAGGCCATGGCTGTAACCCATGCCGACGGTGCCGATCCAGGTGTCACGCGCCGCCCTGTAGCTGTCTCCGTAACCCACGCTCTGGCCGGCCCGGATCGGCCGGAGGGCGACCAGCCGCGCCCGCAGGCTCATCGCCGGCCGCAGCCCCAGTTGCGCACCCGTGGCGCCGGGCAGGGCGCTGGCGCCGTACAGCAGCAGCCCGCAGCGCAGCCAGTGCCCCCCGGGGTGCAACGGTTCTGGCAAGGGGCCGCACAAGGCCGCCGAGTTGCCCGTGCAGTGCGGGCCCGGCAGTCCTTCGATCAGGCGGGCGAACTCCTGGCGTTCCTGCACCAGCGATTCCGGGTCTTCCGCTGCAGCATAGTGGTGCAGATGCCCGGCTTCGGCGATGCGCCCCTGCGCCTTCAGGGCCTGCAGGCGGCGAAAGCCGGCGGCGTAATCCAAGGCATCGAAACCCAGGTGGCTCAATCGCCCTGCATGGCGCAGCCAGGCCCGCAGTGTTCCCGTGCCGGGGCGTCGTGTTGCGGATTCCAGTTGTTCGAGCTGGGTGACCTCATCGATGACCAGGTGCAGTTCGCCCAGGGCGGGGTCGGCCAGTGCGTCGGCGGGAACCCCGGCTGCACTCAACAGCAGAAGGGGCTTTGTCCAGCCTTGACTGCGTAGTCGCAGGGCATCATCGAGCGTCGTGACACCCAGCCCGTCGGCGTCCTGCAAGGCGGCCAGGGCGTGCACCAGGCCATGGCCGTAGGCGTCCGCCTTCACGATGGCCCAGAGGCGGGTGCGCTGGCCCGGGGAGGAGGGCGGCAGCCGCTGCTTCAACCAATTCAGATTGTGGGTGATGGCGGCGCGGTCGATCTCGGCCCAGGGGCCGCTGGTGGGCAGGCATGTGGAGTGTGTCATGCGGGATCGTCTCGAACGGCCAGTAGCGTCAGCCGGTTCCAGCCGTCGCGTCGTTCGTAGCGAATGTCTTCCAGATAGTGTCTCAGCAGGCGCAGGCCATGGCCGCCGACCCGAGCATCCTCGAGAGAGGAATCCAGGCTGCGCGAGGCGCGGGCCGTGGGGTCGAAGGCGACGCCGTTGTCCGCCACTTCCAGGGCCAGGCGTGCGTCGTCCTGCAGCAGCCGCAGCTTCACCTGCAGGCCTTCCGGCGGGGGACGGTCGCCTCCGCCATACATGGCGATGTTGGTGAGGGTTTCATCCAGGCAGAGCTGCAGTTTGAACAGCGTGCGGCCCGGCCAGCCCTGCTGGCCTGCGATGGACTGCAACCACTTCAGCGCTCGGGCGACCAGCTCGGTATTCACGGGAAGAGAAATCTCGGCCAGCGGTCGCATGTCTGTCACCTCAGTGATCGAAGTGCAGGCGCAGGCTGGACAGGCTTCCTCGCCGGTCGGCATGGACCCGGTCCGCCAGGCGCTGCATCAGGGTATGGGACACTCGGTTCATGGTCTTGGCCAGCGCGGCCTCGAAGGCATCGTCGTCGGCATCGAGCAGATCATGGGGCAAGGCCTGCTGCGTGTCCAGTTCGAGAGGCGGGCCTTCGTGCAGGATTTCCAGGTCAAGGTTGAACTCGTCGAAGCGGCCCCGGATCTCGATGGGGCGCCGACCCTCGCCGCTGGCCTGCAGCAGTTCCACGGCTTCCAGGGCGGCCTGCGCGGCGCGTCGCACCGCGTCGCGGCGGGCGCCCCAGGCAGCGCCACTGCTTTCCACGAAATCGGTCACGCGTTCGGCCAGGGCTTTTGCCGAATCGGCGTCATGCAGGGATTCTTTGTTGCGCAGGGAGCTGCCCATGCGGAACATGAGATTGAGCAGAATGGCCACCAGCCCTGACACCACGATGCCATTGCGCGCCAGAAATCCCAGGGATTCGGGCAGCGCGTCGGCGATGCCGGGCAGGAACATGACGCCCATGCCGGCCACGAACGCCAGGCCCACCATGAAAATGCCGCGTGCGTCCATGGCCCGGGACGTGATCAGCTCCACGCCCGACACAATCAGATAGGCCGCCGCGTAGACCTCGACGGCGCCGATGACGGCGGTGGGAATCAGCGACAGCGCCAGCGACACCATGGGCATGAAGGCCAGCAGCAGAAACAGCCCGGCGACCGCCAGGCCGACCCAGCGCGAGGTGGAGCGGCTGATGTGACACAGGGCGATATTGGCGGAGGACACCGCGCTGGGGTACGCCCCCAGGGGGGCGATGAGCAGGCTGCTGATCGCGTTGGCGCGAATGCCGCCGCCCACCATGCGCATGTTGGCGCGGCGCCAGTCCGCGTCGTCCATTTTCTGCATGAGCACGACGCTGGCGAAGATGTCCAGCTGGACCATCAGGGAAAGCAGGGCAACCGACACCAGCAGGCCGACCGGTACGTCCAGGCTGGGCGCCACCATGGAGGGCAGGCCGAACAGCGACGACCGGGCGAATTCATCGGCACCGTGCAGCTCGCCCAGCAGCGCAGCCAGGGCGACGCCCACCAGTACGCCAATGAGCAGTGCGAAAAGCTTGACCGTGCGGTTGCCCCAGATGGACAGACACATGATGATCAGCAGCGTGACGCCGCCCAGCAGGGCGTCAGTCCCGTTCAGGGTGTTGCCATTCAGGCCGACGGCGTGGACCAGGGCGGGCTCCACCAGCGAGATGCCGCCCACGCAGACGACCACGCCGGCCACGGTGGGCGGCAGGATGGTGCGCAGCCGTGGCACGATGACGCTGCCCAGCAGGCTGGAGAGCCCGTTGACGAGACAGACGGCCACCATGCCGCCGACCCCGTATTCCGCGCAGACCAGGCCGGAAAGCGACACCAGCAGCGGGTCGGGCATGTGAACCAGCAGGGTGCCGGAGCCGGTACGCCCGCCAATGGCCTGCAGGGCGGTGGAGATGGCCATGCCGATGATGGCCGCACTGAGCATTTCCTGGGTGGCCTGAGGGCCCAGACCCCCCACGTGCGCGGCGGCCAGCACATAGGCGACCAGCGCCAGTGCCGTGGCGGCATGCTGCAGGGCCAGCGCGCCCAGAGTGAGCAGGGGCGGCCGCTCCATCGAAGCATAGGCGAGATCGCGCGGCCTCTTGGTGGGCGGGTTGGGGATCAGACCGGGGTTGGAGAAGATGCCCATGTGTGGTTATGATTCGTTGCTGCGACCTGTCAACGGCGGCCCATTATAGGGTGCTGTGGAACAGGTGGATACCATCCGTAAGAAATCTTTCAACACTCAAATGGTGGCCTCATGAGCCTAACCCGTGAACAGAACGGCGACGTCGTGGTCGTCTCAGCCGCAGGGCAGATCAACAGTGCGAATGCGTCGGAGATTGAGCGCAGCCTTCTTGCATGGCTCGAGGAAGGTGCCGGGAAGTGGGTGCTGGACATGTCCGGCGTGGAATACATTTCCAGCGCAGGTCTGAGGGTGGTGCTGCTGATCGCCAAACGCCTCAAGCAGAATGGGGGTCACCTGGTGCTGTGCAGCCTGCAGTCCCATGTCAAGGAAGTCTTCGATATCAGCGGCTTCCTGGCGATTCTCGATGTGGCCGACTCCCGAGACACGGCCATCCAGCGCCACGGCTGAAGTCCGCACGAACACACCGGCCCCATTGAATGGGGCTTTTTTTCACGCCTTCCTCTTGAAGCCTCAGGCTTTCTTCACGGCCGGCTGCTTGCCGGCACCACGCACTGGGCGATGCGCCGGCGCATGGGTTCGAGCGAGGCCAACAGCCTGCCCAGCGCCTGCTCTCGCAGGTTGTCCAGCTGCTGGGCCTGTGCCAGGCTGATTTCTTCGAAGTGTATTTCGTCGCCCGGCATTTTCTGCGCCAGCTGGGGCAGATCGACGGTCGCGATGTGGCCGATCTTCGGATAACCGCCGATCGACTGCCGGTCAGCCATGAGCACGATGGGCAGCCCATCGGAGGGCACCTGAATGCTGCCGAAGGTTGCGCCCTCGGACAGCAGCTGGCGGTTTTCCTTGAGGTGCAGCGCGGGGCCCTGAAGTCGGTACCCCATGCGGTCCGACTCGTTGGCAATGCGATAAGCGTTGTTGAGCAGCGTCTGGATGGATTCCCGCGTGAAGAGCCCGGTATGCGGGCCCCACATGACGCGCAGTCGTTCACGCGGGTTGTTGGCCAGGGTGCTGGGCAGGTAGATCGACATCGCATCGAGGTCACGGGCAAGGGCGTCCAGATCGCCCGGTCGGAACTCGGCGACAAGCGGCAGGACGTCGTCCTTGCGCAGGGCGCGGCCCTGGAAGCCGCCCAGTTGACCTCGCAGCCAGGTGCTCTGACTGCCCATGACCGGCGGCAGGCCGATGCCGCCATGCCAGGCCAGGTAGGTGCGCACACCACTGCGTCGGGCACCGAAACTCAGGACGTCGCCGGGACGCACGACCAGCGGCCTGCCCATGGGGGCAGGCGCCTCGTTGAGCGTGGGGCTGAGATCGGCCCCCGTCATGGCGATCACGGCCGGCGCGTCGAAACGCAGGGTGGGCCCCATGAGGGTGATCTCGAGGGTGGCGACATCCCGGGTGTTGCCGGCGATCAGGTTTGCCAGCTGGTGGGCACGCAGGTCCATGGCACCGCCCACGGGAATGCCCAGGGACTGATGTCCATGACGGCCGCAATCCTGAAAGGTGCTGGCCAGACCGGGACGAATGACGGTGATGCTCATGACTCGGACCCGCTCTTGAATTCTTCTTCGCTGATCGGCCGGAACTGGACGGTGTCGCCGGGTGAGAGCAGCGTGATGGGGTTGCGCTCGGGGTCGAACAGCCTGACCGGGGTGCGGCCGATGATGTGCCAGCCGCCGGGCAGGTTGTTGGGATAGATCACCGTCTGACGGTTGGCGATGGCCACCGAGCCGGCGGGAATCGAGGTGCGTGGTGTGGCCCGCCGGGGCAGGGCGAAGCGTTCGTCGTGCACGCCCATGAACGGGGCGCCGGGGGCGAACCCGAGCATGAATACGTAGGCGGGCTCGCGGCCATGCAGGGCGATGACCTCTTCCGGGCTCAGGCCGGTGCGTTCGGCCACGTCGGGCAGGTCCGGGCCGAATTCCCCGCCATAGCACACGGGCAGTTCCACCCGCTTGCCGCCGGTTTCACCGCTGTTCAGATCGGCATCGCGCAGTACGCGTTCGATTTCCGTCTGCAACTTGCGCGCGCTGGTGTTGGGACTGAAATGCGCCGGCAGGTAATGCACGGCCACGGTGTTGAAGGTGGGAACGATGTCGCTGATGCCGCGGATGCCGGCCTGGCGCAGGGCGCTGGCGGCCGCTGCGCATCGGCGGCCGACGGCGATGTCGATGCCGGTTCCAAAGCGCAGCACCAGGCAGCGGTCGCCGTGTGAAACGATATCCCAGTCGGTGTCTTCGGAGTGGGGGGCATCGCCCCGGGGATCGGAAACCACGTGCTTCGTCAAAGAGTCAAAGTCAGCCATTCTGATACAGAATCCCTGGCGCGTCGAGACCGCGGAAACCCGCAAGGGCATGCGCCAGCCAGGGCGTTCAGGCCGAATCCGCAGCCCCGGCACGCACCACCCGCCTGGGTGGGAAGACCAGGGAGAAAGTGCTGCCCGAACCGTAGCGGCTCTTGATGCGCAGCTCCGCGTCGTGACGCATGGCCACGTGCTTGGTGATGGCCAGCCCCAGGCCGGTGCCGCCGGTGGCGCGCGAACGGCCGCGGTCGGCGCGGTAGAACCGTTCCGTCAGGCGCGGAATGTCCTGGGCGGCGATGCCGATGCCGGTGTCCTGCACGGAATAGACGGCGCTACCGTCTTCGTCCTGATACCAGCTGACCGTGATGGTGCCGTCCTGCGGGGTGTAGCGCACGGCGTTGGTGATGAGGTTGGAGACGGCCGAGGCCAGCTCGGCGGCCACCCCTTCCACCAGCAGATCGGCTTCGCAATGCTCGACGAACACGTGCTGGCCACGCGAGAGCAGACGGCCCTGCTGCAGGGCTTTCTGCACCAGGGCGCTCATGTCCACCGGTTCCGGTTCGGAAAGCGGGGACGACTCGAGGGTGGACAGGGTCAGCAGGTCGGACACGATCGCTTCCATGCGGGCCGCCTGTTCCTGCATCAGCGAAACGTAGCGCAGCCGCTGCTCGGCCGTGAGTGAATCGGGCGGCATGTCCTGCAGGGTTTCGAGAAAGCCGGTCAACACGGTCAGGGGTGTGCGCAATTCGTGCGAGACGTTGGCGACGAAGTCTTTGCGCGTGGTTTCCAGCCGCTCGATCTGCGTGATGTCGCGGGTCACCATGAGGTAGCGATCCAGCCCGTAATCCACCAGCTGCACCAGCAGCGTGCGCTGCTGGTCGGGCCCCTGGATGTGCAGCTGCAGGGGCTCATCCCATCGGCCGCTGCGGGCGTAGGTGAGGAATTCGGGCGCGCGCACCATGTTGAAGATGCTATGCCCCACGTCGGTGTCCGACTGCAGCCCCAGGTGCTCGCGAGCGCTGCGGTTGCACCATGTCAGGTTCATCTGGCCGTCCAGCGTGACGGCGCCGTCGGGCAGGGCCTCCGCCGCTTCCAGCATGCGCTCCATGTCGCTCTGCAAGCGGTCAATGGTCTGACGGTCGCTGCGCAATTTGCGGTAGATGAGCGAGAGGATGTCGTCCCACGGCCCCACCGAGGCCGGCGGCGCACTTTCAATATTGCGCGCCCAGCGGGTGATCAGCGAGACCTGCCTGCCACTGACCAGCACCATGAGCAGCAGGCCGAACGCCAGCACGCCCCACCCCACATGGGGGTTGGACCAGGAACCGAGCAGAGCGCCGGCCAGAGCCCAGAGGGCGACGGTGATCAGCGTTTTCGTCATGGGTGGCAACGGTGTGTGAGTTCAGCTCAAGCCTGCGGCTGGGCCGCGAAGCGGTAGCCTGCTCCGCGCACGGTCTCGATATGGGGGTCGTGGCCTGTGGGTTCCAGGGCCTTGCGCAGCCGGCGAATGTGAACGTCGACGGTGCGCTCTTCGACAAACACGTGATCTCCCCAGACCTGGTCCAGCAGCTGCGCTCGCGAGAACACCCTTTCGGTGTGAGTCATGAAGAAATGCAGCAGACGGAATTCCGTGGGGCCCACCGAGAGGGGATTGCCCCCCCCCGAGACGCGGTGCGTGACGGGATCCAGCCGTAGTGTACCGATTTCCACGATGTCTTCCGTGAGCTGGGGCGCGCGCCGGCGCAACACGGCCTTGATCCGGGCGATCAGTTCCTTGGGTGAGAACGGCTTGGTGATGTAGTCGTCGGCCCCCGCTTCCAGTCCTTCCACCTTGTCGTGCTCCGCGCCCTTGGCCGTCAGCATGATCAGCGGCACCTG
>JAJUFT010000074.1 GCA_029263615.1 Alcaligenaceae bacterium | reverse complement strand
TGCACCCGTAGCGCACCCCTTTCCAGGGCGTTCCCGTGATGGGGGCCCGCTTCGTGAAGGCCTTCACAGCTGCCATTGAACCCGCTCCTGCACCGATTGGAAATCGGCCGGAGGCGGAAGCTCGAATTGCATGGTGCCGCCTCCCCCCGGGTCGGCGAATGCCAGGGCCCGCGCGTGCAGCATCTGGCGTTGGGCACCCGCCAGCGTGCGGCCGCCGTAAAGCGTGTCGCCCAGCAAGGGGTGGCCCAGACTGGCCAGGTGCACCCGGATCTGATGGGTGCGGCCCGTCTCGAGCCGGCAGGCCACCTCGGACACCCGCTGGCCGTCCTCCGTCCCGCCCTGCCTCAAGGGAAAATAATGCGTCACGGCCGGCTTGGGCGCAATGGGCCGTTCGACCGCCATGCGCACCGGCACCGAGGGGTCGCGCCCGATGGGCCGATCCACGGTACCCGCCTGCCGGAGATGGCCATGAGCCAGTGCCAGATATTCCCGACGGACACTGCGCGCCTGCAGCTGCCGCACCAGGTCGGTCTGTGCCAGTTCGGTGCGCGCCACCACCAACAAGCCGGAGGTGTCCTTGTCCAGACGATGGACAATGCCGGCGCGCGGCACCCGCGTGAGTTCGGGGTAGCGGTACAGAAGACCGTTGAGCAGGGTTCCGGCCCAGTTCCCGGCGCCCGGGTGAGTCACCAGGCCGGCCGGCTTGTTCACCACAAGCCAGTGCACGGTTTCACCGAGCACTTCGAATTCAATGGGTTCCGGCGTGAAGGCAAGGTCTTCCGGTGCAAGCTGGGGATGCACCGTGATGAGGTCGCCGGGCCCGGCCGCCTGCCGCACCTTGGCCTGCTTGCCGTTGAGCAGGACATGACCCTTTTCGATCCAGGCCTGCAGACGGCTGCGGCTGTGCCGGGGAAGCAGGCCCGCCAGGACCTTGTCCAGCCTGTCGGGAAGCGCCGTCACCGCAAGGCGAAATTCAAGCACCTCGCCGGCCTCGTCGGCCTCTTCTGCAACGGAGGGGGCCGGAATCGGCGTCACCCCGTCATCATTCTTCGTTTCGTGGTCAGGCATTCGCGTTCGATCATATAATTCACCGCGTATGCTAACACCGAGGATCCCCCACGTGACATCGACTTCTTCCACCGCCCTGCAGCGCCTGCGTCATGCTGCCCTCGTGCTCTCTGTGGCGGCTCTCGTCGCGGCCTGCGGCTCGATCAAACCTGAAAAGGATCCCACTGCCGGCTGGCCGGCGGAACGCCTGTACAGCGACGCTCGCGAAGCCATGGCCGCAGGAAGCTGGAATACCGCCCGCGAGCGCCTCGAAGCCATCGAAGCGCGCTACCCCTTCGGTGTGCATGCCCAGCAATCCCTGATCGACCAGGCCTACGTCAACTGGAAGGATGACGAACCCGAACAGGCCCTGGCGGCCATCGACCGGTTCGAACAGCAATATCCGAATCACCCGGGTAGCGACTACATGCTGTATCTGAAGGGGTTGATCACCTTCACTCCGGCCAGCCTCATTTACAACAGCCTGACCGGCCAGGACCCCGCTGAACGCGACCCCAAGGGCCTGCGCGAGTCCTATGAGTCCTTCAACCAGTTGCTGGCGCGCTATCCCGACAGCCGTTACGCCGCCGACGCACGCAAGCGTCTGACGTGGCTGGTGGACACCATCGCACGCAACGAGGTCTACGTGGCCGAGTACTACTACCGTCGCGGTGCCTATATCGCCGCCGCCAACCGCGCGCAAACCGTCATCACCGACTTCGAAGGGGTGCCCATTGCCGAGAAAGCGCTCTACATCATGTATTTGTCCTACGACAAGCTGGGTCTGGAAGATCTGCGCGACGATGCCAAGCGCGTGCTCGACCTGAACTTCCCCAACAGCAAGTACTACGAGCAGGGCCTGGAAGAACCCGTCAGTTACTGGAACCCGCTCAACTGGTTCTGACCAGCGCAGCCTCTTCGGAAAGGCCCTTCGGGGCCTTTCTGCTTTCCAGAAAGCGGCGAGCCTGCGCCAGGTCGCGCGTGCGGGCAAACGGCGGCAGACCTCGCCACAGCAGACGCCCATACCGCTTTTCCACCATGCGTGCGTCGGCCACGAGGAGCACGCCCCAGTCCTGTTCGGTACGGATCAGGCGGCCCGCGCCCTGTTTGAGCGCGATGGCGGCCTCGGGCAGCTGAAATTCCATGAACGGGTTGCCGCCCCGTTCCCGACAGGCACGCAGACGCGCTTCCAGCACCGGGTCGTCGGGCGGTGCGAAAGGAAGCTTGTCGATGGCCACGAGCGTGAGGGCTTCTCCCGGCACGTCAATGCCCTCCCAGAAGCTGGCGCTGCCCACCAGAACGGCATTGCGCGCCTGCGCAAAGCGTTCCAGCAACATGCGACGCGACATGTCGCCTTGTCTCAGCAGGAGCCGCTCAATGTCGTGATCGTCGAAATGTTCCTGCAGCAGATCGGCCAGATGGTCGACCGACCTCAGCGTGGTGCACAGCACCAGCACCCCGCCCGGGCAGGCCTGGATCAGGGGCAGGAGCAGTTCGGCAAAGCGTGTGTTGAAATCGCTGGCGTGGGTGTCGGGCAGCGTATCGGGGACATACAGGAGCCCCTGGTTCGCATAGTCGAAGGGGGATTCCCAGCGCGCCGTGCGGGCTTCCCACAAGCCCAGCTGGCGCGTGAAATGGGAAAAATTCCCGTGTACCGACAAGGTGGCCGAGGTCAATATCCAGGCCTGGTCCTTGCCACGATAGCGCGAGAAAATCTTCGCCACGGACAGGGGCGCGCTGTGCAGGCGCAGATGGTGGGTGCCGTGTTCCAGCCAGCGCACGGCCTCTCCTTCGTCTTCCCGGGTGTCGGCCAGGGCATCCTGCCCCTGGCGGTCGGGCTGACTCCATTGAAACAGCCGGGCCCGCAGCTCAAGCGCAGTGCGTGCCGCAGCCGCCAGATCCGGATGTTTTTCCGCCACCACATCCAGCAGGGCAATGGCGCGGTCCAGCGCCTGCAGCAACTGGTCGAGGGCCGCGTCGAAGGGTTCGGGATCGGGAATCGCGTAGAAGGTGGCCTTCTGGCCCGGCATGCGTGAAACGGCGGCTGACGTCAGACGCAGTTCTCGGGTGGCCGTCTCAATGGCGCCCGCCGCCTGGGTCCAGTTCGTGGATTCGCGGGCGTAGGCCAGGCCGGCGGCTTCCATCGCCCGGCACAGGTCGAGGAGCTGGTGCGCGGAGACGCTGCTGCCGAGGAAGCGGGTGGCGACGTCCGGAAGCTGATGGGCTTCGTCGAAGATCACGACGTCCACGGCGGGCAGCAGGTCGGTGATGCCCTCCTCCCGCAGCGCCAGATCCGCCATGAACAAGGCATGGTTGACGACGACGAGGTCGGCCTCCTGCGCCTGCCGTCGGGCTTTGAGCACGAAGCAGTCCTTCACATGCGGACAATCCTGGCCCAGGCAGTTTTCCCGGGTGGACGTGACGCGGCTCCAGATCTCGGCATCTTCCGGCACTTCCGCCAGGTCGCTGCGGTCGCCCGTGCGGCTGCGATCGGCAAACACCTTGATGGACCGCAGCTGAGAGACTTCGCTGCGCGACCGCAATGCGCGTTCATCATGCTGCAGCCGGTCGAGGTGGTAGTGACAGACGTAGTTGCCCCGCCCCTTCAGCAGGGCGATCGTGACAGGCAGGCCCAGCGCCTTGCGCAGCCGGGGGAGATCGCGGCGGAAGAGCTGGTCCTGGAGGGTGCGGGTGCCGGTCGAGACCAGCACCTTGAGGCCGCTGAGGAACGCCGGCACCAGGTACGCCCAGGTCTTGCCGGTTCCCGTGCCGGCCTCGGCCACCAGCGTGGCCCGCTCGCGAATCGCTTCGTCGATGGCGCGGGCCATTTCAAGTTGGGCCTGGCGCGGACGATAGCCGGGCGCTTCGGCAGCCAGAGGGCCGCCTTGCGAAAATATGTGATCAAGGTCGTTGGCGAGCATGGCGAAATCATAACGCCGCCGGGCCCGGCATGGGTCCCGCCAGCGTGATCGGGAGAGCGCACCTTCGCCTCGGCCACATGACGACCGGTGCCTTATGGCAAAATGCCCGGTTCCATGCTTTGACCCAATTCATCATGACTCAGCCTGAAACGCCAGAAGCGACACCGGATTTTTCCGTGGACCCCGCCCGTATTATCGGTCTGCTTGCCTCGGAACTGGGCGTGCGTCCTGCCCAGATCAGCGCCACTGTGCAATTGCTCGACGAGGGTGCCACCGTCCCCTTCATCGCCCGCTATCGCAAGGAAGTGACCGGGGGCCTGGACGACACCGTCCTGCGCAATCTTGAAGTCCGGCTGATCTACGCCCGTGAACTGGAAGCCCGGCGCACCGCCATTCTGGAATCCATTCATGCCCAGGGCCAGCTCACGCCCGCCCTGCGCGCCGAGATCGAGGCGGCCGACGCCAAGCAGCGCCTGGAAGACCTCTACGCGCCGTACAAGCCCAAGCGCCGCACCCGTGCCCAGATTGCCCGTGAGGCGGGCCTGGAGCCGCTGGCGGACGCCATTCTGGCGCAAACCGACTGCGACCCCGCCGAGCTGGCGCTGGCCTACCTCAATCCGGAGGCGAAGATCACCGACGCCAAGGCGGCCCTGGACGGCGCTCGCGACATTCTCGCCGAACGCTATGCGGAAGATGCCGACCTGCTGGCCTCGCTGCGCGACTACCTCTGGAATTCCGGCCTGCTCTATGCCAAGGTCGTGGAGGGAAAGGAAGAGGAAGGCGCCAACTTCCGCGACTGGTTCGACTTCAGCGAACGCCTGCGTACCCTCCCTTCGCACCGGGTGCTCGCGTTGTTGCGCGGCCGTCAGCAAGGCGTGCTCGATCTGCGGGTGGGCCTGGAGTCCGAGCTGGAAGCGCTCACGCCCCATCCCTGCGTCCTCCGCGTGGCCGAACACGTGGGCCTGAACGCACGCTTCGATCTGCAGGCGCCCCCGCGGGAACGCTGGCTGGGCGAGGTCTGCCGCTGGACCTGGCGGGTGAAGTTGCTGACCTCCTTCGAGACGGAATTCATCAGCCGTCTGCGTGAATCGGCCGAAGAGGAAGCGATCCGGGTGTTTGCCGCCAACCTCAAGGACCTGTTGCTGGCGGCACCGGCCGGCCCCAAGCGCGTGCTGGGGCTGGACCCGGGCATCCGCACGGGCGTGAAGGTCTGCGCCATCGATTCCACCGGCAAGCTGCTGGACACGGCCACCATCTACCCCTTTGAACCGCGCCGCGACCGTGAAGGCAGTCTGCGCACCCTGGCCTCGCTGGCCAAGCGTCACGGCATCGAGCTGGTGGCGATCGGCAACGGCACGGCCTCGAGGGAAACGGAAAAGCTCGTCGCCGACCTGCAGCAGCTGCACCCGGAACTCGGCCTGACGCGGGTCATGGTCTCGGAAGCCGGTGCCTCGGTCTATTCCGCCTCGGAACTGGCCGCCCAGGAATTCCCGGATCTGGATGTCAGCCTGCGTGGCGCGGTGTCCATTGCCCGCCGGCTGCAGGACCCGCTGGCCGAGTTGGTGAAGATCGAGCCGAAAGCCATCGGCGTGGGTCAGTACCAGCATGACGTCAATCAGCGCGAGCTGGCCCGTTCGCTCGACGCGGTCGTAGAAGACTGCGTGAATGCAGTCGGGGTGAACGTCAATACGGCGTCGGCCGCCCTGCTGGCACGGGTCTCCGGCCTGAACGCCGGTCTGGCCCGAAATATCGTGGCCTACCGCGATGAATTCGGTGCCTTCCCCAACCGCAAGGCCTTGATGAAGGTGCCGCGATTTGGCGAGAAGGCCTTCGAACAGGCTGCCGGCTTCCTGCGCATCCCCGACGGCGACAACCCGCTGGACAGCTCCGCGGTTCACCCGGAAGCCTATCCGGTGGTGGAGCGCATCCTGACCCGCATTCAGGCCGATGTGCGCAGCGTCATGGGCAAGACCGGGGCCCTCAAGGGCCTGTCACCCGCCGACTTCACCGATGAACGCTTCGGCCTGCCCACCGTCAGGGACATCTTCAGCGAGCTGGAAAAACCCGGCCGCGACCCGCGCCCGGAGTTCAAGACGGCCCAGTTCATGGAAGGGATCAACACGTTGCAGGACCTCTCTCCCGGCATGATTCTGGAAGGGGTGGTCACCAACGTGGCGAATTTCGGCGCCTTTGTGGACATTGGCGTCCACCAGGACGGCCTGGTGCATATTTCCGCACTGTCGGAAAGCTATGTGAAAGACCCGCGCGACGTCGTGCGCGTGGGCCAGACCGTCAAGGTCAAGGTGCAGGAAGTGGACGTGGCCCGAAAGCGCATTGGTCTGACCATGCGGCTCAATGATGATTCCGCCCCGGCCCGCCGCAACATGGGAGCCCCCTCGGAAGGTGCCGGCCGTGGCCGCTCGGGGAACACTCGGCGCGGGGATCAGCGGCCGGCCAGCCGCCAGCCCGAGCCCACCGGCGCCATGGCGGCGGCCTTCGCCAAGTTGAAGCGCTGACATTCATTCAGCCATGGCGCGGCCTGCGCCATGGCTGAAGGGCCAACCTTCATTCCGCCATTGACGCCAGCGCCGCACGCACCTGCGGCAACCGCTCCGCCTCAAACTCCGCCACCCGCTGGCCATCGAGCGACACCACCACCCGGCCCGCAGCTTCCTGCCCCAGTATTTGCAGCGCATTGGGCTGCTGCAGCGACTTGATGGCCCCCCCCGCAGCCTTGGGGTCGGCAAAGGGCTCGGAAAGCAGCAGCTCGGTGCCGTCGCCCGCAATCAGACGGAAGCGGAAGCGACCGTCGGCATCGCGGAAGCTCACGAAGCGCGCCGGCTTGCTCCTGGCTTTCACCTCCTGCTGATCAGCCCGGGGGGCCGGAGCCACCTGGCGGCGCAGACCCACGGCCTCGCGCAGACGCTCCATGAACGGAACGGCCAGGCGGCGGGCTTTCTCGGCACCGGCCTGCAGGATGTCTTCAATGCGATCGGGGCGAGCCATGTACTCGGCGTAGCGCTCGCGCATGGGACCGATTTCCGCGTCGATCCGGTCGCACAGCTGCTTCTTGGCTTCGCCCCAGGCCATGCCCTCTTCCAGCGCCTGCTTGAAGGCGGCGGACTGCTCGGCGCTGGCAAAGGCACGATACAGTGTGTAGAGGTGCGAGCCTTCTGCATCCTTGGGCTCGCCCGGGCCGCGGGAATCGGTCACGATGCGCATGACCGCCGCACGCATGGCCTCGCTGCCGCCTTCGAACAGCGGAATCGTGTTGTCGTAGCTCTTGGACATCTTGCGCCCGTCCAGGCCCGGCAAGGTGGCGACATCATCGTCCACCTGCACCTCGGGCAGTACGAACAGGGCTTCCCCCTTACCGTACAGATGGTTGAAACGCTGGGCGATATCGCGCGCCATCTCCAGATGCTGGATCTGGTCGCGCCCGACCGGCACCTTGTTCGCATTGAACATCAGAATATCGGCGGCCATCAGCACGGGATAGGAAAACAGCCCCATGGTGATGCCGTCGTCTTCTTCGACATTGCGCGCAATGTTCTGGTCCACCGCCGCCTTGTACGCGTGAGCCCGGTTCATCAGCCCCTTGGCCGTCACGCAGCAGAGCATCCAGCACAGTTCGGGAATCTCGGGGATATCCGACTGACGGTAGAACGTCACACGTTCAGGGTCGAGACCGGCAGCCAGCCAGGTGGCTGCAATCTCGAGACGGGAACGTGCAATGCGCGCCGGATCCTCACACTTGATGAGGGCGTGATAGTCGGCCATGAAATAGAAGGCGTCGACATCCGGACGCGTGCTGGCCTGGATGGACGGCCGGATCGCGCCCGCGTAATTCCCCAGGTGGGGGGTGCCGGTGGTCGTGATGCCTGTGAGGACTCGCGTGTTCATAATGTTCAGCTGTGAAATCATGCGTGGATCAAGGCCGCGCCACTACAGGGTGACGGCATGCCGGCGTTCGGATTCCAGATATTCGCGCGACTGCATTTCCACGATACGGGAGACCGTGCGATGGAATTCGTTGGCCATGGGCCCCCGAGTATAAAGCGCTTCGGGCGGACATTCCGCCGAGATGATCAGCTTGACCTTGTGGTCGTAGAACACGTCGATCAACCAGGTGAAGCGGCGCGCCTCGGACGCCTGTCGCTCGCTCATGCGCGGCACATCGGACAGAATCACCGTCTGGAAACGATTGGCCAGTTCGAGATAGTCGTTCTGCGAGCGCGGCGAACCGCAGAGGGTGGCGAAGTCGAACCAAACCACGCTGCCGGCCAGGGCCACGGCCCTGAGTTTGCGATTCTCGATCTCGAGCACCGGCTCCATTTCCGCCGTGTCGGCCAATCGCGCGAAATCGGCCCGCAATTCAGCGATGGTCTCTTCGGACAGCGGCGTCAGATAGGTGCGAACCTGCTCGAGGGAACGATGTCGATAATCCACACCAGTATCTACATTGAGTATATCCATCTGCGCCTTGATGAGCGCAATGGCCGGCAGGATGCGATCGCGGTGCAGACCCTCCGGATACAAGGTGTCCGGTTCATAATTGGACGTCATCACGAACGAGGTGCCGCGATCGAACAGCCCCTGCAGAAGCTTGTGAAGAATCATCGCGTCGGCCACGTCGGAGACATGGAACTCGTCAAAGCAGATCAGACGGTAGCGTTTTGCGATACGGGCAGCCACTTCATCCAGCGGGTCCTGCATGCCGCGCACCTGCTTGAGTTCGGCATGGACCCCGCGCATGAATTCGTGAAAGTGCAGGCGCGTCTTGCGCTTGACCGGCACCGTCATGTAGAAGGCGTCCATGATGAAGCTCTTGCCGCGGCCGACGCCTCCCCATAGATACACCCCGCGCGGCACGGCCGGCCGCTTGAACAGCTTCTTGAGTCGCGATGAGCGCGCTTTCTTGAAGTTGATCCACTCATCGTAGTAGCGCTGCAGACGCTCGATGGCGCGCTCCTGCGCCGCATCCGGCGCGTAGCCGCGTTCTGCCAGCGCGTGACGGTAATACTCGCGTACGTTCATGAAAAACCAGGTTCGAAAAAAAAGGGCGGAACTGCGGCCGCCCTTTTGAAAGGTCACTCCAGGAAAGCGCCGGGCAGGCCCGCGAGCCTGCCCGTCAGCACCCGCCTCAGAAGTTGAGCGTGCGCTTGTCGACAGCCAGGGCCGCTTCCTTGACGGCTTCAGACAGCGTCGGGTGTGCGTGACAGATGCGCGCGATGTCTTCGGCGGCGCCACGGAACTCCATGATGGTCACCGCTTCGGCGATCAGCTCGGAAGCCATCGGGCCGATGATGTGCACGCCGAGGACTTCATCGGTCTTGGCGTCGGCCAGGATCTTCACGAAGCCGGTCGTATCGCCCAGGGCGCGGGCACGACCGTTGGCCATGAAGGGGAAGCTGCCGGCCTTGTACTCGATGCCTTCCTTCTTGAGCTGCTGCTCGTTCTTGCCGACCCAGGCGATCTCGGGCGAGGTGTACAGCACAGACGGAATGGTGCCGAAGTTGACGTGACCATGCTGGCCGGCGATACGCTCGGCCACGGCCACGCCTTCTTCTTCAGCCTTGTGCGCCAGCATCGGGCCACGGACCACGTCACCCACGGCCCAGACGTTGGGCAGGTTGGTGCGGCAGTCGTCATCCACGGCGATGAAGCCGCGCTCGTCCAGCTTGAGGCCGACGGCTTCGGCATTCAGACCCTGGACGTGGGGCACGCGGCCGATGGAAACGATCAGGCGGTCGACGGACAGCGTGTGCTCTTCACCCTTTGCATCGGCGTACTGGATGGTGGCGCCCTTGCCGGTGGTCTTCACTTCTGCGATCTTCACACCAGTTTCAATCTTCAGACCCTGCTTGGTGAAAGCCTTGAGGGCTTCCTTGGCCACTTGCTGGTCGGCCACGGCCAGGAACTCGGGCATGGCTTCCAGAACCGTGACTTCCGCACCGAGGCGACGCCACACGCTGCCCAGTTCCAGACCGATCACGCCACCGCCGATCACGCCCAGCTTCTTGGGCACGGACGGAATGCGCAGTGCGCCGTCGTTGGACAGGACGATGTTCTCGTCGAAATCGACGCCCGGGAGCTGACGGGGGCTGGAACCGGTGGCCACGATGACGTGCTTGCCGACCAGTTCTTCTTCCTCCTTGCCGGACACCTTGATGCTCCAGCCGCCGTCCACCTGGCCGTTGAAGGAACCGGTGCCGTGGAAGAAGCTGACCTTGTTCTTCTTGAACAGGTACAGGATGCCGTCGTTGTTCTGCTTGACGACGTTGTCCTTGCGGCCAATGAGTTTGTCGAGCTTCAGGCTGACGCCCTTGACTTCAATGCCGTGCTCTTCGAAATGATGGTTGGCCTGCTCGAAGTGTTCGGAAGACTGCAGCAGTGCCTTGGAGGGAATGCAGCCCACGTTGGTGCAGGTGCCGCCGGGGGCGGGTTTGCCGTCGGCGTTGGTCCAGGCGTCGATGCAGGCGACGTTCATGCCCAGCTGAGCTGCGCGAATGGCTGCGATGTAACCGCCGGGGCCGGCGCCGATCACGACGAGGTCAAATTGTTTTGCCATGATGATTCTCTGTCTGTATGAGTGGGTTCAGGGGAAGTGCCGGAAGATGGAGCCCATTAAAAACCCCGGCCGGACCAGGCGCGGACGGAATCCGCGCCCAGCCATGCCGGGGCTCGTCAGGCGTCACTGGACATCAGACGTCCAGCAGCAGGCGCTGCGGGTCTTCCAGCGCTTCCTTGATTGCCACCAGGGCCAGCACGGCTTCGCGGCCGTCGATGATGCGGTGGTCATAGGACAGTGCCAGGTAGTTCATCGGGCGGATGACGATCTGGCCGTTCTCCACAACAGCGCGATCCTTGGTGGCATGGATGCCCAGGATGGCGGACTGCGGAGGATTGATGATGGGTGTGGACAGCATGGAACCGAACACCCCGCCATTCGAGATGGAGAACGTGCCACCGGTCAGCTCTTCCAGACCCAGCTTGCCGTCACGCGCACGCGCGCCGAAGTCGGCAATGGTCTTTTCGATGTCGGCGATGGACATCTGGTCGGCGTTGCGCAGGATGGGGACCACCAGACCACGCGGGCTGCCGACCGCGATGCCGATGTCGAAGTAGCCGTGGTAGATGATGTCCTTGCCGTCGACCGACGCATTCACGATCGGGTACTTCTTGAGCGCGGCCACGGCAGCCTTCACGAAGAAGGACATGAAGCCCAGCTTCACACCGTGCTCTTTCTCGAAGTGGTCCTTGTACTTCTTGCGCAGGTCGATCACGGCCTGCATGTTGACCTCGTTGAAGGTCGTCAGGATGGCGTTTTCCTGTTGCGACTGCAGCAGACGCTCGGCCACGCGGGCACGCAGGCGGCTCATGGGCACGCGCTGCTCGGGGCGACCATCCAGCGAAAGGGAGGGCGGCGCGACGGGCGCGGCGGGCTTCTTGGCACCCGCGTCGGCAGCCAGTGCGTCACCCTTGGTGATGCGGCCACCGCGACCGGAACCTTCGACGGTAGCGGGATCCACGCCCTTTTCGGCCAGGATCTTACCGGCAGCCGGAGAAGTGATGGCGGCGGCGGCAGGTGCCGGAGCGGCAGCAGCAGCGGCAGGCGCTGCTTCAGCAGCCGGTGCCTGTGCGGCCGGAGCCGCTGCAGCAGTGGCCTTGCCTTCGGTGTCGATGCGTGCGAGGACTTCGCCGGCCACGACGGTGGCGCCGTCGCCCTTGACGATTTCCTTGAGCACGCCGGCGGCCGGTGCCGGCACTTCCAGCACGACCTTGTCGGTTTCGACTTCGATCAGGATTTCATCCATCTCCACGGCTTCGCCGGGCTGCTTCTTCCATTCGAGCAGGGTGGCTTCCGAGACCGACTCGGAAAGCTGTGGGACTACAACATCGGTAATTGCCATATCGGTATCCGTTTCTGGGAGTTTTTGAATGTCTGTTATTTGGTCAGCGTGAAGCCCTTGAACTTCGTCGCCATGGCAGCCTCAAGCAGCGCCCGCTGTTGCTCGATGTGCTTGGCCAGGTAGCCGACGGCCGGCGAAGAGGACGCAGGGCGACCTGCATAGCCCAGCTTCTGACCTTCCTTCATGTGCTCGAACAGATGGTGCTGGATATAGAACCAGGGACCTTGATTCTGGGGTTCGTCCTGCACCCACACGACTTCAGTCGCATTCGGGTACTTGTTGAACTCGGCTTCGAACGCCTTGTGCGCGAAGGGATACAGCTGCTCGATACGGATGATGGCGATATCGTTGCGGCCGGTTTCCTTGCGGGCATTGACCAGATCGTAGTAGACCTTGCCCGAGCAGGCGATCACACGGGTGACGGCAGCTGCATCGATGGCGCTGTCGGCTTCGCCGATCACGGTCTGGAAATGACCGGTGGCCAGTTCTTCCAGCGTCGAAGTGGCATCCTTGTTGCGCAGCAGCGACTTGGGCGTGAAGATGACCAGCGGCTTGCGGAACTGACGGATCATCTGACGACGCAGCAGATGGAAGATCTGCGCGCCATTGGTCGGCTGCACGCACTGGATGTTGTTGTCCGCGCACAGTTGCAGGAATCGCTCGATGCGTGCCGAGGAGTGCTCGGGACCCTGACCTTCATAGCCGTGCGGCAGCATCATGGTCAGCCCGCAGTGGCGACCCCACTTGGCTTCGCCCGAGGCGATGAACTGGTCGATCACGACCTGTGCACCGTTGACGAAGTCGCCGAACTGAGCTTCCCAGATGGTCAGCGTGTTGGGTTCCGCCGTGGCATAACCGTATTCGAACGCCAGCACGGCTTCTTCGGACAGCACCGAGTCGATGACCGTGAAGGGAGCCTGGTTCTCGGAGACGTTCTGCAGCGGAATGTAGGAGCCGTCATCCCAGCGCTCGCGATTCTGATCGTGCAGCACGGCGTGGCGGTGGGTGAAGGTGCCGCGACCGGAATCCTGACCGGTGATGCGCACGGCGTAGCCGCTGGCGACCAGGGTGGCGAAGGCAAGATGCTCGCCCATGCCCCAGTCGACGCGTGCTTCGCCGCGAATCATGGCGCGACGGTCGTTCAGCAGACGGTTGACCAGCGGGTGGACGGTGAAGCCTTCCGGCACCGTGGTGATGCGCTCGCCAATACGTTGCAGCTCGGCCATCGGCACGCCGGTGTCGGCGTGATCGGTCCACTTGGCGCCGAGGAAGGGCGACCAGTCGGTGGCGTACTTCGGCTTGTAATCGGTGAGCACGGGCTCGATGGTGCGCTGACCGTCGTCGAGAATCTGACGGTAGGCCTTGACCATTTGATCGGGCTCTTCTTCCTGCAGCACGCCCTGGGCAACGAGCTTGTCGGCGTACAGCTTGCGGGTGCCGGGGTGCTTGCCGATGGTCTTGTACATGAGCGGCTGGGTGAGCGAGGGGGTGTCCTGCTCGTTGTGGCCCAGCTTGCGGAAGCAGACGATGTCGATGACGACGTCCTTCTTGAATTCCTGGCGGAACTCGAGGGCCAGCTGGGTGACGAAGGCCACGGCTTCCGGATCGTCGCCATTGACGTGGAAGATCGGCGCTTCGACCATCTTGAAGAT
>JAJUFT010000120.1 GCA_029263615.1 Alcaligenaceae bacterium | reverse complement strand
TTGTCCGACGCAGCTGCGCTGCAGGACCTGCTCTACTGGATGATGGGTAGCCTGGGCAATAGCGGCTGGACCGAGACCGCCACCCTTGCTTGTCTTTTCGCACTGGTCATCGCCTTTTCGCTCCGTCATGCCTGGAAGCTGACCGCCTTGCGTTTCGGCGAAGAACGGGCGGGCAGCTTTGGCGTGGATACACGCAAGGTCCGCCGTTGGGCATTGCTGCGCGTAAGCGTGCTGGCCGGCACGGTCGTGGCGCTGGTGGGCGTCATCGGATTTGTCGGACTCGTGGCCCCCCATATAGCGCGGCGGCTCTGGGGTGAGGATCATCGGTGGTATCTACCCGCCAGCGCCGCCACGGGTGCGATCATCATGCTTGCCGCCTCGGTGCTTGCCAAGCAGTTGAGCACGCAGGTCGAAATTCCAGTGGGTATTGTGACAACGCTGGTGGGGATTCCCTTCTTCATCGTGGTGCTCTCACGCCGGAGGCGCGATTGAGTCAACCGCCAACCATGCCTCTCCATTCCGACGATGCACTGCGCCTGCACGAGATCCATTGCACGCTCGGCACACGCAAGGTGCTGCAAGGGCTGACAGCTCAAGACATCCAGCCCGGTAAAGTCACGGCCGTGCTCGGGCGCAATGGGGTGGGGAAATCGACGCTGTTGCGGTGTATCGGCGGCTTCGTGCCGTGTTCATCGGAACGACTGGCCCTCGGCGCGACCAACCTGGCAGGCATGAGCGCCGCACAACGTGCCGCCGTGGTCAGATACCTGCCGCAAGCCGCCTCTTTGCCGTTGCACCTTACGGTACATGAGTGTCTGCTCGTGGCGCTCAATGCCGCTCATCGCCCCAACCGGGCGGAAGGCCGGCGCCGTATCGAAGAGGTTGCCGAAAACCTGGGACTCGGCGACATGCTCCACCGTTATCTCGATCAACTGTCCGGCGGCCAGCGTCAGCTGGTATGGCTCGCACAAGCCCTGCTCCATGAACCGAGGATCCTGTTGCTGGACGAACCGCTGACCGCACTGGATCCCCATTTCCAACATCTCGTCATGGATTCGCTCAATCAACTTGCCCTGGAACGCCGGTTGATCATCATGGTGGTCCTGCACGACCTCAACATGGCACTGCGCTACGCAGCAGACGCTCTGGTACTCAAGGACGGCAAGGTGGCCGCCCAGGGCGCCACCGCCCAGGCGTTGCAACCGCAAGTGCTGGCCGACACCTTTTTAGTGAGGGCCAGAATGGAACGGTGTCGTCTCGGCGTGCCTCACATCATCGTGGACGGGCCCTTGGCGCCGTCCGCGCCCGCCGCAACCTGAAACTGATATGCAAGCGTCTCCAACGTATTCGGAACATCAATGTGTCGTGGCAGGCACGCGCGTCCATTACATCGAAGCAGGAAAAGGTGACCCGCTGATGCTGATCCACGGATCGCTCTGCGATTACCGCTACTGGCGGTGGCAGATCACCGAGCTGGCACAACACTTTCGTGTGGTGGCCCCCAGCCTGCCGGGCTGTTGGCCCGAGCCGCTGGACGCTCTCGAAGTCCAGGCTCCCACCCAGACGCCGCACAGCAGCCGCTATGGCATGGCCAGGCACGTGGACGCGGTGGTGGGTCTGTGCCGGCATCTCGTGGGAGAAGGCCCTGCGCACATGTTGGGCCATTCCCGTGGCGCACAGGTGGCGTTGGAAGCCGCTCTGGCGATGCCCGAGCGCAGGGGAGGATTGATCCTCGCCGATCCGGGCTTCCCTTTTTCCGGAGAAGCGGCCACGACCCCCGTTCACATGGAAATCGCCAGCCGGCTCGGCACGGCACCTCTGGATACTGTGATCGGAGAATTCGTTGATTCAGTGAACGGTGCGGGAACCTGGCGTAGAACAGTCAGCTGGTTCAAGGAAATGGTGCGCGCCAACGCGTGGACGCTGGTGCCACAGGTTCACGATATTCATCGTACGATCAATGCGGCAGACCTGGATGAGCAATTGAACCGGGCCGTCCTGCTGGTAGGCGGGGAGCTGAGCCCCCCGCGCTATGGCAGCCGCATCGACGTGCTGCAAACTTCATTGAGCAATGCGCAACGCATCACGGTGCCCCGCGCGGCCCATGGCATGAACCTCGCCAACGCGCCTTACTTCAATGATGCGGTGCTGAGATTTTTGCTGGACGACCCTGCTGGATCGTCCGGCGCTGTTTGAAGCGGCTTACTTGGTGGGCAGCTTGCCTGCCACGCCTTCCACATAGAAATTCATGCGGGTGAGTGCTTCGTCATCCAACGAGCCAGACTCCAGCACGACCTTGCCGGTGTTGTCCTTCACCGGCGCATCGAATGGCGTGAGTTCGCCCGCGATGATGGCTTGTTTCTTTTCCTCGACCAGCGCGCGCACGTCCTCGGGAACGACGGAGCCAAAGCCCTCCACACGTGCCATGCCCTCTTTCAGGCCGCCCCAGGTGATGTCGGATTCCCAGGTGCCGTCGAGCACCTCGCGGGCCGCGTTCGTGAAGTAGTCGCCCCAATGATGAGTCACGGCGACCAGTTGCGCCTTGGGCGCAAACCGGCTCATGTCGGAGTGGTAGGCCACGGCGTACTTGCCCTGCTCTTCTGCAGCCTGCACGGTGGCGGGAGAATCGGTATGGTGAGTGATGATGTCGGCGCCCTGGCCCAGCAAGGCAAGCGCGGCATCGCGTTCCTTGCCCGGGTCATACCAGCTGTTCACCCAGATCACGCGCACTTCGGCGTCCGGGTTCACGGAGCGAATGCCGCGGGTGAAGGCATTGATACCTTGCAGCACTTCAGGAATCGGGAAGGCGCCCACGTAGCCCACCACGTTGCTTTCCGTCATCTTGCCGGCGACGATGCCCGACAGGTAACGCGCCTCGTAGAACCGGGCGTTGGTCACCGCCACATTCTTGGCCGTCTTATAGCCAGTGGAATGCACGAACTTCACGTCGGGAAACTGGCGAGCCACCTTCAGCGTGGGATTCATATAGCCGAACGACGTCGTGAAGATCAGCTTGTTTCCCTGCTGCGCCAGATCGCGGATCACGCGTTCGGCGTCGGCCCCTTCGGGCACATCTTCCACATACTGGGTCGTGACCTTGTCGCCCAGCGCCTCCATGAGTTCGCGGCGACCGATCTCCTGTTGCCACGTCCAGCCGGCTTCGCCAATGGGGCTCACATAAACAAAGCCGACTTTCAGCGGGCCTTCTTCCGTCTGAGCTGCCGCGGGCAGCGACATGCCGAGCGTCATCGCCAGCGCGCCGATGCTCAGCGCATTCCGTACAAAGTTTCCAGACATGATGTCCATCCTTAACTATTGGGATTGAAATTCTTGCCAAGTGATGCCGGCATGTTCAGGCGGATCCACATCGCATTGCGCGAAATGAGGACCAGCACCAGCACAGTCGCGAGGTAAGGCAGCATGGACAACAGCTGCGACGCAATCGGAACCCCCATCGCCTGCATGTGATAGGTCAATATGGTGATGCCGCCAAACAGATAGGCGCCCGCCATGACACGCAATGGCCGCCAGGTCGCGAACGTGGTGAGCGCAAGCGCGATCCAGCCGCGGCCGGCCACCATGCCTTCCACCCACAGCGGCGTATATACCAGCGACATGAAGGCACCCGCCAGCCCGCAGCACATCCCGCCAAACAGGATGGCGGCCAGGCGGATGCGTCTCACGTTGTAGCCAAGGGAGTGAGCGGACGACGGCGACTCGCCCACCGCCCGCAATATGAGCCCGGGACGCGTGCGCCCCAGGAACCAGGCAATGGCGACGCACAGTGCCAATGAGGCGTATACCACCGGATGGTGGCGGAACAGCGCCTGGCCCAGCACGGGTATGTCTTGGAGTAACGGAATGCCGAACTGCGGAGGTAGCAGGCTACTGCCGGCATACGGCAGGCCCAGATAGGCGGATGCCCCCACGCCAAAGAGGGAGAGCGCCAGCCCGGTGGCCACCTGATTGGCGCCCAGCCACACCGTCAGCCAGGCAAAGAAGGCGGCCATCAGCATGCCCACGAGCGCGCCGGTAAGGAAACCCAGCGAAAAGCTGCCCATGCCCACGGTAGTGGCGAAGGCCGTGATGGCGCCCATCAGCATCATGCCTTCGGAGCCCAGGTTGATCACACCGCTGCGTTCGTTGATGAGCAGCCCCAGCGCCGCCAGCATCAGCGGGGTGCCGGCCACGATGGTGGAAGCAATGAGCGGAGCGAGAAGATCCATCAGCGCCTCCACCTGAGTCGGTTATGAATGAGCACATCGCAGGCGAGCAGGGCAAAAAGCAGAATGCCCTGGAAAATTCCCGTGATCGCGCTGGGCATGCCCAGGCGGCTTTGGGAAAGCTCGCCACCAATATAGAACAACGCCATGATGAAGCTGGAGAAAATGACGCCGAGCGGATGCAGGCGGCCCACGAATGCCACGATGATTGCCGCGAACCCGTAGCCCGGAGAAATCGACGGCGTCAGTTGACCAATCGGCCCCATCACTTCAGCCGCGCCGGCCAGACCTGCCAGCCCACCCGACACCAGCAGGGAGATCCATAATGATCCGCGCGATGAAAAGCCCGCATAACGGGCCGCCATCGGGGCGATGCCGCCGACCTGCAGCTTGAAACCCGAGAAGCTGCGCGAGAGGTAAAGCCAACCCAGCACGGCGGCAATCAGTGCGAGCAGGATACCGATGTGGAGCCGTGTCCCCGGCGCCAGCACCGGCAGCAGCCAGCCGTCGGAGAAGAGGCGTGACTGCGGAAACCCGAAACCATCCGG
>JAJUFT010000003.1 GCA_029263615.1 Alcaligenaceae bacterium | reverse complement strand
GTTGCTCTGATGGAAGGCGGGAATGGACAAGGCGAACACGGCGGGGTCGGATCCGACCTCATTGCGGGACAGCAGGCGCCCATAGCGGTAGAAGGTCGTGTCTTCCAGCGACTTGGCCGCCAGCGGGGGCGTCAACTGCTGGAAGCGCGTGATGGCTTGGCGGGCGTCACCGGGCGGATCCGCCCGGCCGCCCAGGACCCCATCCAGCCCGTCCAGATGGGCGCGGGCCTCATGGTGGCTCCCGGCCTGCAGTTCCGCGGCGGCCCCCTGCCGGGCGTGGTCGAACCAGACCTGGTCCTCAGTGCTGCGCGGCCCCGCTTCCACATAGCTGCGGTAAGTGGGAAAGTGGCGCAGCAGGGCATCCAGCGCCAGGCCGAGCGGGTCTTGCCGCGCATCGTCCGACGGGAGGTCGGCATCCTTCCCGGCCGGGGAAGACGGTGGCCGCAAACGCTTCAGGGCACGCAGCAAGGCACGGCGCTCCGCGATGAAGTGTCGTTCCAGCATGGTCTGCCGCGCCTCCAGCAGCCAGGCCTGCGCCGGACGCGTGTCCCCGGCCACCTCCGCCCAGCCCTGGGTCAACGGAGCCTCTCCGGCAGCATCATGCAGTAGGGCGCCCACGTCGGCCGCGAAATCGTAGCCCGTGGTGCCGCTCACGGCCCACCGGTCATTGAGCCGCTCGCCCGCCGCCAGAATTTTCTCGATCACGAGCCAGGGGCGGTGCACCTGGCGCTGAGCAGGTCGCAGCCGGCCTGCCGCTTCCATGGCGGCGTACAGTTTGCGGCAGTAAGCAAGCGGCTGGGCCAGTCCGTCAACATGGTCGATGCGCAAGCCATCGATCAGCCCCTCGGCATAAAGCCTCAGGGGCAACGCGTGCACGGCCTCGAAGACCTCATCGACTTCCACCCGCACGCCAATCAGCTCATTCACCTCGAAGAATCGCCGCCAATTGATGTCGCTGGCCGCCCGACGCCAGTCAGCCAGCCGGTAGTGCTGGCGTTGCAGCACGGCATGCAGACGTCGGCACCCGTCTTCCGTGGCGGGGTCATGGGCGGCCAGGCAGGTGGCCAGCGCGGCCTCATTCGAAGTCGCCTCGGCCTCGTTTCCGCTTGCCTCCGCCAGGCTTCCCTGCGCCAGTGGCCAGGGCTGACCCTGCACCGCCACATGCCACCCGCGCTGCGCATCCACACACAATCGGATATCGCCCGCCCGGAGCGCTTCCTCATAGGGCTGGCCCAGAAAGGGGGCCAGCAGCCGGTGATGCGCGCCCTCTGCCTCCCAGTCGATGTCGAACCACCTCGCGTAGCGACTGCGAGGGCCGTGGGTCAGCACGTCCCACCACCACGCGTTCTCAGGATCGGTGGCCATGTGATTGGGCACGATATCCAGGAGCAGGCCCACGCCCTGTTGATGTGCGGCGTCCGCCAGACGACGCAGGGCCGGTTCACCGCCCCGCTCGTCGTCCACCTCCCGGTGATCGACGACATCGTAGCCATGCAGTGAACCGGCCCGGGCGCGGGTGACCGGCGAAAGATACAGATGGGTGACGCCCAGTCGCGCGAAGTACGGGAGGTCGCGCCGGGCATCGTCCAGGGTGTAGCCGGCATGCAGCTGCAGACGCAGGGTCGACCGCGCCTGCAGGCCGGCGCCGGTCGCAGAAGGACGGTGTGCAGTCATGAACGCGCTCCCGACGTGCTGGCGCAGCGGCCCGCGCGGCGCAGGGCTTCCAGCAGATCTGCCGTCGACTCCGTCGCAAAGAGGGAATCGACCGGCGTGCCCAACGTACGCCGCCAGTTGGGGTGGGCCAGGGCGGCGTCCGTTGGAGGGCGCCCTGGCAGATTGGGTTGTTCGCTCTCGCCGGCCAAGTCTTCGAGGGCCACATTGAGCAGGACGGATGGGGTGGCAGCCAGAAAGGACAGCACTTCATTCACCGGCGCCGCCTCGGGAACGGGGACCCCTGCAGGGGCCAGCCCGGCCTGCTGGAGGGCAGTCCACAAGACAGTCTTGTCCTGTTCCCGCAAGGCGGTCTGCCGTTGGGCTTCCGCGGCATCGTGTTCGCCATGCCGCTCACGCCAATGAATGTCCCTGCCCATCCACCAGCCGCGCAGGGTGGGCAGGTCATGGGTGCTGGCCATGGCCATGCTGCGCACCGGCCAGGCCGAGGGGGGGTGGAAGCGCTGCGGCGCTTCTTCCTCCCGCTCGAACCACAGCACGCTCATGCCCAGGAAGCCGCGCCGCTCCAGGTCGGCATTGAATCCCTGAGGCACCGTGCCGAGATTCTCACCCACGATCACGGCCTGATGACGCCAGGCCTCGAGCATCAGCAGATCCATCAATTCATCCTGGGGGTAGCCGAGATACACCCCCTGGTCGGCGGACGCCCCTTGCGGCACCAGCCATAGGCGGGCCAGGCCGATGACATGGTCCACCCGCAAGCCGCCCGCATGGGCGAGCACGGCACGCACAGTCTCGATGAACCCGGCATGGCCGTGCTGGCGCAGCGCCCAGGGCGAGAACGCCGTGAGGCCCCAATCCTGGCCCCGCGGCTGGAACAGATCGGGGGGCGCCCCCACAGACACGCCGGTCATCACCTGTTGTTGCCGGCTCCAGGCATGGCTGCCCCGCGGATCCGTGCCCACTGCCAGGTCGGCAATCAGCCCGAGGGGAGTGTGGGCCCGCGCCTCCGCCTGAGCATGGGCGAGGCTGCGCGCTGCCAGCCACTGTAGGAATACGTGGAAGCGCAGCGCCCGTTCGTGGCTTTCCGCAAAATGCCGCACCGCCGTCGAAGCCGGGTCACGAAACTCCGCGGGCCAGTCCTGCCAGCCGTGCGTAGCACCCAGGGTCGCGCTGAAATGGGCATGCAGCGCCTCGTAGCAGGCATGACGGGCCAAGGCCTCGCCGCCCTCGAGCTCAAAAGCCTGCAGATCCTGGTGACGGGAACTCCGGGCCGTCGCTTCGAAGCGTTCGAACACGCGCTCCAGCTGAGCGAGGCGGGTACTTTGAATGGCCGGCCAGTCGAGACAGTCGGTCGGGTCGAGCCAGCGCGCTTCCTCCCCTTGCGACAAGGCCCCTAGGCAGTCCGCGCCCAGCACGGTGGCCGGATCGGCGTACATGGCATTGAGAAACAGCCGGCTGGAAGGGGAATAGGGGCTGTAGCGCTGCGGGTCGGCCGAAAACATGGCATGCAGGGGGCTGATGGCCAAGCCGGCCGCCCCGTGATTGCCGGCTTCCCGTGCCAAGGTCCCGAGCAGGGAAAAATCCCCTCCTGCCTGCCAGCCGTCGGGCACGGGTTCCCCTTCCGTCTGGCCACGCCGCAAGGCATACACCTGTGCGCCCAGCACCCAGCCCCGCACCGATGGCTGGCCACGCGTCATCGGCCTGGCGGCCGGCTGACGGCGCAGCAGGTCCTCCACCCGCGGTGCCTGCTCCGGCACGACGGCGACCGTGCATTGGATTCGCCCCATTTCCAGACGGTGGTAGCCCGGCTTACGAATCGCGGGAATGGCCACTCGCCCGCCACCGAGATCCTGCGCCGTTCCCATGACGCGGGTGCCATTTTCCAGGGTCAGCTGGTAATGCAGCGAGCCTTCGCGGCGCAAGGTGAAGGAGCGGCCCAGACGCACAAGGAGCAGACCCGCATCGGCGGTGGCGTCGGCTCCCTGCTCCAGGCGCGCCAGGCTCTCCCGGCACTGAACCTCGCTCCCGCAGGGGAAGCCCAGCGTTTCCAGCACGGCGCGCAGCGTATCGGCGCCCACCTCGCGCTCCTTGCCATGCGCATCGATCCAGGCGGGCATCAGGCCGGCGGACTGCGCCACCTTCAGCAGCAGGGCATCCGTCTGCCGGCTCATGACGCGCCCTCCGCGTCAAGTTGGACCAGGGCGGCCACCGTACTCCACGCGGGCACCGTGCCTTCGCGCAGGGCATCTCCCACGCCCTCGCGGCTTTCGTGGAACACCGTTTCCTCGCGCCCGAGAATCTCTCCGGTCGCGACCGCCTGATCCGACAGATTGCAAACCAGCAGGAGACGCAGGCCATGATCCAGCTCCCACCGCGCGGCGACACAGCCATGCCCCAGCACCTCCGCCGACTCACACACAGCGCCGCGCAGGCCCGGCACGATGTAGCGGCGCCTCAGTTCGAGCAGCGTCCGGTACAGGGCCACCCAGCGCTGCGCGCAGGCACTGTCCAGCGGAGGCAGCCTGCATCGGTTCCATGTCTCCTCCGCGTTCGGATCGGGTATCTCGAGACCCGTTTCCCGGTGGAAATCGGCGAACTCGGCGCGACGGCCCTCGCGGACCCGCGCGGCGAACTCGGAGTCTTCAAAGCTGGTGAAGTAGAGGAAGGGAGTCTGCAGGCCGCCCTCCTCACCCATGAAGATCAGAGGAATGGAGGGGCTCAGCAGCTGCAGGGCCACGACTGCGGCGAGCGCATCCGGCCGGTCCTTGCAAAGCTGCGTCAGGCGCTCGCCATGGGCCCGGTTGCCGACCTGATCGTGATTCTGCAGAAAGAACACGAAGGCCGTGGGGTTCAGCATGTAGGACGGTTCCCCCCGTGGCTTTCCCCCATGCGCAGGGCTGGACTCGCCCTGGTAGACAAAGCCCTGAGCCAGGGCGCGGGCCAGCTTCTCGGTGGGTTGCCGCGCATAGGCGGCATAGTAACCCTGTGCTTCGCCCGTCAGCAGATGGTGCACCACATGGTGGGCATCGTCATTCCATTGCGCATCGAACCCGTGGCGCAGGAGCGAAGCCGTGTTGTCGTCGTTTTCCAGCACCAGATGGAAGAGGCGATCGGCCGGCATGCGCTCGCGCAGCTGGCCCGCCAGTTCCTGCAACCAGTCTTCCTTGTCGACGATGGCGTGCACCGCATCGAACCGCAGGCCGTCAAAGCGAAATTCCTTCAACCAGTACAAGGCGTTGTCGGCGAAGAAGGACCGCACCGCCGCCTGCCGGAAATCGATGGCATCGCCCCAGGGCGTGGCTACATCCGTGCGAAAGAACTGGGGGGCGTAGGTGGGCAGAAAATTGCCCACGGGGCCGAAGTGGTTGTAGACCACATCCAGGAAGACCATCATTCCGTGGCCGTGCGCCTCGTCCACCAGTGCCCTGAGTGCTTCCGGGCTGCCATAGGCCCGGTCGGGCGCATACGGCAACACGCCGTCATATCCCCAGTTCCTCGGGCCAGGGAAATCGGCGATCGGCATGAGCTCCAGCGCAGTCACCCCCAAATCGGCGAGCTCCGGCAGACGCCGGCGCAGGCCTGCAAATCCGCCCATCAGACCGGGGTGCGCTTCATAAAGCACCGCCTCACACCAGGGGCGGCCCCGCCACTCGGCGTGTTTCCATTGCCACGCGGCAGGGTCCACCACCACGCTGGGGCCGTCGACATCTTCCGCCTGCAGCCGGGATGCAGGGTCCGGCACACGCCGTCCCAGGCCTTGTGGTTCGTAGCTGTATTGCGTGCCTGCGGGGCATGTCTCCCAAGCTTCGAACCAGCCATCGGGCGCCGGCGTCATCGGCACGGCCCGGTCCTGCACATGCAGGGTGACCGCACGGGTTCCGGGCGCCCACAGGCGGAAATGAACGCGTCCGTCCGCCATGAGCAGGGCGCCGTGTTCGTAATTGCGTCGCATCATCTCATTCCTCCGAGGGTTCGACGCAGGCCAGCAGGAGTACCAGCGCATGCGCGCAGAGGGTGGCTTGCGCACCTTGAACCGGCGCATCGGGCGACCGTACGCCGGAGGTGTCCAGGACGCGCTTCCAGGCGCAGGGCAGCTCGGGAAGCTGGAAGTCCACATCGCCCTCGCTGCCGTTGACCAGCACCAGGGACACCTCCACGCGGCCGTCGTCCAGCACGCAGGCACGTTGCAGGCCGAGCACGCGCCCCTCGCCGAATTCCCAGGCCGCATCGCTCATGAGCGAGCCGTCCAGGTCGTACCATTGCATGCGTTTGACGCCAGGAGCCAGTTCCTCGTTGGCATCCTGGTAACGGGCCAGCCGCAGCGAGGGATGCTGCCGGCGAAGCTGGGCCAGACGGCTCACGAATTGGGCCAGCTCCCGCCCGCTGGGCATGTCCAGCTGATGCCAGTCCAGCCAGGAAATCTCGTTGTCCTGGCAATAGGCGTTGTTGTTGCCGCGCTGGGAGTTGCCCAGCTCATCGCCGGCCAGCAACATGGGGGTGCCGTTGGACAGGAATACCGTCGCCAGCATGGAACGCAGCACCCGCTCGCGCGTGGCGTTGATACGACGATCCCGGCACGGTCCTTCCGCACCCCAGTTGCGCGAAAAATTCTCGGAATGACCGTCGGCGTTGTCATCCCCGTTGGCTTCGTTGTGCTTGCCTTCGTAGCTCACCACGTCGTAGGCGGTGAACCCATCATGCGATGCCAGGTAATTGATCGACGCCCAGGGACGGCGAAAACGCCGGTCGAACAGGTCGGCCGACCCCGCCATGCGCGCCGACAGTTCCGGCCGCTGGCCAGGCTCCCCGCGCCAGAAGCGGCGCACGGAGTCGCGGAAGCGGTCGTTCCACTCAGCAAACCCCGGCGGGTGATTGCCCAGCTGGTAGCCGTCAGGGCCGATGTCCCAGGGTTCGGAGATCAATTTCAGACGGGACAACACGGGGTCCTGCATGATCGCATCGAAAAACCCCGACCCCGGGTCGAAGCCGGTGCCCTCGCGCCCCAGCGTCACGCCAAGATCGAAGCGAAAACCGTCGACGTGGTAGCTTTCCGCCCAATAACGCAGGGAATCCATCACCATCTGCAGCACCCGCGGATGCGATAGATTCACCGTGTTTCCACAGCCGGTGTCGTTGATGTAGTAACGCTCTTCCCCGGGCATCAGCCGGTAGTAGCTGGCGTTGTCCAGGCCGCGCCATGACAGGGTGGGACCCAGTTCATTCCCTTCCGCCGTGTGGTTGTAGACCACATCAAGCACCACTTCAAAACCGTTGGCCTGCAGTTCGGCAATCGCGCGCCGCAGGTCGTTCGGGTGCCCGCCCGGGAGATAGGCATTCTCCGGGGCAAAATAGGCCAGCGTGTTGTAGCCCCAATAATTCCTCAGCCCGCGTTCCACCAGGAAATGGTCCTGCAGGAAGGCATGGACCGGCAGCAGTTCCACCGTGGTCACGCCGATGCGATGCAGATGTTCCAGCATGCGCGGGTCGCTGAACGCCGCGCAGGTACCGCGCACGCGTTCAGGCAGGTCCTCGCGCAGCATGGAGAAGCCCTTGACATGGGTCTCGTAAAGAATGGTTTCCGACCAGGGGACGCAAGGTCGGCCGCGTTGGCCCCAGTCGAACAGTTCGCCGGTCACCACACATTTGGGCACAAGAGAGGCGGAATCACGCCGGTCCATGGAAAGGTCCGTCCGGGAATGATTCACCCGATATCCGAAGACGGCATCACTCCATTGCACGGCGCCGAGCAACTGACGCGCATACGGGTCGATCAGCAGTTTGTGCGGGTTGAAGCGGTGCCCCCTCGCGGGCTCATAGGGGCCGTGCGCGCGGTAACCATAGATCAGGCCCGGCTGCGCCTCCGGCAGGTAACCATGCCAGATCTCATCGGTACATTCGGGCAGCGCCAGACGCTGCACTTCGCGCCGCCCCTGCGTGTCGAACAAACACAGTTCGATCTTCCAGGCGTGAGCAGAAAATACGGCGAAGTTCACGCCGGACCCATCAAAGTGCGCGCCCAGGGGCCAGGGCCTGCCTGTTTCGAGCCGGTAACGCGTAGCGCTGGCAACGCTCATGGTGCTACTCCTCGGGAATCATCTTGGGGGACCAGCATCAGCGTGGCCAGGGGGGGCAGGACCAGTTCCAGGCTGAAGGGGCGGCCATGCGAAGGGGTGGGAATGGCGACCACCCGACCGTGGTTGCCCACGCCGGAGCCGCCGTAATCGCTCGCGTCCGTATTGAGTCGCTCCAGCCAGGGGCCGTCACGCGGCACCCCCAGACGGTAGCCATGTCGTGGAACGGGAGTCATGTTGCAGATCACAAGCACACACTCCCCGGCGTGCCACCGCAGGAAGGCGAACACGCTGTTTTCCACGTCGTCGCCCACCAGCCATTCAAAACCCTCGGGGCGGGAATCGCCTGCATGCAGGGGCGGCAGCCTGTGATACAGCGTGTTCAGATCGCGCACCAGGGCCTGCATGCCTGCGTGGCGGGAGTCCTGCAGCGCGCCCCAGTCGAGTTCGCCATCGTGGTTCCATTCGGCGCGTTGCGCCAGCTCCCCGCCCATGAACAGTAGTTTGCGGCCGGGGTGCGCCCACATGAATCCCAGATAGGCACGCAGATTGGCGAACTTGCGCCAGTCGTCGCCCGGCATGCGCGAGAACAGGGAACCCTTGCCGTGCACGACTTCGTCATGCGAGAGCGGCAGGACGAAATGCTCCGACCAGGCATAGACCAGGCCGAAAGTCATGTCGTGATGGTGATACCGACGGTGGATCGGGTCGTGGCCCATGTAATGCAGAGTGTCATGCATCCAGCCCATGTTCCACTTGTACTGAAAACCCAGGCCACCCTCGGCCACCGGCGCGGTAACGCCCGGCCAGGCCGTCGATTCTTCGGCGATGACCATCACGCCGGGCACCTCTTCCTGCAGCAGGGTGTTGAGGTCGCGCAGAAACCCGACCGCTTCCAGGTTCTCGCGTCCGCCATGCACGTTCGGCCGCCACTGTCCCGGTTCACGGCTGTAATCCAGATACAACATGGACGCCACGGCATCCACGCGCAGGCCGTCGACGTGATAGCGACGCGTCCATTCCAGCGCGCTGGCCAGCAGGAGATTGCGCACCTCGTGGCGGCCGTAGTTGTAGATCAGGGTGTTCCAGTCCGGGTGAAAGCCCTGGCGGGGATCTTCGTGCTCGTAGAGCGCCGTTCCGTCGAAGCGCACCAGGCCGTGCGCATCGGTCGGAAAATGGGCCGGCACCCAGTCCAGGATCACGCCAATGCCCTGCGCATGGCAGGCATCGACGAAGGCAGCGAAATCGGTAGGCGTGCCGTAGCGCGCCGTCGGTGCAAACAGACCCAGAGGCTGGTAGCCCCAGGAACCTCCGAAGGGGTGTTCCGTGACGGGCAGCAACTCGATGTGCGTGAAACCCATGTCGGCCACGTGGCGAATCAGTTCCCTGCCCTCGCGATCCCAAAGACTTTCGCCGTGGGCGGGGCGGCGCCAGGAACCGAAGTGAACTTCATAGATCGACATGGGGGCCGCCCGACTCTGTCGTGCCGGGCGCTCGGCCAGCCAGTCCGCGTCCGTCCAGACGAATTCCTGCGCCTCGGGCACGACCGACGCCGTGGCGGGCGGCAGCTCCGTCTGCCGGGCCAGGGGATCGGCCTTGAACGGCAGCAGCCGGCCCACGGCGTCGTGCAGCGCGTACTTGTACCGCTGCCCCGGCCTCGCGTCGGTCACGAAGGCTTCCCAAACGCCAGCATTTCTATGTAGATACATTTTATCTACATCTGCATTCCAGCCATTGAAATCGCCCACCACCGACACCGACTGGGCGTTGGGTGCCCAGACGGCGAAGCGGACGCCCTCGTGCCCCCCGTGCCGCATGGGGTGCGCGCCCAAGCGATCCGCCAGGTTCCAGTGCCGGCCTTGGGCAATCAGATGAAAGTCCAGGTCACCAAGCCAGGTCTCCATCATTCGCTCCCCTCACCCGGTCCGGCCGGCTCGACCGGGTGCAACAGACGCCCGGCCGCCCGGTGCAGCCCGCGCAGGGGCACCACCATCCAGTCCGGACGATGCGCAGCCTCATACACGATCTCGTAGGCGGCTTTCTCGATCAGGGCCAGATCGAGCAGCGTGCGCCGCGCCTTGCTGTCCTCAACGACCAGCGGCGCGCTCTGGGGATGCGCGACCGCCCAGTCGGACAATTCGGCTTCATAGCTGTCCAGAAAGGCGCGGGTGGCGCTGGCACAGAAACGCTTGATCAGTTCATGCCGGCGGTGTGCAAGGTCTTCCGTATCCGGGATGGCAAGCGCCTCGGCTTCCGCGGTGATGGCAGTTGAACTGCCGGGGCCCGCTTCCGGAACGGAATCGAACACCGCCACCGCATAGTCGAAAGACCGCATCATGCCGGCCAGGTCGCGCCAGGGGAGCGACTTCGCGCGGCGCTGCTCCAGGCTGCGCACCGGTTCTCCTTCAAAATCGATGAAATGCACATCCCCCTGGGCAATCAGCACCTGTCCGAGATGCAAGTCGCCGTGAATGCGGATGGACACGGTCCCGACTGCCGCCTGCACCCCGCGATCAATCGTCGCGAGCAAGGCGGCTTCGTCCTTGCGCAGGGCCTGCAGCAAGTCGCGCCCCGTGGCGTCCAGTCGCTCATCGTGCTGTGTGCATGCCTTCAGTGCGGCGCGCAGCATGTCCTTGATCGCTGCTCCCCACTGGGCCGCCGCCTTGCGATTGACGGCTTCGGGCCGGAAGGCCGGGTCGTCCGTAGCTTCGGCCAGCACGCCATGCATTTGCGCCAGACGACGTCCCATCACCCCGGCCACCGCTTCGTAGGGCGCCAGCTCCTGGGCGTAGTCATCGCCGCTTTCCCCCGTCAGGGCCGCGTTCTCCAGGCTTCGTTTCAGGAACTCCTGAGTCCAGCTCCACGCGTCCCCCTGATTATCGATGCGCCGATGCACCACAGCCAGGGTGTGAGGCGTACCATCGGCATTGATGCGCAGCAGTTCTCCCAGGAGCACGGAAGCATTGCCGTAGCCCGCCTGGGTCAGCCGCCGCGTCATCTCGACCTCCGGGTGTTCGCCGGGAACGATGTGACGCAGCAGCTTGATCATGATGTCCTCGCCCACCAGCACGGTGCTGTTGGACTGCTCTCCATGGAACCACTGCACCGGGGTGTCTTCCGACCACTCCAGCTGCGCCAGCCCCGCTTCGGCCTGGAACTTGAGCATCGCGCGCGAGCGCGCCAGCGGCATGGACATCTGTCGCCCGCTGCGCAGGCAATCGAGCAGCGCCAGAGAGAAGCTCGGCAAGGTGTAGGCCTCCGTCACGAAACCCACTTCCGGACCTCGCCGTACGCGGGCCAGGGCATATTGCAGGGGCATGCCTTCCAGCTGCTCGGCCCAGACCAGGGCCAGCGGCATGAACCAGCTGTCCCCCTGCCCGCCCTCCTTGCGGGCCACTTCCACCATGAAGAGGTCGGTCTGGCCGGGAACCGGTTCGATATACAACACGCGCAAGCCGGCGCCTTCCTGCTCGCCCCCGGGGAACCATCGCTGGTTGGCCAGATACCGCGGCAGAATCTGCTCGTTCAGCGTGCGCCAGGAACGCTCTAGCATGCGGTAACCGCGGCGCATGCGCAGCACCAGGGTCGACAGTTCCGGCATCTGCGGCGGCGAGACGGCGTGCCAGGTCGGCGGGTTGGCGCTGGCACTCAGTTCGAACCAGTAGAAGCCATAGGGCGGCAAAGTCAGCAGATAGGGAAGCTCGCCGATGGTTGGAAAGGGGGTACCCCCCAGCAGTTCCACCGGCACCCGGCCAGACATGTCGGACAGGTCCAACTCCACCGGCTGGGAGGCATTGGACAAGTTCGCCACGCACAGCAGGACGGTGCCCTCATGTTCGCGCAGATACGCCAGAATGCTGCGGTTGCCGGGGTAGAGGAAGCGCAGTGAGCCCCGCCCGAACACCTGAGTCTGCTGACGCTTGGCCAGCATGCGCCGGGTCCAGTTCAGCAGGGAATGGGGGTCGCGCTGCTGCGCTTCCACATTCACCGCCTCGTAGCCGTAGAGCGGTCCGAGCAGCACCGGGAGCGACAGCTGTTCCGGGTCGGCGCGCGAGAACCCGCCGTTGCGGTCCGGCGACCATTGCATGGGGGTGCGCACGCCGTCGCGGTCACCCAGGTGGATATTGTCCCCCATGCCGATCTCGTCCCCGTAATAAAGCACCGGCGTGCCCGGCATGGACAGCAGCAGGCTGGTCATCAGCTCGATGCGGCGGCGGTCGCGCTCCAGCAGTGGGGAAAGTCGCCGCCGGATCCCCAGGTTGATGCGCGCCTGACGATCGGCGGCATACACCTGCCAGAGGTAATCCCGCTCGCTGCTGGTCACCATTTCCAGAGTGAGTTCGTCATGGTTGCGCAGGAAGATCGCCCACTGACAGCTCTCCGGGATCTCAGGCGTCTGCTGCATGATGTCCGTGATCGGAAAGCGGTCTGCACGCGCAATGGCCATATACATGCGCGGCATCAGCGGGAAATGAAAGGACATATGGCATTCGTCGCCATTGCCGAAGTACTCCTGAGCATCTTCCGGCCACTGGTTGGCCTCTGCCAGGAGCAGCCGGTCGGGGTAATCGCGGTCCAGCACGGCCCGGATCTGCTTCAGGACCGCGTGGGTCTCGGGCAGATTCTCGTTGTTCGTGCCTTCCCGCTCCACCAGATAGGGCACAGCATCGAGCCGCAGGCCGTCCACCCCCATGTCCAGCCAGAAACGCATCACATTGATGATTTCCTTGAGTACCCGCGGGTTGTCGTAGTTCAGATCGGGCTGGTGGGAATAGAAGCGGTGCCAGTAATAGGCCCCCGCCACCGGGTCCCAGGTCCAGTTGGAGCTTTCGGTGTCGCAGAAGATGATGCGGGTGCCTGCATAGCGCTGGTCGTCGTCCGACCACACATAGAAGTTGCGTGCCACCGAACCGGGGCGGGTGCGGCGCGCACGCTGGAACCAGGCATGCTGGTCCGACGTATGGTTGACCACCAGCTCGGTGATCACGCGCAGCCGGCGCGCATGGGCTTCCTTGATGAAGCGGCGCACATCCGCCAGCGTGCCGTACTCGGGATGCACATCACGATACTCGGCAATGTCGTAGCCGTCGTCCCGCCGGGGCGAAGGGTAGAAGGGCAGCAGCCAGACGGTGTTGACTCCGAGCCCGGCAATGTAATCCAGCTGCTGGATCAAGCCGGGAAAGTCGCCCTTGCCGTCGTTGTTCGAGTCGAAGAAGGACTTCACATGCAGCTGGTAGATCACGGCATCCTTGTACCAGCCCGGTTCATTCAACACGCGTTTTGCGGAGCGATTCTTCAAGCTCATTCGGTCGTCCCCTGCTCCAGTACCCTTGCCCAGATCACGAAGGGGCGCTCGGGCGTCAATTCGATGTACTGCCAGCGGCCCTGCAGGCGGAATCGGAGATCCTCGAACAGATCGTGGAACGGCAGCGAGCCGTCCTCCCCGATTCCCCACTCATGCAGGGGCAGTTCCAGGCGGCCGGTCTGACGGTGATGCGGGTCCAGGCTCACGGCCACCAGCACCACGCTGTCCCCTTCGGCGCTATGCCGGGAATAAAAAAGAATCCGGTCGTTGTCGACCGGGTGGAAGCGCACCCCGAGGTGGCTTTGCAGGGCCGGATGGCTGCGTCGAATGCGATTGAGCTTGGTGATTTCCGGAATAATGTTGCCCGGTGCATTCAGGTCCCATTGCCGCAACTGATATTTTTCCGAGTCCAGATATTCCTCCTTACCCGGCACGGCGGCGGCCTCGCACAGCTCGAAGCCGTTGTACATACCCCATGAACCCGACAGGGTGCCGGCCAGCACCGCGCGGATCAGAAACCCGGCCCGTCCCGACGTCTGCAGAAACCAGGGGTTGATGTCCGGGGTGTTCACGAAGAAGTTGGGTCGGAAGAAATCGCGCACCGGGGCGCCATTCAGTTCAGTCAGGTAATCCGTCAGTTCCTGCTTGGTGTTGCGCCAGGTGAAGTAGGTGTAGGACTGCGAGAACCCCACCTTCGCCAGGCGGTACATCATGGCCGGCCGCGTGAAGGCTTCGGAAAGAAAGATCGTGTCGGGGTGGCGGTCGCGCACTTCGCCCAGCATCCACTCCCAGAAGGGCAGTGGCTTGGTATGGGGATTGTCGACCCGGAAGATGCGGATCCCCTGATGAATCCAGAAGATCACGATGTCGCGCAGCGCACGCCACAGCGCCGCCTGTCGGGGCGTACTGGCCAGGGGGCTGTAGAAGTCCGGGTTGACGATGTCCTCGTAACGCTTGGGAGGATTCTCGGCGTACTTCAGGGTGCCGTCCACCCGCCAATTGAACCAATCGGGGTGCTCGCGCAGCCAGGGGTGGTCGGGCGAGCATTGAATGGCAAAGTCCAGGGCGATTTCCAGGCCGTGCTGATGGGCGGCCGTCACGAGGTCCCGGAAGTCGCTCAAGGAGCCCAGCTCGGGGTGCACGGCATCGTGCCCTCCCGCTTCCGAGCCGATCGCGTAGGGGCTGCCCGGGTCGCCCGGCTCGGCCGTCAGCGAGTTGTTGCGCCCCTTGCGGTTGCGTTCGCCAATGGGGTGGATGGGGGGGAAGTACAGCACGTCGAAGCCCATGCGGCGGATGTCCGGCAGGCGTGCGATGACATCCCGGAAGGTGCCGTGGCGCCCCGGTTCGGGCGACTGCGACCGCGGGAAGAGTTCATACCAGTTCGAGAACACGGCCTCGTTCCGTTCGATGCTGATCGGATACTCCATCGTGGCGAATGTCTCGAAGGCGGGCTCCGCGACGGCCGCCACAGCGGCAGCCAGCACGTCGTCTTCCAAGGTCTGCACATGTTCCGGCCTGACGAGCGGAATGCTAACGGTGTGCTGGGCCTCCGAGGGCAGCACACGGGGGCCTCCCGGCCGGGGGCGCATCTTCCGCGCGGCACCGGTGTCGCGAGGCCAGCCCAGCGAGTCCAGGGCGGTTTCGATGATGGCCGCAGACGCCTCGTCAATTTTGCGGGCGCGTTCCAGCAGACCGCGCAAGAGCCGCCTGCCCTCTTCCACCTCGAGGCCGACATCCAGACCTGCGTCATGCTTTTTCTGCAGTCCCGTCCGATAGCTTTGCCATGTGTCCACCCACGCGCGCAAGGTGAAGATATAGCGTCCCAGCTTGCGCGGAAGAATACGCGCTTCCCAAGCGTCGTTGCCCAGCGCCATCAACGGCGTCCGCACCCATTCGGATTCGTTGACCGGGCGCCAGAGCACCTCGGCCGCCAACTGCTCGTGCCCGTCCATGAAGAGGTTGGTGCTGATCGTCACGGTCTCACCCAGCGTCCGCCTCACGGCAAAACGTCCTTCGTCCACGACTGGCCTGACGGCCTCGATGGCGATGCGCGGTGCCCGCAGCGCATTGGTGAGGCTCACTCGCTGTTGACGCGAACTGGTCCCATACTTGGCAATCCAGTCCGCGTGCTTGAGCGGCACGAACAACCAGCCGCCGGGTTCAATGCGAAAGCTGTCGGCATCCCCCTGGCGATCCAGTACGAAGCCGTAGGGCAGCCGCCGTTCAATGAGGCTGCGATGGATCGTCGCCGGCACATGTTCATCCGGATTGATCAGCAGCAGGCGCCGACCGTCATCCACCCTGCAGATCGCAGTCACCGGAGACAGGGGGCCGGTCAGCCGTCGCAGCCCCCGACCTACCGACAGGGGCCGCTGTTTGAACCATTCACACTCAGCGATGCGCTCCCGGCCGAGGCGGTCTGCCACCGCAGCCGGTATGAGCACACTTTCCCCCACCACCGTCGCCACGGCCAGTCTTCGCGACAAGGCCGGTGCGCTGCTCACCGGGTCGGGCCGGCGCGGGTCCCCGACCGGGGCAAAAACGGGTGCCACCGGGCGCAGGCGCTCGAATTCTTCGACCAGCCAGGCGTCTCGGTTATTCCACCAGGGCAGCGAGGCATAGACCCCATCCAGATTCAGGCCCTCGAGCTGCACAAGCTGCTCCGGACGCATGCCCGGCGTCCAGAGCGTCAACCCGACGCCCGGGTGTTGCTCGCACCACCGTTGAATGCAGGATCGGCATTCTGCCGGCGAACGTTCCTCCAGCCCACGCAGCAGCACCGCAATCGACAATTGGGCGGCCTCAACGGCCTCGAGGAGCGCGGGCGTCAGCGAAGCCCCCTGCCCGGTTTCGAGCACGTCAACCATCAGCCGCAGCTGGCTGGCCTTGCATGCCTCGACGCAGGCGTACGCATGGCGGTTGTCCTGCAGTAATTCAGCCGGCACCCCAAGCGCGTCCAGGCCCAGTGCCCGGGCGCGCGTGCAGATCTCCTGCCAACCAGCAGACACGGGCTGTGGGTCTGGCGTATCCGGAAACGACGACAGACCGTAGATCCGCCAACCGCTGCATTTGCCGCGGAATGGCAGGGAGTGCTTGAAGTGCTGCATGCTGGAGTTCCCACCGGAGAGACGCGAAATGCTCGCGCCAGTCAGTGAGCAAACCTCATGCCGCGAATGCACCGGCCGCAGCGAGGCATGCGACTTGCAGCAGCCTGCTCATTGCCAGACCAGCGCAGCCCAACCCGGGCTGCATCCATCAGGAGACTGAAATGCCGGACTTCATCTTGCGCCTGCATGTGCCCGAGCCCCCGGGTCACCCGCCGAACACCCCACCCACGACGCCACCGGAAGATGAACCTGGACGGGAAATTGACCTGCCTCCGCATGATGTCCCGGGCGAGGTGCGAGAACCCCGTGATACACCGCCGAACGAACCGCCGGAGCCCGACCCCGGGGTCCCGCCACCCCCAGTACATTGAACGTCGCGCCCTACGGGGCGCGGCGACCTTTCAGACCAGGGATTGGCGCGAGCCTGAGGGCGAAAGACGCTGACTCCCGGAGAACACATCGGTGTGGTGCTGCGACCAGCGGGCCGCCACCTCGGGGGAAACCACCCGTCTGCGCTTGAAGACTTTCCCCGCTCCGGCCGCAACCGCGAGCAGCAAGGTGCGCAGCTGGCCAGCGCGCGCCGCTTCCTTGATCCGTAACAGGGTCACCGACCACGCGAGCTTGCAGGGCAGCCGCATCCAGGCCGTCCAGATGTCATTTCGCCACCGCCGTCCGCGCATGCGCTCGGGCGGTTCAGAAGTCTGGCGCCAGCTGACGGCATTGTCGCAGTACCACATGCCCCAACCTCGCTCGGCCATGTCGATCGCCAGCAGGCTCTCCTCCCCATCCTGGAAAAAGGGAGGCCAAACGCCACCGGCATCATAGAAGGCGCGGGTGCGCAGCACACACGCGTCCGGCATGAAGCCGAAGACCGGCCCCCCCTCGCTGGAGTCGGTGAGCGTTGCGCGCCTGGCCACCTCTGCACACTGCGGATGCACACGCCCGGACTCGGCTTCCTTCACACAGGCGCTGACGACAGCCACCGAGGCATGTTCATCGAGAAGGCAAGCGGCGCGCGCCAGAGCGCCGGGCTCCCAGCGGCTGTCATCGTGGGTGAATGCAACATAAGGGGTATGGGCGTAGGCCACGGCAATGTTGCGGGCGGCCGCGCCGATGTCTCGGCGGCTGCGTATGAGCATGACGGCAGGAAACTGCCGCCCCACGGCTCGGGCGGTCCCGTCGGTGGAGCCGTTGTCCACCACGATGATGGGCCAGGCTTCCGGCAATTGCTGCAAAGCACGCAGTGTCCGCAACAGTTGCGCCCGGTGGTTGCGCGTCAGCACGACCACCGTCCCTTTCTCGAACGAACTCATGAGGCCTCAGGGTAAGCAGGTGACGCGCTGACATAGCAAGTCGCGTGCCCGACCTCGAGCGAAAAAAAACTAACGCAGACTCGAAGACTCGTCGGTGTCGCCAAGTGCCCCGTATTCTTCGAGACGGTTATAGAGCGTCTTGAGGCTGATGCCCAGCATTTCCGCCGCCGCCTTCTTGACGCCTCCGCATTGCTTCAGGGTGGCCAGAATCAGCTGTCGATTCGCATCCGCCAGCGGCACGCCCACGGGCACCGTGATTTCCGTCCCCCAACCGGCCGAATGGGAGTCCAGTGCGAAGGCATTGAAGTCGCCCTTGATGACGTCATCTGCCAGAATGTAGCTGCGATACACATAGTTACGCAGTTCGCGAATGTTGCCGGGCCAGCTGTAGGCGAGCATGGCTTCCTTGGCCTCATCGGAAAACCGCTTTGCAGTGCTGTATTCCTCGTTGAGCCTTTCCAGGAAGTGGTCGGCGATCAGAAGAATGTCATCGCCACGTTCACGCAAGGGGGGCAGCACCAGTGGAAACACACTCAACCGGTGATAGAGATCTTCGCGCAGGGTACCTTTCGCCACGGCCTGTTCAGGGTTGCGGTTGGTGGCTGCCACTACCCGCACATTGGCGGCGATTTCCTCGTGGGTGCCGACGCGCATGAAGCGCCCGGTTTCGAGCACACGCAGCAACCGCACCTGCAGCTCCATCGACATTTCCGTGATTTCGTCCAGAAACAGCGTGCCGCCGTCCGCCCGTTCAAAATAGCCTTTGTGCTGTTTGTCGGCCCCCGTGAAGGCGCCCTTCTCGTGACCGAATAGCTCACTTTCAATCAGGTTGGGGGAAATCGCACCGCAATTCACGGCCATGAACGGCTTTTTGTGACGCGGGCTGGCCAGGTGAATGGCCTCGGCGGCCAGTTCCTTGCCGGTCCCGCTTTCACCCACCAGCAGAACCGTGGCCTGTGTGGGCGCGACTTTTTCAATATGGGCACACAGCAACTGGATGGCGGGCGACTTGCCCACAATGCGTGCGAAAGGTGTCTGATTGACATCGCCTTCCTCACGCGGTCGTGCCACGGGCGGCGCCATGGTCTTCAGTTCGCCCAGAATGCCGCGCAGGCGGCGCAGCCCGATCGGCTTGGTCAGGTAATCGACTGCCCCGCAGCGCAGGGCCTCGATGGCGCTTTCGACAGTGGACTGGCCGGTGATGAAGACCACCTGGCACTCGCTCAAGGCCATGCGCTTCCAGAGCTCGATACCGTCGCCATCCGGGAGGTTCATGTCGCACAGCACCACATCGGGCTTATGGCGTTCAACCTGGATGCGTGCCTGCCGCACATCGCCGGCCTGTGCCACGGTATACCCTTCGTCAACGGCGATTTCCGCGATCAGCTCGCGGATCGACGGCTCATCCTCAATGATCAATAAATGCGGCATGGTGCCTCTAAGTGATGATAGTCACTGGGGAACAGATACTGTCGAAGTCATGTTAACGGGTTTTCCTGGTAACGCCGAGTAAGAGCGCGTCTCAATTGAAACCAGATGACACGAATTTTCATGGGTGTGCAGCTTGCGTCGTCGCGGCGCCACACGCGTCTTTCCGTGTTTGAGCCGTCAAGCATTAGACTTGTTGGATATTGATGAGAACGATAGACTTCGCAGCATGATTCCGTCATCCAAACTTCTCGGCCGCTCTTCCGCCGCCTTCGAACTGGCGCGCGCCATCGTGAAAGCCGCACCGACAGACGCAAGCGTGCTCATCGTCGGCGAAAGCGGTACCGGGAAAGAGGTCGTTGCCCGCACCGTGCACAGTCGCAGCAAGCGGGCCGACGCACCCTTCATCGCCATCAATTGCGGGGCCATCACCCCTTCTCTGGCGGAAAGTGAACTCTTCGGTCACGAAAAAGGCGCCTTCACGGGCGCCGTTTCACGCAGTCTGGGTTGTTTTGAACGGGCACACACGGGCACACTGTTTCTGGACGAAGTAACAGAAATGCCCATGTCGATCCAGATCCAGCTGCTGCGTGTACTGGAAACCGGCACCTTCCACCGTGTCGGCGGAACGGAACTGGTGAAAGTGGACGTCCGCATCATTGCGGCGACCAACCGCGACCTGGAGCAAACCGTCAAGGGCGGCCGCATGCGCTCCGACCTGCTATACCGTCTGGCCGTGTTTCCCATCAAGGTCCCGCCGCTGCGTGAGCGCAAGACCGACATCGCCTATCTGGCCAATCGGTTCCTCGAGCAACTGGCGGAACAGGAAGGGGTCAAGAAAACGCTGACCCGTGCCGCGATCACGCATCTGCAACAATACAACTGGCCGGGCAACATCCGTGAACTGAAGAACACCATCACCCGCGCCTACATTCTGGCCGAAGGCAACGAAATTCATATACCGCCGATGCGGCCCTTCTTCCGCGACACCATGCCCATCCGCCAGTCGGATCGCCTGCGCATTCCGGTCGGCACGTCGATCGCGGCGGCAGAACGCTCCCTGATTCTCGCCACCCTCGACCACTACGAAGGCGACAAGAAACGTAGCGCCCTGGCACTGGGCATCAGCGTCAAAACGCTGCAGAACCGGCTCGACCAGATTCAGAGTGAACCGGGTGCGACAGCCAGCCGCACCGCTCCCGAAAGCGCTACGTCTTCCGCCTGATCCGGTTCAACGGTCCGGAGTCGGAATGTCGTCCGCCTTTTCACCGGGGCGTTTGCTCAGCTGATCGTTATCGCGGCGTTGGGGCGGAGGCTCTTCCCCGTGTTCCGACAGGCTCTCGTGCACCTGTTCGCTTGCCGCTTCGCCGGCTTCGCCATACTGGTTGCCGCGTCCCACTTCGCGATCGTCGGGGGGCGGCGCCTTGCCATTTTCCTGGCCCCGCGACCCGGGACTCTGCCAATGTCGTGGCATGTGCTGCACATCCTTCTCGACATCCCGCTGACTGTCCTTGAGCTGGGCATCCCCGGCTCCTATGCCCCGATCGGGATTCCGCTGTTCTTCTCTATCAGTACGTCTCATGAATCGGCTCCTGGGCCGGCCTGTTGACCTGCTGGCGGCCGGTGATGCAAGGCGGCAGCAATCGGCATGCCCCCCCAAGCCTGGCGGCACATTCGCGCGCGTAGTTCTTACACGGGCCGGCGAAATCTACCGACGCTCCCCTGCCAATTCCTCTGCCCCTCTGTGCCCAAAAGCTTCGTCGGGCCCGGGGACGGCCACGGGAAATTGTCGCCATCCCGCATGAACAGGGGCCTTACACGCCTGGAAACGTTTCGATTTTCGTCGTTACGTCGAGTTGGCATGCTCGTTGCGTCATCTCCTCCAGCAAGTTCAGGCAGTTCGACCGAATAAAGGAGACGATGTGACTCAGCTCATACAGGAAATGCGGGTCAAGCAGACCACCACGCTGACCCCCCGGCTTCAACAGTCTGTGAAGCTCTTGCAGATGTCCACCCTGGATTTCAGCCGTGAAGTGGCCGACGCCATTTCCAATAACCCCTTCCTGGAAGAAGAGGAATCACACGGAGCGGAAGCCGGCGAATCCTCCACCGAAATCCACGCCGCTCAGCCCCTTTCCGCTGAGGCAGACGTCCATCTGGACAGCAGCGAACTGGGGGCCGCGCAATCGAATGAGGACGCCGGCAAGTATGAAAGCGTGGTCACGGCCGAATATGACGCGGGGATGGAGAATTCCGCCAGCTATTCGGGAGACTATCCTGTTTCCCGCAACAACGACCAGCCCGAAACCGACGTGGGCCAGTGGGCTCGCTGCGAGACCACCCTGCAGGACGCCCTCCGACGCGACCTGTGCAGCTACCAGCTCAGTGACCGCGATCTGTGTCTCGTGGAACTGATCATCGAGGCGCTGGACGAAAACGGCTATCTACGCATTCCCACGGATGAACTGCTGGAGCCGGGCCAGCTTGACCCCATGCCGTCAGAGGGCGAGTGGGAAATGGCGCTCCGGCTGGTGCAGCACCTGGGCGCACCCGGCATCGGCGCCCGTGACTTGAGGGAATGTCTGGTGCTGCAGCTGCAGGCCCTTTCCGAGGACACAGAAGGCCGGGACCTCGCTCTTCGCATCGTGGAAGAGGCCTTGGAGCGCCTGGGCCGTTGCGACTATGCCGGGCTGGCACGCACTCTGAATGCGGACGAGGCGGACATCCACGAAGCCTGCCTCCTGATTCGAAGCCTGGAACCGCGCCCCGGCGCGCGCTACAGCAGCATTGACCCGTCATGCTATGTCGTACCCGATGTCTACGTTCGCAAGGTGGGCCACTTGTGGGTGGCAGTGCCCAATGACAGCGCCACCCCGCGTGCGCGCCTCAACGCCATGTACACTCAGCTGTTCCGGCAGACCCGCTACGACGACCGCCCTCTCATGGCCCAGGCCCTGCAGGAAGCGCGCTGGCTGATGCGCAGCCTCGAGCAGCGCAGTACCACTATTGCGCGCGTGGCGCAGGCCATTGTGGCCCGCCAGCAAACCTTCTTTGACTATGGTGACGTGGCACTGCGGCCGATGATGCTCAGCGAGATCGCCGACGAGCTCGGCATGCACGAATCCACCGTCTCGCGCGCCACCAGCAACAAGTACCTGGCCTCACCGCGCGGCATCTTCGAGTTCAAGTATTTTTTCTCGCGTGAGCTGTCCACCCAGTCGGGGGGCACCTGCTCTGCCGTCGCAGTGCGGGCGCTGATTCAGGAAATGATCGAATCGGAAGACCCGAATGAGCCATTGTCCGACGTCATGCTGGCCCAGCGTCTGGCTCAGGAAGGAGTGCGCGTTGCGCGCCGCACGGTGTCAAAGTATCGTGCCCAGATCAAGTTCCCGCCCGCCGAGCAGCGCCGCCGCCCGGTGGCCGCATGATCCGCACGCGCCGGGGCGACCAAACAGCTGCCCCGGCGACCATCAGCCATTCACGATCTCGCCGCCATTGGGGTGCAGCACCTGGCCGGTCATGTAGCTGCCATCTTGAGACGCCAGCAGCACATAGCAGGGAGCCACTTCTTCAGGCTGTCCCGGCCTCCCCAATGGGGTGTCCGCCCCGAAGGTGCTGACTTCCTCGGCATCAAAGCTGGCGGGAATCAGCGGCGTCCAGATCGGCCCGGGCGCCACTGCATTCACGCGTATGCCTCGTTCCGCGAGGGACTTGGATAGGGATCGCGTGAACGCCACGATGGCCCCCTTGGTGGCCGTATAATCAATCAGGCCCGGGCTGCCGCGGTAGGCGGTGACCGAGGTCGTATTCACGATGGCCGACCCCTCGCGCAGGTGGGGCAACGCGGCGCGCGTCAGAAGGAACATTCCGAAAAAGTTCGTGCGGAAGGTCCGCTCGAGCTGGGCGGTGTCGATGTCCTCCATCTGCTTCACCACATGCTGTTCGGCCGCATTGTTGATCAGGATGTCGATCCGGCCCAGTTCATCCAGGGCCTGGCTGACGATGGCCTCACAATGAGCTTCGTCGGCAATGTCGCCCGGCACAAGCACACATTTCCGACCTTCCGCCTCGACCAACTTGCGCGTATCCTCCGCGTCGCGATGCTCATCCAGGTAGCTGATTAGCAGATCTGCGCCTTCCTTTGCAAAGGCAATTGCCACGGCGCGTCCGATCCCGCTGTCGCCGCCCGTGATGATGGCGCACTTGTCCTTGAGCTTGCCCGCCGCCAGATAGCGGTCTTCCCCGCTACGCGGCGGCGGCGTCATCTCGGTCTGGCGTCCCGGCTGGAGGACTTGTTCCTGAGGGGGGAGGGTCTGGGGCTGGTCTGGCATCGCATTCTCCTGAAGTGAGGGGAACGCAGCAAGGCCCATGCCCCAGGGCCGTCACATCACGGTTTCCGCCTTTAGCGTCATGCTCAGCACCCGGCGGCTTTCGTAACGCCGCATGCGGCCATCCACCGGGTCGCGAAACTCGATGGCCCGCGCCAGCAATTGCAGCGGATGAGAGAAGTCATCGTGCTCCCGCCGCTCGGCCTCGTCAAACGGCACCGGCGGGTAGAAGCTGTCGTTGAGAATGGGCATGCCCAACGCACTCATGTGCGCGCGCAGCTGGTGCTTGCGACCGGTCACCGGCACCAGACGAAAGTGGGCCAGACCGTCTTCATCCAGTTCACGCAACAGTTCGACCCGAGTCTCGCTGTTCGGTTCACCGTCTGTTTCATGCATCAGGAAGCGGCCTTCCATTTCTTCAAGCCGGCTGCGGTACACCAGGGGGAACGCCAGGCCGGCCGGGGGCCTGGCCACCGCTTCGTATTCCTTGCCGACTTCCCGGACCTGGAACAGAGCCTGGTAGCGCCCGCGGTAGCGAGGGTCGGCACAGAACACCAGCACCCCGGCCGTTTCGCGGTCCAGACGGTGAATGGGCGACAAGGTCGTGAGCCCCAGGCTCTGACGCAGCCTGACCAGGGCCGTGTGACGCAGGTAGCGCCCTGACGGCGTCGTCGCCATGAAATGCGGCTTGTCGACCACGACGAGGCGCTCGTCCTGATGAAGCACCGGCAGCTCGAAAGGCACCGGCACCTCGTCGGGCACCTCGCGGTAGTACCAGAGCCAGGTCCGAGGGCGATAGGGGGCCTCCGGGGCCTGGGGCCGGCCGTCATCATCCACGATGTCGCCGGCCAGCAGACGCCCTTCCAGAAAAGACCGACTCAGCCGGGGAAAGCGCTCGACCAGGAAGTCGAGCACGTTTTCCCATGGCCCCGGCGGCAGATACACACGGCTGGGAGGAATGCCGTCACGTTCGGGCAAAGGCATCAGGCCACCGCCGGTGCTGCCCCGGTGCCCTGACGCCGCGTGCGTCGCCCCTGCATGGCCCATATCAGAGCCAGCAGGCCGAAGGCCGGCACATAGACCCAGAACTCCGACGGGCGGTTGGGATTGGGGACGAGAACCTCTTCCACGTCCCAGCCCTGCTCCCAGCCCGCACGCAAAGCTTGCGTGCCGAAGCGAACCGACGCGATCTGCGCCGTGTCGCCCAGGGCCATGATCGTCAGCCCCGCCTCGGACAGCCGCTGCCGTCCGGCGTTGTCGCCTTTCGCGTCACTGCCTTCCGGCAACGGCGGAATGGCCACTGCCACTGTCTTGCGCAATTCGTCGCCTTCCAGATTCATACCCGAAATTACCGCCACGAATCGACCGCCCTCGGGCAGAGTGGCCGCCACCGAATAGACCTCGGAACCCGGGCGAGCCTCGTACTTCGGTGCAACATGGTTCATGAACCAGTCGGGACGGAACAACGCGAACGTCACACCAAGCAACAGGATCACTTCCAGCCAGTTGCATTTGGTGCGGAACCAGCCCAGCGTTGCCGCGGCAAAGGCGAGCGACGCCACTGTCGCTCCCAGCACCACCAGAAACAGCTCCCACCACCCGGACACGTCAATCAGCAACAGCATGGGGTTGAAGATGAACATGAAGGGCAGCACTGCGGTGCGCATGGCATACATTACCCCCTGAACGCCCGTCGCCAGCGGACTCTCGCCCGAGATCGCTGCGGCCGCGAACGTGGCCAGCCCCACGGGCGGCGTGATGTCGGCCATGATGCCGTAATAGAACACGAACATGTGCACGGCAATGAGCGGGATGACGAGGCCGCTTTGCGCGCCGAGCTCCACCACCACCGGCGCCATGAGGGTGGCCATCAGGATGTAGTTGGCGGTGGTCGGCATGCCCAGACCCAGCACCAGACAAACTGCCGCCGTGAAGACCAGCATCATGAGCACGTTGCCCATGGAGATGAGCTCCACGAAGGCCGTCATGCGCAGGCCCAGACCGGTCAGGGTGATGGCACCGACGATCAGGCCGGCAGTGCCACAGGCGATGGCGATGCCCACCATGTTCCGGGCCCCTTCCTGCAAGCCCACGAGCGCTTCATCAATGCCCCGCTTGATGGGTTCGCCAATGGGTTCCCCGCGGAAGAACGCAACCAGCGGACGCTGGGTGATCATCTGGAACAGCATGGCCATGACGGCCCAGAAGGCCGACAACCCCGCGGAAAGCTGGTCCACGGCCAGACACCACACCAGAATGCCGATGGGAATCAGATAATAGAGGCCTGCGCGCACCGTCGGCCAAGCCTCGGGCCGCACCGGGTTCGTGACATTGATGTCGGTGGGAAGATCGGGATGCCGCGCGGCAACCCGCAGCAACCACACATACAGCACCAGCAGCAGCACGAGCAGAATCGGAGTGGCCGACTCGCCTGCCACCGCCCGTACACCGATGCCCACCCAGTACACCAGGCCCATGACCACCAAGGTACCGGCGATCGCCATGCCCCAGCCCGCCATCTTCTGCAGCAAGGTCTTGGGCTTGCCTGCGGACATCATGGGGTTGATGCCCAGCTTCAGCGCTTCGAGATGAACGATATAGAAGAGGGCCACATAGGAAATGCTGGCGGGCAGCAGCGCATGCTTGATGATGTCGGTATAGGGAATGCCGACATATTCGATCATCAGGAAAGCTGCAGCCCCCATCACCGGGGGCATGATCTGTCCATTCACCGACGATGCCGTTTCAATCGCGCCGGCGCGCACCCCCCCATAGCCCGCCTTCTTCATCAGAGGAATGGTGAAGATGCCCCCGGTCACCACGTTGGCCACCGACGAGGCCGACACGATGCCATTCACCGCCGAACTGACCACGGCCACCTTTGCGGGGCCACCCCGCAAGTGGCCCAACAGCGCGAAGGAGACCTGCATCATGTAATTGCCTGCGCCGCAGCGGTCCAGCAGCGAGCCCAGCAGCACGAAGATGAAGATGTAGGACACGGAAACGCCCAGCGCCACCCCGTAGACCCCTTCCGTCGTGAGCCACATGTGGGAGACCAGGCGCTCCACGGAAGCCCCCCGGTGTGCCAGCGCTTCAGGCAGCCACGGCCCCAGGAAGACGTAGAGCACGAACACGGTGCCCAGAACCGCCATGGGCGCCCCCAGGGCGCGGCGGGTCACTTCCAGCAGCAGCACCAGCCCCACCGCCGCACAGACAACGTCCATGGCAGAGGGAATGCCGGGCCGGGTCGCAAGCTCGTTGTAGAAGATGTAGAGATAGGATGCACAAAAGCCGGCAATGATGGCCAGCACCCAGTCATGCAGGGGCATGACGTCGCGCGGCGAGCGTTTGCTGAAGGGATAGGCCAGGTAGCCAAGGAAGACGGCCATGCCCAGATGGAGCGAGCGGGCTTCCGTGTCGTTGAAGATGCCGAAGTTCAGTTCAAACGGCAGCGGCGAGGCATACCAGAGTTGAAACAACGACCAGAGCAGTGCGCCGACGAACAGGACGCCACCGGTGAAGCCACCTACAGTGCGCCCGCCCCGGTCGACGTCGGCGACCAGTTGTTCCAGCTCTGCATTGGCTGCGAGTTGTTCCGGAGACAGCTCGGGTTTCGAAGTCATTCGTTTTCCCCAAGTGAGAGAAGTTCGATGGCCCGGGGTGGGTTGTCAGGGTGACAGGGGCGACATCGAGAAAACAGCTAAGGCGCTTTTGGCACCGGACACCCTGCATTCGGGCAGGGTTTCAACAAAAACGGCATGCCACCGGATGATGTGGCATGCCAGCAAAGGCGTTCAGCCCGGAAGCGGAGCCAGCACTGTCGCGCATGACCCCACTTCCCCATGGCTATTCAAGCGCCCATCAGAGCAGGCCTTTTTCCTTGAAGTACTTCTCGGCACCCGGGTGCAGGGGGGCGGACAGGCCGTTCTTGACCATGTCTTCCTTCTTGAGGATGCCGAAAGCCGGATGCAGTTTCTTGAAGTCGTCGAAGTTCTCGAACACGGCCTTCACGACGGTGTAGACCGTTTCCTCGGGGACATCTGCTGACGTCACGAAGGTCGCCAGCACGCCGTAGGACTCGGTTTCCTGCGGGTTGTTGGGATACAGGCCGGCCGGAATCGTGACCTTGGCATAGTACGGATAGGTTTCGACCAGTTTGTCGACCACCGGGCCCGTCAGGGAGACCAGTTGCGCGCCGCAGCTGGTGGTCGGGTCCTGGATGTTGGCAGAGGGGTGACCCACGCCGTAGAAGAAGCCGTCGATCTTGCCGTCGCACAGCGCGCTGCCGTGTTCGTCAGGGCGCAGCTCGGACGCCAGCGAGAAGAAGCTCATGTCGCGGCCCATGGCGGTGAGCAGCTGTTCCATGGACGCACGCGTGCCGGACCCCGGGTTGCCCACGTTGAAGCGCTTGCCCTTGAGGTCGTCGAAGCTCTTGACGTTGGCTTCCTTGCGGGTCACCACGGTGAAGGGCTCGGGGTGCAGCGAGAAAACGGAGCGCAGCTTCTCGAATTTGCCGGCATCCTTGAACTGGCCTTCGCCGTTGTAGGCGTTGAAGCCGACGTCGGACTGGACGACACCGAGATCAAGCTCCCCGGCCTTGATGGTGTTCACGTTGAACACGGAACCGCCAGTGGATTCCACGGAGCAGCGGATGCCGTGGTCGGCGCGGTCTTTGTTCACCAGGCGACAGATCGCACCACCCGCAGCGTAGTACACGCCGGTGACGCCGCCCGTTCCGATACTGACGAATTTCTGCTGAGCGGCGGCGGGCAGGGGTGCCAGCAAGGCGGCGAACATGGCGGCGGCGCTTGCACTCAGGGCAAGGTGTTTACCGAAACGAAGCTTGGTCTTCTGCATACTGACTCCTTGGGCTTGAACCCACAATTGTTTCAGAGCGTGCCGACACGGTGGATAACCGCTGCAACGGGCAGGTGCTCACTGTAATGAACCCAATTATGCTACCGCTTGAAACCGTGTGACGAGGCCTTTTTTTCTTGGGGTTTCCCCTAGAAATCTCCATTTTTAGCGCGCCAGCGGCCGTCTGATGACCCCATGTCCCGCACGCCATTTCTTGACGCGATGTGCGCCTCCCTCTACGATCCCTTTCACACCCTGTAACACCTTGTGATTCGGCGGGGTTCGGGCCAGGCTGTCGGCACCTATCGGCAGGCCGGCCATTACGGCGGCCACTACAGGCCGAAGGCAGAATGGGTATCAAGCGCCTGGCACGTCAGTGCCTCCTCGTTGCCACGCCAGCGGGCGCGGCGGCCCCCGGCCCCGCCATGGCGGCGGGCATCACTCAGGATTCCTTTCCGGGCCTGGGCTGGGTCGCGGCGCTGGTTCTGCTCGTGCTGGCCACGTGCCTGCATGCGCTCTCCCTGCGGCGACAGCTGCACCGCAAGGTGCGGGAACTGGCGGAAACGGAAGAGCGCCTCAACACCATCCTGAACAGCGCAGACGCCTGCATCTACATCAAGGACATGCAGCTGCGTTACACCTACGGCAACCGCAAGCTGTGCGAGCGCTTCGATCGCGAGCTCGATGAGATCATCGGCGCAGACGATTCCCTGCTCTTTCCTGCCGACATGCTCGACACCATCCGCGCCGCCGACCTGCGCGTCATCGAACACGGCGAGCGCGTCGTCTACGAAGAAGAGATTCCCAGCAAATCCGGCGACGGAATGGACGTCTTTCTTTCCATCAAGATTCCGCTGCAGGGGCCGGACGGCAAAATCACCTCCCTGTGCGGCATTTCCACCGACATCACGGCCCTTCGCAAGAGTCAGGAGGAAGTGCAGCGGCTGGCCTACTACGACGCGCTCACCAACCTGCCCAACCGCCGCATGCTCCTCGAGCAGCTGGAAGTGGCTGCCCTGGCGTTCAGGAATGCGGGTCACCTTGCCGCCGTGCTCTTTGTCGACCTCGACAAATTCAAGAACATCAACGACGAAAAAGGCCACGATGTGGGCGACACCGTGCTGTGCGCGGTGGCGCACCGCCTGCAGGCGATTGCCGGGCAGGCCGACATGGTCGCCCGGCTGGGTGGCGACGAATTCGTGTTGCTGCTGCGAGACCTGGGCAGCGCGCGACTGCTGGCCCAGGCCAGAGCACTGGAAGTCGCGGAGAAAGTGCGGGCCGCACTCGGCGACACCATCACCGTCGGCGAGCAGGCCTACTTCACGGGCGGCAGTATCGGCGTGGCCCTGATCGATGCGCCCGGCAAGTCGCCCATCGACGTGCTGCGCGAGGCCGACACCGCCATGTACCAGTCCAAGGAAAACGGCCGCAACCGGGTCGCCCTCTTCCGGCCCGACATGCTGGCGCACGTAGCCGAACGCGCGGCCCTGCTGCGCGAGATGGATCACGCCTTGCAGACCGACCAGTTCCAATTGCTGGTCCAGCCGCAATTCAGTCGACAGGGCGAGGTCGATGGCCTGGAGCTGCTGATGCGCTGGGATCACCCTTCCCGCGGCATGATCATGCCGGACAAGTTCATCAGCCTGATCGAAAATTCAGGCCCCGTCATGCAAATCGGCGACTGGGTGATTCGCCAGGCCTGCCGTCTCCGTGCCCGAATGTCGGAACGCGGGTTCGAGCACCCCATTTCCGTCAACATCAGCCCGGTTCAGCTGCGCCACCCCGAATTCAACACCCGGGTCAGGAAGATTCTGGAAGAGACCGGCACCTCTCCCCATGAGCTCATCCTCGAACTGACCGAAAGCGTGCTGATCGAGGACGTGGACGATACGGCGCGTCGCATGCAGGCGCTGGCGGACATCGGCCTGCGCTTTTCCATCGACGACTTCGGCACCGGGTATTCGGGGCTGGCCTACCTCCACCGCCTGCCGTTGTATGAACTCAAGATCGCCCGCAATTTCATCCAGGAGCTTCCCGACCAGGACTCCGGCACGCTCATACGGCTCATCATTGCGACCGCCCGGCTGCTTGAACTGCGCGTGGTGGCGGAAGGCGTGGAGCGCCGCGAGCAGGCCGACTTCCTCGCTTCCGTGGGCTGCGATTCCCAGCAGGGCTACCTCCATCAGTATCCGGTGTCGATGGACGCCTGGCTGGACGAATGTTCCCGGCGTTCGTCGCCCGTCTAGGCCAGCAACTCGCGCAGCCAGGCCAGGCCGGCACGGGTGTCGCCTGCCGGTCGATACTCACAACCGATCCAGCCGTCGTAGCCCAGTTCGCGCAACACCCCGAACACATGGGCGTAATTGAGTTCGCCGCGATCGGGCTCATGGCGCCGGGGCACACCGGCGATCTGCATGTGCCCGACCCGACCCGTGGGCAAGTAAAGCCGCAGCCGGGTTTCGATATCGCCCTCACTGATCTGGCAGTGGTAGAGGTCCATCTGAACCTTGACGTTGGGGTGCCCCAGCGCCTGCACGATGTCGTGCGCCTGGGCCTGGGTGCGCAGGAAATAGCCCGGCATGTCGCGCTGGTTGATGGGCTCGATGAGCAGCGTGCACCCTGCGGTCGCCGCCCGTGAGGCGGCCCAGTCCAGGTTTTCCAGATAGGTGTCGTGCTGACGCCTGGCCTGCTCTGCAGGCAGGTGCTTGCCGGCCATCACGTGGATGCGTCGGCAGTCCAGCGCCTGCGCATACTCCAGCGCCCGCTCGATTCCACTGCGAAATTCCTCGCGGCGACCCGGCAGACTGGCAATCCCCCGGTCGCCCTGCTCCATATCGCCCGGTGGAGCGTTGAACAGGACCTGCTCGAGCCCGTGCTCACGCAGCCGGCCGGCCAGTTCTTCCTTGGGCCAGGAATAGGGGAAGAGCATTTCCACCCCCTTGAAACCATCGGCTGCGGCAGCCGCATACCGGTCCAGAAAATCATGCTCCGGATAGAGCAGGCTCAGATTGGCAGCAAAACGCAGTGTCGCGCCCTTGGCAGTCATGTGGCAGTGTCCTCAACCCAAAGCGGTGTCCAGAAGCATCATCAGCACGAATCCGATCATCAGGCCGCCAGTGGCCCAGGATTCATGACCCTGACGATGGGATTCCGGAATGATCTCATGACTGATGACAAACAGCATGGCGCCAGCGGCGGCGGCCAACCCCCACGGAAGCAGGACGGCAGACACCCCGACGACCAGCACACCGAGCATTGCCATGAGGGGCTCCACCAGACCGGTGAAAATGGCGACCCCGGCCGACACGCTCCGGCCGTAGCCCACGGTGCGCATGGCCAGTGCCACCACCAGCCCTTCGGGGATGTCCTGCAGGGAAATGCCGATCGCCAGCGCGCGGGCAGCCTCGAGGTTCTCGCCGGCAAACGAGACGCCGATGGCCAGCCCTTCAGGAATGTTGTGCAGCGCGATGGCGATGACGAAGAGCCAGACGCGTTTGACCAGGCGGGAGCGGCTGCCCTCCACCCCCTTCACGAAGTGCTCATGGGGCAGCACGCGATCGATCAGGAGCAGCGCGGCGGCTCCCAGCAGAATGCCGGCACCCACGGTGCCGCTGGCTTCCCACGTACCGGCGCCGAGCGCCCGGGCCGCTTCCAGGCCGGGAACGATGAGTGAAAATGCGCAGGCGGCGAGCATGACGCCGGCGCCAAAACCCAGCATTGCATCATGGACGCGTTGCGGCGGTTGCCATGCCAGAAGCACGGGCAAGGTGCCCACCGCCGTGGCCGTTGCGGCGGCCGCCCCCCCCAGAATGGCGCCCGACAGGGCAGGCATGTCGCCCTGCACGGATGCGTACGTACCGGCACCGAGGATCAGCAGCACCCCGAGCGAAATGGCACGAACCAGCCAGCGGGAGAACTGCGGGTGGGACAGGGATGCATCTTCCTGAAAGACCGTTGACACCATGTCACTCCTGCGTTGCGTGCGTTCATTCTACGCTGCCCGTCATGAGGCCAAGCCGTTCGCTTTCGATGTCGGTGGCCAGGGGCTGCAGGTCGGGCATCTTGCGATTGGCGCGCAAGGACAGCTCGCGAAAGCGGTTCACCTTGCCATGCAGGCCCTGTTGCCCGGCCACCGCCGTCACCGTACTGTTGTAGTGGCGGCTGACGGTGTCCAGAGAATCGCCCAGTTTCTTAAGCCGCTCCGCCACCATCACCACCTGATTGTAAATTTCACCGGCCCGATCGGCGAGCTCCTGCGCCTGCGCATTGCTGCGCGCCAGCATCCAGAGATTAGAAACTGTCTTGAGCACCGGCATGAGCGTGCTGTGCGAAACCAGGATCACATTCTTCCGGCAGCCGTGATCGAAGAGGTCGCGGCCATGCCGCAGCGCTTCGATATAGGCGGCTTCGATGGGCATGAACATCAGCACGAAACTGGGGCTGCCCATGCCGGGCAGCGCGCTGTAGTCCTTGCCGGCCAGGTCGTCGATGTGGTTGCGCACGGCACGCACGTGGGCATCGAGCGCAGCGATGCGGGCTTCGTCGGAGGAGGCAGCCACGGCACGGTCGTAATCCACCAGGGAAACCTTGCTGTCCAGCACGATATGCTTGTCGTCCGGCAGCTTGATGATGAAGTCGGGCAGACGCACGGTGCCATGGGTGTCCTTGAGCCGCACCTGTGTTTCGTAGTGGACGCCCCGCTCCAGACCGGCCAACTGCAGGCTGCGCTCAAGCTGCACTTCGCCCCAGATGCCGGTCACTTTTTTATCCCCTTTCAGAGCGGTGGCCAGGGTTTCGGCTTCCCGGCTCATGTGCATGCCCACCTCCGACAGCCGGCGAACCTCACCGGCAAGAGCCGCATGACCCCGCAGCGATTCGTCATGTACCTGATTGACTCGTTGCTGGAAAGCCTCGAGCTGCTCGCGAAAGGGCTGCAGCAACAAGGTCATGGCATGCTGGCTGGATGAACGGAAATGCTGTTCGCGCTCCTGGAGCACGCGCGCCGCCAGGCTCTCGAACTCGTGCTTGAGCCGCTCACGGGAAGCGTCCAGCTCGTCTTTCAGTGCCATGAACGCCCGTTCCCGTTCTTCCCGGGCGGCGTCCGCCCGAGCCAGTTCAAGCTCCGCAGCCCGCAGCGCCGTCTGCAGCGCCCGGGTTTCCCGTCGTGCAGCGCTCAACCGCCAGGCCAGCCAGAGCGACACGCACAGCGCCAGCGTGACGACGGCCAGCACCCAGCGCGGCGCCTGCAGCAGTAATTCCATCTCGACTCCCCGGGTTCCTCATCTGAACAACACAGCAAGCATGATACATTCCCAATGTAAACGACACGTATTGGCATGGATATGCGGCGATTGGCATCAGGCGCACTCGGGCTGCTCCTTTCCCTGGCATCGTGGACGGCCGCCGCCACGGCGCCGCACTGGCCCGACCCGGGTCGCAGCATTCAGACGCTGGTTCCCGCACAGGCGGGCTCCGGGGTGGGCAACACCATTGCCCGGGCGGTGACGGACGCGCTTTCCAACGAGCTGGGCAACCGCATTGTGCTGCAGAACTTCACAAGCAGCCACGGCTTTCCCGGCATGCTGTCCAACCTGGACACGGCGGTTGACGGCTACACCCTGCTGTTCGCAACCGTCGACACCCTAGTGATCGAACCGGAGCTGCAACGCAATCCGGCGTTCGATCCCCTGACCAACTTCGTGCCCATCGGGCTGGTGGCGGAAATTCCCCACATCATCGTCGTCAACAACAGCGTGCCCGCGCATACGGTGGCAGAACTGACCGACTACCTAGCGAAATACCCCGGCATGGTGCATTTCGGCTCCAGCGGCAATGGCAGTGCCCTGCATCTGGCCGGCGAAGCCTATATGAGCGCCACGGGCACCAATATGGTCCATGTCCCCTACAGCGCGGCCGAACCGGCCACCAACAACCTCGTGAGCGGTGACATCCAGGCCATGTTTCAGGTGCTCTCGGGCGTGTTGAATTACGTACGCAACGACAAACTGCGCCCGCTGGCGGTGATGTCGTCCCGACGCAGTCCGGCCCTGCCGGACGTTCCCACCCTGGCCGAGGCCGGTTACGCGGGCGTGCAAGCCACCAAGTGGTACGCCCTGCTTGCCCCACGGGGCACCCCCCGGGCCATCATCGACCGTTACAACGAGGCGCTGAATACGGTGCTGGCCTCGCCCGAGCTGCAGGAACGGCTACTCGATGCGGGCGCCACCCCGCTGGGAGGCAGCCCGGAAATGCTCGGTAAGTTCCTGAATGAAGAAATCGCGCGATGGGGGCGCGTCATTGAAGACGCGCACTTGCAACCGCGCTAGCCGCTAGATGCTGCGTTGGCCGGGCGCCAGAAACACCGGGCTGTTATCGGGATTCGACGCATTTTGCACGGAGGGCGGCTGCGGCCACGCCGGTACGCCGGTGCTGTCACCTTCCGTGAGCATGGGAATGTTGCGGAAGGCGTAGTCGCGCACCGCTTCGATGAGACAGGTCACTTCGTCCGAGAGCGGACGACCGCCCTGCGTGACGGCGCCCAGCGTGTAGGGCACATACGATTCGAAGGGCCTGTACACCACCCCAGGAGGCTGCACCTGCTGCACCATGAAGGGGTCGACCAGCGCCACGCCAAGACCGGCCCTCACCATCATGATCGCGCTCATGGCCGAATTGGCCACGATCTGCCGCTGCGTTTTCTGCAGGGCCGGTGCGATCAGGGCGGTGGACAGGCGATGCCGCATGCGCGAGGCATTGGATTGCGCGATGATGCGCTCTTCAGCGAGCTGCGACAGGCGGATGACCGGCTCCTGTGCCAGACGATGCGAAGCCGGGACGGCCACCTGGCATGGGGCTTGCGCGCACCAGTGCAATTGGCAGCGCCCCAGTTCCACCGGCAGGCTGGTGAACGCGACATCGGCACTGCCTTCCTGCAAGGCCGACACGATCTGCCCATACGGCATTACGTCGATGTAGAGCTTGTTCTGGAAATCCGGGTCACGCTCGAAAATTTCGGCCAGCACAGGGGGCAACAGACTGTGACTGACCGACAACGAGGTGGCGATGCGCAGGGGCCGGGCACGCCCTTCGGCAATCTCGCGCGACCGGGCTTCCAGTTGCTGCAGGCCACTCAGAACGTTGCGCACTTCCTCGAGAAATTCCCTGCCCTGCTCGGTGAGAGTGACCTGGGGCCGTGTACGCGTGAATAAAGTGAAACCGAGCTCGTTCTCCAGGTCCTGCAGCTGCCGGCTGACCACGGGCTGTGAGCGATCGAGCAGCCGCGCGGCCGCGGTGACGCTGCCCGAGGCGTGAACCGCAGCGAATGCTTCGAACTGGCGAATTTCCATAATAGTGGCCTGTCAGAAGGCAAATGAATAAGAACGTAACACCTTTCTACCAATACTAGGGTAATTCCCCCGCACCATAAGGGTGGAATAAGGGGCAATTGAATCCTTTTCGATGGGGGTGACAGACGGAGGAGGCCTATAATCGGCCGCTCGTGCAGAAACCCCGAGTACCCGCCGACGGGTACACACTTCAAAAGGAGGTCGCATGACAGACGATCTGCAGATCACGACATTCCATGATGGTCGGCAGGCACCTTCCGTGGGCCTGGGCACGTGGCAGATTCCGGATGAACAGGCCGCCGAAGTGGTCTGCCGGGCAGTGGAACTGGGATACCGGTCCATTGACACCGCTGCCAACTACAAGAACGAAACCGGTGTCGGGCGCGGCATCAGGGAATGCGGCGTGCCGCGGGAATCGCTGTTCGTCACCACCAAGCTCTGGAATGATGTACATGCTCATGGTCTTTCACGCCCCGCCTTCGAAGAAAGTTTGAAACGCCTGGGTCTGGACTACGTCGACCTGTACCTGATTCACTGGCCGGTGCCGGCAAACGGCCTCTATATCCAGGCCTGGGAAGCCCTGATCCAGTTGCGCAACGAAGGGCTGGCCAAGTCGATCGGCGTCTGCAATTTCAATGCCGAGCAGCTGCAGGAATTGCTGGACGAAACCGGGGTGCTGCCTGTCGTCAACCAGGTCGAGCTGCATCCACGCTTTCAGCAGGCCGAATTGCGGGAATTTCACCAGGCTAACGACATCGTGACGGAAGCCTGGAGCCCGATCGCCCGCAACATGCTGAATGACGACGCCGTGCTGCAGGGCATCGCCAAGCGTCTGGGCCGCAGCGTCGCACAAGTGATTCTGCGGTGGCATTTGCAACTGGGCAACCGGGTCATCCCCAAGAGCACGCATTCCGAGCGCCTGCGCGAGAACCGCTCGGTGTTCGATTTCGAGCTCAGCGAAGCCGACATGGCGGCGATTGCCCGGCTGGATTCCCCCGAGGGGCGTACCGGCCCCGACCCGGCCACCTTCGGCTGAACGGCCTCAGGCCCCCTCTGCCCGTCTCGCGCCGCCCGACATCAGGCCGGCACCGACGGGCGCCAGCGCAAAGACCAGGAACAGCGCATAGGCTGCCTGGCGTGCGCCCTCCTCGCCTCCTGGGTCGGCCAGGCCGGCCAGGTTGGCGACCAGACCCGCCATGCTGGAACCCAGTGCAATCGCGTACAGCTGCAGGGTCGTGATCGCGGCCGAAGCAATGTTTTCCTGGCCCATGGGCGCCGCCTTGAAGATACGGGTCAGCATGTTCGGCCAGCACAGCCCGATACCCACGCCCACCAGAATCAGCGGCAGGACCATGACCCATACGACGCCGCCACCCGAGCCCAACGGCATCAGGAAACCGAGCGCCACCAGCCCGCCTGCCGATACCCATGGCCCCACCCACATGAGGCGGTCGGCCACCGGCTTGCGACGGCCCGAACTCATGAAGGAACCGAGTGTCCACCCCGCGGACATCAGCACCATCCAGTAGCCCGCCATGAGCGGCGTCTGCCCGTGGATGGTCTGCAGGAAGTAGGGAATGTAGATCTCGGTGCACACGCCGATGCTCAGCAGGGCGATACAGGCATACAGGCTGGCCAGGGCCGACCCCGGCTGATAGGACCCCTGTGGCAGCAAGCGGCGGCTGGCGTCGCGATCCGCCCGCGCGATGAGTACGGTGAGGCCGATGCCGCCCAGAACGGCAGCGAGGTTCCAGTACCAGGAAGGCGACAGGCTTCCCACGGAGACCATCATCACGGTCAGCACCAACACGGCAATCTTGCCGAAGGGCGCTCCCGCGGGCTGGGTGCTGCTGCGCTGCGATGCGGAAATCTGCGCCAGCACCAGCAGGGCAAGCCCGGCTGATAGCGGCAGCATGGCCCAGAAGGCACCGCGCCAGTACCCGGCTTGGGCAAACACGCCGCCGATGGCCGGTCCGGCCAGGGTGGCCACTCCCCACATGCTGGACACCAGCACCATGGCCCGCGACCAGAGTCGTTCTTCAAAGAGCAGGCGCACGCAGGAATAGCTCAGGCCCAGCAACAGCCCGCCGCCCAGGCCCTGCACACTGCGCCCCACGAGCATCCATGGCATGGTGGGCGCCATCGCGCAGGCAGCGCTGCCCGCCGCAAAGATGACGATGGCCCAGGACAGCGCCTGGCGCGGCCCCATGCTCGAGAGCAGACGGGGCGTGACCGCCGAACCGAAAATGGAGGCCGCCACGAACAGGGTCATATTCCACGCGTAGTAAGCCAGGCCTCCAATATCGCGAACCGCGGAAGGCAGGACGGTCGTGACCATGTAGACATTGATGGCGTGCAATGCCACGCCACCCGCCAGCGCAAGGGATCGCAGGCCATTGCGGCCCGACAGCAGCTCGCCCCAGCCCCCGGATCGGTTTGTCATTCAGTGCCCCTGGACATCAATCAATAGTGCGGCGGCCGTTCATCCGCAGGACCCGAGGCCGGCATGGCGTCGCCCGACGCTTCCAGGCGTGTGACCAGCACGCGGCACAGCGCACGCAACTCATCGAGCTGCCTGCCCTGCTCGTAGACCAGTTCGTTCAGACTCTGCACGGTGTCTTCCAGGCTCACCAGCTTGAGTTCGATGTCGACAAGGCGTTGTTCGATGGCATCCTTCAATTGTCAGTCTCCTCGAAAGATTGACCAATACCCAGTGTAAACCCTCATACCGCTCAGACAGACTCCGCCCGCGGCACACCCGGACAACCGGCATGGAGGGCATGCACTCGCGATTTGGCCTGCATCAAGGCAGCCCCGACGCTTTGGGGTATGCTTTTCATGTCGATCGTTCCGTTGTTTCACTGGAGTCCGTATGCCTTCACCCTTTTCCGGCTTTCGCAGGTCTTTTCTCTCGGTATTATGCGCCGCCATGCTCACGGTCGGTCTGACAGCCTGTGGAAAATCACAGGCCGGGCTGCAGGATGTACATGGCATCGACCTGTCCGGCGCGTCCTTCGGTGACGGCTTCCAGCTCAAGGACCCGGACGGCCGCGTCCGCACGCTGGAAGACTTCAAGGGCAAGGTGGTGCTGATGTTCTTCGGCTTCACCCAATGCCCCGATGTCTGCCCCACGGCCCTGGTCAACGCGGCCCAGATCAAATCGCTGCTGGGTGCCGATGGCGACAAACTTCAGGTGCTCTTCATCACCGTCGACCCGGAACGCGACACACCGGAAGTCCTGCGCGAATACACCCAGGCCTTTGACCCGAGCTTCCTCGGCCTGTACGGCACCGAGGAGGAAACCGCCGCCGTGGCCAAGGCCTACCGCGTCTACTACGCCAAAGTTCCGACCGGAAACTCCTACACCATGGAGCACACGGCGCTGACCTACGTGTTCGATCGCAATGGCAAGCTGCGCATTGCCCTGCGCCACGAACAGACGCCGGAACAAAGCGCAGAAGACCTCCGCAAGGTGCTGGCCATCGATTGAGCCGGCTCAGTCAATGAGCGCCGGCTGGGGCCGGCCGTGCTCCAGCAGGGCTTCAAACTCTGCAGTCGGCACCGGCGGCGCATAGAGAAAGCCCTGAGCGTAATCACAACCGGCCTCGATCAGAAGCGCGTGCTGCGCTTCGGTTTCCACCCCTTCCGCCACCACCTTCAACCCCAGCCGGTGAGCCATGGCGATCATGGCCTGGCACAGGGCGAGGTCGTCGGCATCGGAGGTGATGTTGCGCACGAACATCTGGTCAATCTTGATGTAGTCGATGTCGAAACGCTTGAGATAGGCCATCGACGAATAGCCAGTGCCGAAATCGTCCAGCGCCAGCTGCACCCCGGCATCGCGGAAAGCCAGCAACTTGTTCTTGGCCGCACTGTCGGCCTTGAGCAGCACGCGTTCGGTGATTTCGATGAGCACCGCGGAAACGGGCAGCCCCTGACGCGTGACGCAGGCCAGCCAGGCAGCGGGGTCGAGCTCCTCGGACATGAACTGGGCGGGTGACACGTTCACGCTGACCTGGAAATCGGTGCGTAGGGTCTTCCTCCATCGCGCCAGCTGAGCGGCTACGCTGCGGAACACCCAGTCCCCGATCGGTACGATCAGTCCGGAGTCCTCCGCCAGGGGGATGAAATCCGCCGGGGACACCAGCCCGCGTTGGGGATGATGCCAGCGGATCAGCGCCTCGGCCTTGCAGATGCATCCGGTGGCCAGCTCCACCACAGGCTGGTAATACAGCTCGAACTCCTGCTGGCTCACGGCATGTTGCAGCTCGCGCATCAGCTCACGCCGATTCTGAGCCTGTTGCTGCAACGCGGGCGTGAAGTGTCGGAACTGATTGCGCCCCGCGTCCTTGGCACTGTACATGGCCAGGTCGGCGTTCTGCATCAGTTCCGTGATGGTGCTGCCATCGTGAGGGTAGAAGGTGACGCCCAGACTGGCGGACACGCTGATCGAGTGCTGTCCGAACAGATACGGCTCGGAAACGGACGCGAGCACCCGGCGACAGACCTCGTCCACATGCGCCCGCTGGCTGGCGTTGTGCAGAATCAGCGTGAATTCATCACCGCCCAGCCGCGCGACCAGATCGCGCTCCCGCACCGCGCGGCGCAGCCGTCCGGCCACTTCCTGGAGCAGTTCGTCGCCGACATCATGGCCGAGTGAATCGTTCACTTCCTTGAAGTAGTCCAGGTCCATGTAGATCAGGGCCATGCTGCCGCCCGTGCTTGCCGCTTCTTCCATGGCCCGTTCCAGCTCTTCGTGGAACATCTTCCGGTTGGAAAGGCCGGTCAGGTGGTCGTAGTGCGCCTGCCTCCAGATGGTCTCTTCTTTGTGACGCTCGGCAGTGACATCCGAGAACAGGGCAATGTGGCAGTTGACCGTGCCATTTTCGTTGTAGGACGTGTCGATGGTGAGCCGTTCGACATACTCGCTGCCATCCTTCCGGCGGTTGCGGATATCGCCCGACCATTTGCCGGTCTCGTGCAGGCTGCGCCACATGGCATTGTAGAAATCGCGCCCATGGAAACCCGACGAGAGAAGGCTCATGGGCCGGCCCAGCGCCTCATCGGGCGAATAACCGGTGATCTCCGTGAAAGCCGGATTAATGTCCAGAATGATGCCGTCGGCATCCGTCACGACCACGGCTTCGCTGGTGTTGGCATAGACCAGTGCGGCCCGGCGCAGCGAGGCCTCCGCCTGCTTGCGTTCCGTGACATTCAGCACGATGCCGATCACGGCCGGGGCGCCATCCAGCACCATCCGGGACGCGAAGACTTCGATGTCCAGCGGCGTGCCGTCGCGGTGACGAACCTGGGTTTCGTAATGCAGCGGGGTATCGCGCTGCCGGGTGTGGCCGGCCAGCTGATGCCACCAACCGTCCGAATCCGGGCTGATCAAAAGATCCTCGACCGACAGCGCGTTGGACATTTCCTCGGGGAGGTAGCCGAACATCTCTGCCAGCTTGGTATTGACGTAGCGGAACCGCATGTCGCCATCGATGACGAACACTCCCGTCACGGCGTTGCGGGCCACGCCGTGAAACATGGCACTGGTGCGCTGTAGTTCCTTGCGTTCGTGCGCGATGGCGCGCAGCAGTTTGCCAATGGTGCCGGCGGATTGATTCAGGGCCTGCGCCAGCTGACCGATCTCGTCGCCATGCGGATGATCGATGCGCGTGTCGTAATTTCCCTTGGCCAGCTGCCGACAGTAGCTCGCCAGCCTCTGAATGGGTTCCACCACGTGCCCGCTGACCGCCAGATAGGTCAGGAACAGCACGAGCGCGTTGAAGCCCAGCAGCAGGTACATGTGTTCCAGTGCCGTGCTCTGGGTTTCCTGAGCGCGCTGCACCAGGCGCTGGATGAGGACGTCAGTCCGGGACAGCAATTGGCCCGACACCTCGCTCAGAGACCGCTGCAGCGTGGTGATCTCGGCGGAATCCGAATGCCGGGAAGAAGTCACCAGTTCCCGGATATGGTCGCGATAGTCGCGCCAGGCAAGCCATACCGCATCGAGTGATGGCCCATGGGAGGTGTCAAGAGGACGGACGAATTCGTTGAAGGCGGTGCCGCCACTGCGCAGCACCAGGTAGGCGGCCTCGAAGTCGATGATGTCGTGTTCGAGCGTTTCGTAGGCTTTGCTCAGGCCATTGCTGATGGAAAGGGTTTCGAAGGCCAATTTCTGGCCCAGCATGCGCAGCTTGCCGGCTACCGTTGCGGTGGCCGCAACGCCGTTGAAGTCCTGCAGCATCCGATGCAGCAGCCCCAGATTGAGCGCGGCCACCACCAGCATGCCGATGAACAGCACTGCAACCTTCTTGCGCAGCCCCATGTCCATCACGGTACGCCAGAGACGGGACGACAGGGACGCGATCACCAAAACACCCATCTCATGTTGTGATCTCCCGGGGTGTGGGGCGCCCCGACGCATCGCGACCAAGTGTAAACAAGCATGACATAGCGTACAAGGTCAGCTTGGACGCCCCAGGCGCAGCACCAGCCCCAGCAAGAGAGCGGACCAGCCCTGGAAGAGAAGATCGACGGCCAACAGCACCCCCAGCACCCAGAGGCTGTTTCCAGGCCAGTCGAATGCCAGCAGCAGGCCCACCAGCAGCGTCAGGCCGCCCGAGACGCCGAGCCAGCCCCAGCCGGCCTGCCCCCGGTGGCCGAACCACAGCCCGCTGCGCAGCACGCCCACCGCGATCAGCAGGGCACCGAGTAACAGGGTGAGCAAGCTGGCACCGCGAACCGGGAAGAACACGGCGAACAGGCCCGCCGCCAGGTAGCATAGACCGCTCAGGCTCCACAGGACGAAACCCTGGGCCTGCCGGACGCGCCAGGCATGGACCAGCTGGCCCGCGCCGGCCACCGCCATGAGCGTGCCGATGAAGACCACGCTGGCCAGCGTGGCGATGAAAAGATGGGCCAGCGCCAGGATGCCCAATACCAGCAGCACCACGCCCAGGGCGACAAACCAGCCCCAGTGCGCATGCATTTGCACCAGAGCATCGACAAGCAGCGGCGAGAGCCGGGCCGGCCGAGGGTCCCCCCCCGGGTCGGGAGGCGGTGGCCGGGACGGGTCGGGCGCCTGGCGATCGTTCATGGATGCCTCCTGGGCAGCGGCCGATCAGGGCCACTCAGCGGGAAATCAACAAGGGGTGACGGATGTTGGTGAGCATGGACCGGGTCACGCCGCCGAACAGCAGCTGGCGCGTGCGGGGCTTGCTGTATGCACCCATGACGATGAGGTCGACGTCCTCCTTGGACGCCATCGACAGGATGACTTCATCCACCGGGCGCCCGTAGGACTTTTCTGCGACCGCCTGTACGTTGCCCCCGTGGCGCGCCAATTGGCGTGCCGCATCGGCGCCGGGAACGTCGCCGAAACGCCCCTCTTCCTTTTCGGGGTCGATCACCAGCAGCAGGGTTTTGTCGGCCAGCGTGATGTAGGTGAGGGCGTCCGTCATGGCCCGGCGTGCTTCCCGGGTCGCGTTCCAGGCCACCAGCACCGCCCCGATCTGTTCCTTCTGCTGCCAGCCTTCGGGCACGACGATGACCGGCACCCCGACCTCGAACACCACACGCTCGGGGGTGACGTTTTCGGGAAGACCACTTTCTTTGCGGTCGCCAATGATGACCAAGTCGCAGTGCAGGGAATTCAGCACCGCTTCCTGGGCCTCGTTTGCGCGCCACAGAACCCGGAACTCGACGGAAACGCCCCGCTTGTTGCCGACATCAGCCAGGCGCTGGCCGGCCGCGAAAACCGCACGTTCCTGCCGTTCCCGACGGCGCGCGATGCAATCCTGGATGGCGGCGTCGCCGCGCACCCGCGTATGGGCCTCCGGGCCGTTGGGCAGCCCGCCCATGTTGAAGATACCGATCAGGTGGGCATCACACTGCTGAGCAAGCCAGCCGGCGTAATCCAGGATGCCGTATTCAGGATCGGCAGGGTCAATGAAGACGGCGATGCTTTTCCATGCACTCACAATGGGGACTCCTCTGTGCCACAGCGTTTATGCTAGCCCAAAAGTGTTTCCATCCGTACAATGGTTCGCACGTCAACAGGAGACGCCATGTCCATTGAAGCAACCGTGAGCACCGCACTCACCCTGGAAAACTTCAACCTGCACCAGTCGGCGCAGTTGAACCTGCTGCGTGAAACGCTCGACCATCAGGCGCGCACCGTCACGGAAATCATTGAAGCCGCCACCCCCCGTCTGGCCACCAGCGGCCACCTGGGTACCCAGATCAATACCTACGCCTGAGCGCGACGTGCTCCAGCCGGCCTGTCGGCCGGCTGTCGTGTTCAACGCTTCCCGTTCGCCTACTTGCCGGCGCCCAGCCGTTCGCGCTGATAACTGCCGTCCTGCACATGTCGGCACCAGGCCTGGTTCTCCAGGTACCACTGCACCGTCTTGCGCAGGCCGCTGTCGAAGGTTTCCTGGGGGGTCCACCCCAGTTCGCGCTGAATCTTGCTCGCGTCGATCGCGTAGCGCAGGTCGTGGCCCGGCCGGTCTGCCACAAAGGTAATCAGATCTTCGTAACGCGCAACGCCTCCCGGCTTCTGGGGGTGCAGTTCTTCCAGCAGGGCACAGATTGAACGCACCACCTCGATGTTGCGTTTCTCATTGTGCCCACCGATGTTGTAGGTTTCCCCCACGACCCCTTCCTTGAGCACCAGGCACAGGGCGCGGGCGTGGTCTTCGACGAAAAGCCAGTCGCGCACCTGGTCGCCCTTGCCGTAAATGGGCAGCGGTTTTCCTTCCAGCGCGTTCAGAATGACCAGGGGAATGAGCTTCTCGGGGAAGTGGTAAGGCCCGTAATTGTTCGAACAGTTGGTGACGATGGTCGGCAGGCCGTAAGTGCGTCGCCAGGCGCGCACCAGGTGGTCGGAACTGGCCTTGCTCGCCGAGTAGGGAGAGCTGGGCGCGTAGGGCGTGGTTTCCACGAACAGGTCATCCGGCCCTTCCAGGTCGCCATAGACCTCGTCGGTGGAAATGTGATGGAAACGGAAGCGCTCCCGCTTTTCGCCCGACAGGCCGCGCCAGTATTCCCGCGCCGCTTCCAGCAGCGTGTAGGTGCCGACGATGTTGGTCTGAATGAACGCGGCGGGTCCGTCAATGGAGCGGTCGACGTGCGATTCTGCGGCCAGATGCATCACGGCATCCGGCTGGTGCTCGCGGAATACCCTCGCCACCTCGGCGGCGTCGCAGATATCGACTTTTTCGAAGGCGTAGCGAGGGTCGTCCGACACACTGACCAGCGATTCCAGATTGCCGGCATAGGTGAGCTTGTCAACATTGACCACGCTATCCTTTGTGTTCTGGATGAGGTGACGGACAACGGCCGAGCCAATGAAGCCGGCGCCACCGGTGACGAGTATTTTCATACTGAACTCAAAATGAGAGAGAACGCGAAAGCGTCAGAAGATAGCATGTTTGGCTGAAGGCCAAGCAAAGCCGCCGTCGGGAATCCATCAAGGAAAACCCTAGTCATTCGAACTCGAACATGTTACAATGCAACGGTTTTCACGGCAGGTGCCCTGCGGAATCATCCCCGCAGCTCATATCGCACTCTCATAACGCGCCATTTGCCTGACGGCCGGCGCAACTTCCGTCCCACGCCCTTGTGGCGCAGCTTCAAGGCCCCCAGGGCCTGCATCAGGTACCCGCCGCCGATTCGTTCCATTGAACGCATCAACCCACGCCCCGGCCTTGCATCGGCCGCGGGTTCGACGCTCCAACCGTGCACGCGCGCGGCATTGGAGTTCAGCCAGATTTACACAAGGAGGTTTCATGGCCAAAGAAGAACTCATCGAAATGGGTGGTCTTGTCACTGAAGTATTGCCCGATTCCCGTTTCCGCGTCACGCTGGACAACGGCCATAATGTTGTTGCCTACACCGGCGGCAAAATGCGCAAGCACCACATCCGCATTCTGGCCGGGGATAAAGTCTCGCTGGAAATGTCGCCTTACGATCTCGGCAAGGCCCGTATCGTCTACCGTCACCTCACCGGCCGCCCCGCTGGCGCCAGCGCCGGACGTCGCCGCCGTTAAGCGGCACCCCGAGGCCGCCGGCAGGGCCGGCATTACAATTGCTCCAAGATGCCCTCACATCCGGAGCAAGCGTGAAAAACATCCCCTCGGAAGAATTCGCGGTTGACCGCGACACCCCTGCCGGCCTCAGCGCCCTGCCTGAGTGGTCCCGGTTCGAACAGGCGGCCCGTTCCGCAAAAGTGGATACGTCCCGTCTGGCCGTGATCAACGCTGCCGGCATCGATCTGGACATCAGCGGGCAGCATGCGTCTCCCGCTCTGCAGGAGGCGGGCATCGCCCTGCTGCAGGCCAGAGGCTTCGAAGCCCATCGCCGCCAACTGCTGGAAGGCGGCATCGTCAATCTCACCGAGAACCGCGCCGCCTGGCACACCGCCCTGCGCGCGCCGGCACCTGCGCCAGACATCGCTGCCGAGCGTCAGCGCCTCTTCGAATTCATTCATACCGCCGACTCCAAACGTCGGTGGCGCAATATCGTGCACATCGGCATTGGCGGCAGCGACTGGGGCGTACGCCTGGCCGTCGCCGCCTTCGGTTATGCCGGCACTTGGCGCAATGTCCACTTCGTCGCCAACATCGATGGCCACGCCATTCAGGGCGGGCTCTCCGGTTTCGACCCGCACGACACCCTCATCGTCATGGCATCCAAATCGTTTTCCACGGCGGAAACCCTGGAAAACGGCCGTCGGGCCAAGGAATGGCTGGAAGCGGCCGGTGTGGCCGACCCTGCCAACCAGATGATCGCCATCACGGCGCGCCCGGAAGCCGCGCGTGAATGGGGAATTCCCGACGCACACATCTTCCGACTCTGGGAATGGGTCGGCGGACGTTTCTCGCTCTGGTCTGCCGTCAGCCTCACGACGGCCCTGGCCGTCAGTGCCGACGTGATTGCCGGCATGCAGACGGGGGCGGCCGCCATGGACAAACACTTCGCCGAGGCGCCCATCCCGGAGAACGCCCCGGTGCAGATGGCCCTCTCGGGCGTCGTGAATCGCAGCGTCCTGGGCTATGGCTCGCTGAACATTGCCCCTTACGACTTCCGCCTCGCCAATCTGGTCCCCTACATCCAGCAGCTGGAAATGGAATCCCTGGGCAAATCCGTCGATCTGTCCGGCGCGCCGGTGGAAGTGCCCACGGGCCCGGCAGTGTGGGGCATGCCCGGCACCGACGCCCAGCATACCTTCTTCCAATGGCTGCATCAGGGCAGCGACGGCGCTCCCGTCGACTTCATCATCTGCGCGCAGGCCGACCACGGCTGGCCGAGTCATCACCGCATTCTGTTGGCCCACTGCCTGGCCCAGCGCCAGGCCCTGCTGCAGGGCAAGTCGTATGAAGACGCCCTGCAGGAATGTCTGGCGGCAGGGGTCCCCGCCGAGAAGGCAAAATGGCTCGCCCATCACCGAGTCTACGGGGGCGGGCGTCCCTCGAATCTCATCGTGCTGCCCCGTCTGTCACCCTATACCCTGGGTGCCTTGCTGGCGCTGTATGAGCACAAGGTGTTTGTGCAGGGCCTCATCTGGGGCATCAACCCCTTCGATCAGTGGGGGGTGGAATACGGCAAGCAGTTGGCGACCGGGCTCACACGCGAGCTGTCGGGAGAAACGACGGGCGCAGACCGGTACGACGCCTCGACCCAATATTGGGTGGATCGCCTCAAAAGCATGCCGGAATGAGAAAAACCACTGCAAAGACAAGAACGGGGCCCGCAGGCCCCGTGTTGCTTCAGAGGCTTACAGCCCCATGCACAGATACTTGATGACCATGTAGTCATCCAGCCCGTAACGCGAACCTTCGCGACCCAGGCCCGACTGCTTCACGCCGCCGAACGGCGCGGCTTCATTGGACAGCAGGCCGGTGTTGATGCCCACCATGCCGTATTCCAGCGCTTCGGCAACGCGCCAGACGCGGCCGATGTCGCGGCTGTAGAAGTAGGCTGCCAGACCGAACTCGGTGTCGTTGGCCATGGCAATCACTTCTTCGTCGCTGGTGAAACGGAACAGGGGTGCCAGCGGCCCGAACGTTTCTTCGCGCGCCACCTTCATGGCCGGCGTCATGTTGGCCAGCACGGTGGGTTCGAAGAAGGTGCCGCCCAGGGCATGCACACGGCCACCGGTCAGCACCTGGGCGCCCTGTTCGAGTGCGTCGTCGATGTGTTCCTGGACCTTGCGGACTGCCTGCTCGTCGATCAGCGGACCCAGCGTGGTGCCGGCTTCCAGACCATCGCCCACACGCAGCTGCTCGACGGCCTTGACCAGTTTTTCGGCAAAGGCATCATAGACCTTGTCGTGCACGTACAGACGGTTGGCGCAGACGCAAGTCTGCCCCGTGTTGCGGTACTTGCTGATGATGGCGCCGGCCACGGCGGCATCGAGGTCGGCATCGTCGAACACGATGAAGGGCGCATTGCCACCCAGTTCCATCGACACTTTCTTGATCGTCGGAGCGGTCTGCTCCATCAGCAGACGACCAATTTCGGTCGAACCGGTGAAGCTCAGCTTGCGCACCAGCGGGTTGCTGGTCATTTCGCCGCCGATTTCCGATGCAGAACCCGTCACCACGGAGAATACCCCGGCCGGCACACCGGCTTCGGTGGCCAGCACGGCCAGCGCCAGCGCGGAATACGGCGTCTGGGTGGCGGGCTTGACCACCATGGGGCAACCGGCCGCCAGGGCAGCGGCGGCCTTGCGGGTGATCATGGCGGAGGGGAAATTCCACGGCGTGATCGCCGCACACACGCCCACGGGCTCCTTGATCACCACGATGCGCCGGTCTGCGCCGTTAGTGGGAATGGTGTCGCCATAGGCACGCTTGCCTTCCTCGGCATACCACTCGAGATACGACGCCGCGTAGGAGATCTCGCCGCGCGCTTCCGTGAGGGGCTTGCCCTGTTCCAGCGTCATGATGCGGGCCAGGTCATCCGCATGCTCATGCATGAGATTGAACCAGCGACGCAGAATGTCGGCCCGTTCCTTGGCCGTTTTGGCGCGCCATGCCGGCCAGGCCTTGTTGGCGGCCTCGATGGCGCGGCGGGTTTCCGCGGCCCCCATGCGGGGAATCGTTCCCAGCTGGGCGCCAGTGGCCGGGTTCGTGACTGCGATCGTGGCGCCTTGGTCGGCGTCACACCACACACCGTCGATGAAACACTGCTGTTTGAACAGTGACGGGTTTTTTAGCTCCTGCACTTCCACCTCACTTGTTTGAAAAGAGGATAATCGCCAATATCTTACTCCCGTGGCCGGCCCTTGCGGGCGCCCAGTCGTTAAACCTGACGCATCCATGCAAGCCAGAGATTACCGAGACCTCTTCCTTCTTGCCGCCATCTGGGGCAGTTCCTTTCTCTTCATGCGTCTGAGCGTGGGCGAATTCGGCCCTCTGGCACTGGTGGAGATCCGGGTCGGTGCCAGCGCCCTCTTTCTGCTGACTGTCGCGACCTTGCGGGGCCGTCTCGGGGCCATCTGGCGGCACCGCCGACACATCGGCGTGGTGGGGGTCTTTGCCGCCGGGCTGCCCTTTCTCTGCTTCAATATCGCCGCGCAGACAGTGCCTGCCGGCTTCATGGCCGTCATCAATGCCATCACGCCCCTGTTCGGCGCCCTGATCGCACGGGTCTGGCTCAAGGAAATGCTCACGCCGGCCCGAATTGTCGGCCTCGCGCTGGGGTTCACCGGGATCCTGGTGCTGGTCTGGAATGACCTTTCCTTCGGCGCCGGCGGGATGGCTCTGGGCGTGCTGGCCTGCCTGGCCGCTGCCTTGTGCTACAGCTTTGCTGCCTGCTACATCGGGCGGTTTCTCAAGGGGGTGGACCCCCTGGCCATGGCCGCCGGCAGCGTCACTGCGGCCGCCATCGTTCTGCTGCCCTTTGCGGCGTACAACTGGCCCAGCACGCCGGTGTCGCTCGTGTCCTGGTCAGCCGCCCTCTCCCTGGCCCTGCTGTGTACCGGGCTGGCCTACATCATCTACTACGGTCTGATCGACCGCATCGGCGCCACGCGCAGCATGACCGTGACCTTTCTGGTGCCCATCTTCGGCATTCTGTGGGGCGCGGTCTTCCTGCACGAGCCCCTGAGCGGGCGCATGCTGGCGGGGACGGCCATTGTCCTGTTGGGTACACTGCTGGCGACCGGCTTCATTGGAGCCGGTGCAGCGAAAGCCGCCGGCCGCGAGTAACGGAGCTCATCCATGTGCATCATCTGCGAACGGCTGGCCGGCACCTCCGGTCAACCTTTGTTCAGGAGACATACCGAATCCATGTCCACTCCCTTCGAGCGACTCAAACAGGCCTGTTGGGCTGAATGGCGCGCTTACTGCGAGCACGAATTCGTCCGCCAACTGGGTGCCGGCACCCTCCCCATGGAGGCCTTCCAGCATTACCTCAAACAGGACTATCTGTTTCTGGTCCATTTCGGTCGCGCCTGGGGCCTGGCCGTCTACAAGAGCAAGGACATCGGCCAGCTGCGGCAATCGCTCGCATCGCTCAAGGCCATCATCGACATCGAGCTCGATCTGCACGTGAAGTTCTGCGCCGAGTGGGGCATCAGGGAATCCGAACTGGCGGAGCTGCAGGAGTCTCGCGCCACGCTGGCTTACACCCGCTACGTCCTGGAAGCTGGCAACCGCGGCGACATTCTCGACCTGCACGTCGCTCTGGCACCCTGCATCGTGGGATATGCAGAAATCGGCAACTGGCTGGTGGATCAGCGCTTCACGGTGCGCATGGGCAACCCTTACGGCGCCTGGCTCGACATGTACACCTCTCGCGAATTCCAGAACGCGGCGCAGGCGGAAGTCGAGTGGATCAACGCCCAGATGGAAGGTGTCAGCGAGACCCGCTTTCGCGAACTGGCCCGGATTTTCTCCGAGGCCACACGCCTGGAAGCCGACTTCTGGCAAATGGGTCTGACCTTGCAGGACTGACATGGCCAGGCTCGCGCGCCTTTATGCACCCGACACGCCTCAGCTCGTGCAGGCGCGCCTGGCACGCCCTCTCGCCACCCCGCAAGACGCCACGCCCGCCCACTCGTTGGACCTCGTGCAGGAATGGCTGTTTGCTGAAGTGCGTAAGCGGCCCGTGGCCCTGCATGGCTGGGCCGTCCTGCTGGACCGGGTGGTCCTGCTTGCCACCCCGGCCAACGAAGAAGCCCTTCCCCGGGTCATGCAGGGGCTGGGCCGCAGCATGGCCAGCCGCCTGATTCACGGTCGCGTTTTCCACGAGCGGTACCGCAGCGCCCTGGTCGACGGCGATTGGGTGGTGCCCTGCCTCGTCTGGCTGGAATCCTTGCCCGTGCGCGAAGCACTGGTCGATGTTCCGGCGCGCTGGCCCTGGTCTTCGGCGCAGGAGCACGTGGGCATGCGCCCGGACAGCAAACTTTTGAAGGAACACCCCGCCTACTGGGGACTGGGCAATACGCCCTTTGCGCGACAGGCCCGGTATCGCGATCTGCTCCACGCCGGCCTCGGCCAATCCATGGCGACCCGCATTCAGTCGGGCATTCAGGGTCAATGGGCCCTGGGAGATGAGGCCTTCATCAATCGCATTGCTGCGCGCAGCAGCCGTCGACCTGCACCGGCCCCGCGCGGTCGGCCTCGCAAGACGCCGCCGTCCGACCCTGTTACAAAATAATTTATCCCTTCCCGGAAACCACGACGCGTTCGGCTTGCACATGGGGCGGCCAACAAGTGTTTATATTTCAAAGCCTTTGATCCATCCCCATTAATATTAACGACAAAGTACGCTCAAATTAATAGGGGACGGACCCCTAATTATTTTGTTGTGACGCACAAAAAGTGGCGTTATTTTTTCTTCTTGCCAACGCGCATCGCCATTTTTGGCGCCTTTCTGCATCAGCATCCATTCGCGAGCAAGACCATGTCAGCATCTGCCTCCAACGCCAAGCAGCCCGGCCGGGCGCCCACCGTGGTGCCGCGCACCGTGAGTGCGCCGCCACCTCAGGGCCTCTATCACCCCTCCAATGAACATGATGCCTGTGGGGTGGGCTTCGTCGCCCACATCAAGGGGCGCAAAAGCCACGCCATCATCCAGCAGGGCCTGAAGATTCTCGAGAATCTCGATCACCGTGGGGCCGTGGGCGCAGACGAACTCATGGGCGACGGTGCCGGCATTCTGCTGCAGATTCCCGACGCCCTCTATCGGGAAGAGATGGCCAAGCAGGGGGTGGAACTGCCTCCGCCCGACGAATACGGCGTTGCCATGGTTTTTCTGCCCAAGGAAACCGCCTCGCGTCTGGCCTGTGAGCAGGAGCTTGAGCGCGCCGTGCGCGACGAGGGCCAGGTCGTCCTGGGCTGGCGTGACGTCCCCGTGGATCGCGAGATGCCCATGTCGCCGACCGTGCGCGACTGCGAGCCCGTGATCCGCCAGCTCTTCATCGGCCGCGGCCCCGGGATTTCCGTGCCCGACGCACTGGAACGCAAGCTCTACGTCATCCGCAAGACCGCCAGCCACGCCATCCAGCAAATGAAGCTGGCACACGGCCAGGAATATTTCGTTCCTTCCATTTCCGTGCGCACCGTGGTCTACAAGGGCCTTCTGCTGGCCAACCAGGTCGGCCGTTACTACCGCGACCTGTCGGATGCCCGTGCGGTATCCGCGCTGGCCCTGGTTCACCAGCGTTTTTCCACCAACACCTTCCCCGCCTGGCCGCTGGCTCACCCCTACCGGATGATTGCCCACAACGGCGAGATCAACACACTCAAGGGCAACTTCAACTGGCTACGGGCCCGCGAAGGCGCCATGGAATCGGCCGTGCTGGGGTCGGACCTGCAAAAGCTCTATCCCATCGTCTACGAAGGCCAGTCGGACACCGCCACCTTCGACAACTGTCTGGAACTGCTGGTCATGTCGGGCTACTCGCTGGCCCACGCCATGATGATCATGATTCCCGAGGCCTGGGAACAGCACGCCGACATGGACGAGAACCGCCGTGCGTTCTACGAATACCATGCAGCCATGATGGAGCCCTGGGACGGCCCGGCCGCCGTCGCCTTCACGGATGGCCGCCAGATCGGCGCCACGCTGGATCGCAACGGCCTGCGCCCCGCCCGCTACGTGATCACCGACGATGATCTGGTCATCATGGCCTCGGAAGCCGGCACCCTGAGCATCCCCCAGCACCGCATCGTCAAGAAGTGGCGCCTCCAACCCGGCCGGATGTTCCTCATCGACCTGCAGCAGGGCCGCATCATCGAAGACGACGAGATCAAGTCCCAGCTGGCCAGCATGCGTCCCTACCGTCAGTGGATCGAGCGCCTGCGCGTCAAGCTGGAAAGCCTGGATGCTCCGCCCGCCGACAGCGCAACGCCCCGCCCCAGCACCACTCTGCTGGAACGCCAGCAGGCCTTCGGCTGGACGCAGGAAGACATCCGCGTGATTCTGGAACCCATGGCGCGCAACGGCGAAGAAGCCATCGGCTCCATGGGCAATGATGCTCCCCTGGCGGTGCTCTCTCATCGGCCAAAGCCGTTCTACAACTATTTCCGCCAACTCTTTGCGCAGGTCACCAATCCGCCCATCGACCCGATCCGCGAGCAGATGGTGATGTCGCTGGTGTCCTTCATCGGCCCCAAGCCGAATCTGCTGGACATCAACAATGTGAACCCGCCGCAGCGCATCGAGGTGTCGCAGCCGGTTCTCGATTTCGCGGCCATGGCACAGATCCGCAACATCGAGAAGATCACCCATGGCAAGTTCCGCTGCTACGAGCTGGACATCACCTATCCCGCGCAATGGGGTCCGCAGGGTATCGAGGCCTACATTGCCTCGCTGTGCTCCAACGCGGCCGACGCCGTACTCAGCGGCTACAACATCCTGCTAATCACCGATCGCAACGTGACGGCCGAAAGGGTTGCCATTCCCGCGCTGCTGGCCACCTCCGCCATCCACCATCACCTGATCCGCGCCGGTCTGCGCACCCGCACCGGCCTGGTGGTGGAAACCGGTTCCGCACGAGAAGTGCACCATTTCGCCCTGCTGGGCGGCTATGGCGCCGAAGCGGTTCACCCCTATCTCGCGCTTGAGACGCTGTCTGCCGGGGAACACCCCGAGAAGGCCGTGGCCAATTACATCAAGGCCGTCGGCAAGGGCCTGAACAAGGTCATGTCGAAGATGGGCATTTCGACCTATATGTCCTACACCGGCGCGCAGATTTTTGAAGCCGTGGGCCTGAATTCCGACCTGGTCGAGAAATACTTCACCGGCACCGCCAGCCACATCGAAGGCATCGGCATCTTCCAGATTGCGGAAGAGGCCCTGCGCCTGCACGCGGCCGCCTTCGGCACCGACCCCCTGCTCGAGAAAGACCTGGAGGTCGGCGGCGAGTATGCCTGGCGCGTCCGCGGCGAAGAGCACATGTGGACGCCCGACGCCATCGCCAAGCTGCAGCACGCCACCCGCGGCAAGAACTACAACACTTACAAGGAATATGCGCAGATCGTGAACGACCAGTCGCGTCGCCTCATGACCCTGCGCGGCCTGTTCGAGTTCAAGGTCGACCCGGCCCGAGCCATTCCGCTCAGCGAAGTCGAGCCAGCCAAGGAGATCGTCAAGCGCTTCGCCACCGGCGCCATGTCGCTGGGCTCCATTTCCACCGAAGCCCACGCCGTGCTGGCCGTGGCCATGAACCGTCTGGGCGGCAAGTCCAATACGGGTGAAGGCGGCGAGGACGAGCTGCGTTACCGCGCCGAAATGCGTCAGGGCAAGAGTCCGATCAAGAAGGGCGATACGCTGGCCTCCTTCCTGGGCGGCGATCGTGTTGAAGCCGACATCCCGTTGTCGGCGGGGGATTCCCTGCGGTCGCGCATCAAGCAGGTGGCCTCCGGTCGCTTTGGCGTCACCGCCGAATACCTGAGCAGCGCCGATCAGATCCAGATCAAGATGGCCCAGGGCGCCAAGCCCGGCGAAGGCGGCCAGCTGCCGGGCCACAAGGTGTCCGAATACATTGCCAAGCTGCGTCACTCGGTGCCGGGCGTCGGGCTGATCTCGCCCCCGCCGCACCACGACATCTATTCGATCGAAGACCTGGCCCAGCTCATTCACGATCTGAAGAACGTCAACCCGCAGGCCTCCGTGTCCGTCAAGCTGGTGTCCGAAGTCGGCGTCGGTACGGTAGCCACAGGCGTGGCCAAGGCCAAGGCCGACCACGTGGTGATCGCCGGCCATGACGGAGGAACGGGCGCATCGCCGGTGTCGTCCATCAAGCATGCCGGCACCCCGTGGGAACTGGGGCTGGCTGAAACCCAGCAGACGCTGGTGCTGAACAAGTTGCGCTCGCGCATCCGCGTGCAGGCCGATGGCCAGATGAAGACCGGCCGCGACGTCGTGATCGGCGCCCTGCTGGGCGCGGACGAATTCGGTTTCGCCACCGCCCCGCTGGTGGTGGAAGGCTGCATCATGATGCGCAAATGCCATCTGAACACCTGCCCGGTTGGCGTTGCCACCCAGGATCCCGTCCTGCGCCGCAAGTTCCAGGGCAAGCCGGAACACGTCGTCAACTACTTCTTCTTCGTCGCCGAAGAAGTGCGCGAAATCATGGCCCAGCTGGGCGTACGCCGCTTCGAGGATCTGATCGGCCGTGTTGAGCTGCTGGACACCCGCCGCAGCGTCGAGCACTGGAAGGCGCAGGGCCTGGACTTCAGCCGTCTGCTGCATGCCGTGCCGTCCGACGAGCCGCTCCATCAGGTGCATGAGCAGAACCACAACCTGGAAAAGGCGCTGGATCACGAGCTCATCGCCCGCTGCAAACCCGCGCTGGAACGGGGCGAGAACGTGTCGTTCATCACGCCGGTGCGCAACCGCAATCGCAGTGTGGGCGCGATGCTGTCCGGGGAAGTCGCACGGCGTTACGGCCATGAAGGGCTGCCGGACGACACCATCCACATCCAGCTCAATGGCACGGCAGGCCAGAGCTTCGGCGCCTTCCTGGCACGCGGCATCACCCTGGATCTGGTGGGCGAAGCCAACGACTACGTCGGCAAAGGCCTGTCGGGCGGTCGGATCATCGTGCGTTCGCCGAATGACTTCCGCGGTTTCGGGCCCGAACACATTATCGCCGGCAACACGGTGCTGTATGGCGCGCTCGAAGGGGAAGCCTATTTCAACGGGGTGGCGGGCGAACGCTTCGCCGTCCGGAATTCGGGCGCCATCGCCGTGGTGGAAGGCACGGGGGACCACGGCTGCGAATACATGACGGGCGGAACCGTCGTGGTCATGGGCAGCACGGGTCGCAACTTCGCAGCCGGGATGTCCGGTGGCGTGGCCTACGTCTGGGATCCGGACGGCCACTTCCGCCGCCGCTGCAACCTGGCCATGGTGGAGCTCGATGTCGTGGCGCCCCACGCCGAACAGTTTGACCGCAACGAACGCCACAGCTGGCACAGCGTCGGCCCGGGCGCCGAACGCGAAACCGACGAAAGCATTCTGCGCCGCCTGATCGAGAACCATTTCCGCTACACGGGCAGCTTCCGCGCCCGCGACATGCTCGATCACTGGGAGCGCAGCCGCAGCCAGTTCGTCAAAGTGATGCCCACCGAGTATCGCCGTGCACTGGGCGAACTCTGGCACGCTGCCAACCCTGAACAAATTGCTGCCTGAGGAAAGAAGATGGGCAAGATCACTGGATTTCTGGAATTCCAACGTATTGAGGCCGCGTACGAGGCGCCCCAGGTGCGCGTGCGCCACTGGTCGGAGTTCGTCCCCCGCCTGGATGACAGCCAGGCCGCCGTGCAGGCCGCGCGCTGCATGGACTGCGGCATTCCCTTCTGCCACAACGGCTGCCCGGTGAACAACATCATTCCCGACTGGAATGACCTCGTTTACCGGCAGGAGTGGCGCCGTGCCCTAGACGTGCTGCACTCCACCAACAACTTCCCCGAGTTCACCGGCCGCATCTGCCCGGCCCCCTGCGAAGCCGCCTGCACGCTGAACATCAACAACGACCCGGTCGGCATCAAGTCGATCGAACACGCCATCATCGATCATGGCTGGGAACAGGGCTGGGTCGTGCCGCAACCGGCCTCCCGCCTGACGGGCAAGCGGGTGGCGGTGGTGGGGTCCGGCCCCGCAGGCCTGGCCTGTGCACAGCAACTGGCGCGGGCCGGTCACGAAGTGACGGTCTTCGAGAAAAGCAATCGCGTGGGCGGGCTGCTGCGCTATGGCATTCCCGACTTCAAGCTGGACAAGAACCTCATCAACCGGCGGTTGGCCCAGATGGAAGCGGAAGGCGTGGAGTTTCAGCCCTCGACCTACGTCGGCAACCCCCTCGATGCACCCGAGGGTGTCACCGTCCGCACGCCCGAGTCCCTGAAGGCCGAGTTCGACGCCATCGTGCTGACCGGCGGCGCCGAGACCCCGCGCGACCTGCCTGTACCCGGCCGGGAACTGCGCGGCGTGCACTTCGCCATGGATTTCCTGCGTCAGCAGAACATGGTGAATGCCGGCGACCGTGTGCCGCGCCAGATCAGCGCCAAGGACAAGCATGTCATCGTCATCGGGGGCGGCGACACCGGTTCCGACTGCGTGGGCACCAGCAACCGGCACGGGGCGGCGTCGGTCACGCAGTTTGAGCTCATGCCGCGCCTGCCCGACGTCGAGGACAAGCCCATGACCTGGCCCTACTGGCCCGCCCGTCTGCGCACCTCGTCTTCACATGAAGAAGGCTGTGAGCGTGACTGGGCCGTCTCGACCAAGGCGTTGGAAGGCAAGAACGGCAAGGTGGAAAAACTGATTGCCGTGCGCGTGGAATGGTTCCGCGACAAGGTCACGGGCCAGATGAAGATGCGCGAAGTGGAAGGCTCGCAATTTGAACTCAAGGCCGATCTGGTGCTGCTGGCCATGGGCTTTGTGTCGCCCGTGCGCAACGTGCTGGACGCCTTTGGCGTGGACATCGACGCCCGTGGCAATGCGCTTGCCGACACGCAGAACTACCGCAGCAATGTCGACAAGGTGTTTGCCGCCGGCGATATGCGCCGCGGCCAGTCGCTGGTGGTATGGGCCATCCGCGAGGGCCGCCAATGCGCGCGCGCCGTGGACGAATACCTCATGGGGCACAGCACGCTGCCGCGTTGAGCACCCGCCACCCCGGTCCTGCTCACCCGGACCGGGGTGTGCTCACGATACAATGCCTTCGAGTTCATCGAAGACTTGCCATGACCACCGTTCCGTCATCAGACACCATTCTGCAGTTTACCGATGTCGCGCTCGGCTATGGCGACTTCACGGTACTCCGCGACATCAACATCGAGGCGCGCAAGGGCCAGGTTGTGGCCCTCATGGGCGGCTCCGGTTCGGGCAAAACCACCCTGTTGCGGGCCGCCACGGCGCAGATCCATGCCCAGAAAGGCCGCGTGGCCGCCTTTGGCCAGGATCTCTCGGGGGTCACCGGCGAAGCCCTGCGCAAGCTGCGCCAGCGCATGGGGGTGCTGTTCCAGCAAGGCGCCCTGTTCACCGACCTGAACGTCTTCGAAAACGTGGCATTCCCTCTCAGGGAACACACCCGAATTTCCGAAAGCCAGATCCAGGACCGCGTACTGGAAAAGCTCGATGCGGTCGGCCTCAAGGCGGCCGCGCACCTGCGCATCTCGGAAATCTCCGGCGGCATGGCGCGCCGCGTCGCCCTGGCGCGGGCCATCGTGCTGGAGCCCGAGCTCATTCTGTACGACGAACCCTTTGCCGGCCTGGACCCGATCTCGCTGGGCATCACCGCCCGCCTGATCCGCAGCCTGACCGACAAGCTCGGCTGTGCGTCGGTGCTGATCACCCACGACGTCAAGGAATCCTTCGCGATTGCTGATCAGGTCTACATGGTGGGCCAGGGCAAGATGATCGCGGCCGGCTCGCCCGCCACGCTGTCTGCATCGCATGACCCCTTCGTGCGCCAGTTCCTGGACGGCGAGCCGGACGGCCCCATCGGCTTTCATTATCCCGTCACCCCGGCCTTCAGCCAGTGGCTGGAACAACGCAAAGGACGCCGCCCATGACGACGCCTTACAAGGCCATCTCCCAGCTGGGTGCCCGCGTGCGCAAGAGCATCACCAACCTGGGCGCCTTCATGCGTCTGGCCGGTGCCATCCTGGCCCGCAGTGGAGCGGCCCTCAGCCGCGCGCGCCTAGTCACCCAGCAGATCCATTTCATCGGCAACCACTCCCTGCTCATCATTGCGGTCTCCGGCCTCTTTGTCGGTTTCGTTCTGGGCCTGCAGGGTTACTACACCCTCAGCCGCTACGGCTCAGAAGAAGCGCTGGGCCTGCTTGTGGCGCTCTCACTCACCCGCGAACTGGGCCCCGTGGTCACGGCCCTGCTGTTTGCCGGCCGGGCGGGCACTTCGCTGACCGCCGAAATCGGCCTCATGAAGGCGGGCGAGCAACTGGCCGCCATGGAAGTCATGGCCGTCGACCCCATCCGCCGCGTGCTGGTGCCGCGTTTCTGGGGCGGGCTGATCGCCATGCCGGTGCTGGCCGCGGTCTTCTCCATGGTGGGCGTGATCGGGGGCTGGGTCGTCGGCGTGCAGCTGATCGGCATCGACCCGGGCGCGTTCTGGTCACAGATGCAGGAGGGCGTCGATGTCATCAACGACATCCTGAACGGTTTCATCAAGAGTGTGGTGTTCGGCCTTGCCGTGACGCTGGTGGCGCTGCATGCCGGCTGGACGGCCCGCGCCACCCCGGAAGGCGTCTCGCGCGCCACCACCCGCACCGTCGTACACAGTTCGCTCCTGGTCCTGGGGCTGGACTTCGTCATGACGGCTCTGATGTTCGGCTAAACGATTCAATGGATACATCACTATGACCCGCGACAAAACCGATTTCTGGGTGGGCCTCTTTGTTCTGCTCGGTGCGATTGCCCTGGTATTCCTGGCCCTGCGCGCCGGCAACATGAGCTCCTTCACCTTCACCCCCACCTACACGGTGCACGCCTCCTTCGAAAATCTGGGCGGGCTCAAGGTCCGTGCCCCGGTCAAGAGCAGCGGGGTCGTGGTGGGTCGCGTGTCGGGCATTTCCTTCGACAACGAGCGCTTCCAGGCCATTGTGTCGATGGAGATCGAATCCAAATACGCCTTCCCCACCGACTCTTCCGTCTCCATCCTGACCTCGGGGTTGCTGGGCGAACAATATATCGGCATCACGCCGGGCGGCGAAGATAAAATGCTGGCTGCAGGAAACACCATCCAATACACACAAAGCGCCGTCGTCCTGGAAGAACTCATCAGCAAGTTCCTCTACAGCTCGGCCGGCAGCCAGGAAAAACCATGAAGAAGAACGTCCGCACAGCCCGCATTCGCCCTCTTGCCCTTGCGATCACCGCCGCCCTGTTGCTCGGAGGCTGTGCATCTGTCGAGCCGACCAACCCGCGCGACCCCTGGGAAGGCTACAACCGCGGCATGTTCGCGTTCAACGATGCCGTCGACGGCGCGCTGCTCAAACCCATTGCGTACGCCTATCGCGATCTCACGCCCGACCCGGTGCGCACCTGTGTCGGCAACATCTTCGGCAATCTGAACGATGTCTGGTCCGCCCTGAACAGTTTCCTGCAGGCGCGCCCGCACGACTTCTTCAACACCCTCGGCCGCGTGATGTTCAACACCACCATGGGCCTGGGCGGCTGTATCGACGTGGCGAGCATGAACGGCGCCTACCGCATTCCCAACGATCTGGGCACCACGCTGGGCGTATGGGGTATGGGCTCGGGCCCGTATGTCGTGCTGCCCTTCCTGGGTTCGAGCACGGTGCGTGACACCACCGCCACCCTGACCAGCGTGGCCACCATCTCGCCGCGCACGCCCATCTTCGCCATCAACGACGTTCCGGTGCGCAACACGCTGCTGGGCGTCTATGTGGTGGACATCCGCCACAGCCTGCTGAGTGCCGACGAGATCGTCAACCGCACCGCGTTGGATCGCTACAGCTTCATTCGTGACGCCTATCTGCAGCGCCGAGACGCCCTGGTCAACCAGCGCGTGGGCGACGAAGGCGCCGTGCCCGACTACTCCGACGACGCGCTGCCCGACTACACGGACCCGGAACCCGCCACGAAGTGACGGCGCCCCCCTGCCGCCCGACGCCTGAACAGAAGACAGACATGCTTGCAAATACCCATTACCCTCTGAATCACCCGATCCTGGGCCGCATGGCGGCCACCATCGTGCTGTGTGCCGCCACGCTGCTGGCCCTCATCAGCGCCCCGGCCCAGGCGAAGCCCGACCCCAAGGCGGCCCCCAACGAATTCGTGCAGGCCGTCGCCGACAGTGCCCTGCAGGCCGTCAAGGGCGATCCCGACGTCAAGCGGGGCGACCTCAACCGCATCAACCAGCTGGTCGATGAGCTGATCCTGCCCTATGTGAACTTCGAGAAAACCACCCGCCTGGCCGCCGGCCGCTACTGGCGCCAGGCCTCTCCCGAACAGCAGAAGGCGCTGGTTGAAGCCTTCCGCGGCACGCTGGTGCGCACCTACAGCGGGGCGCTGTCCAGCGTCGACGAAGTCTCGCGCATCGAGATCCAGCCCTTCCGCGGCGACGCGAACGCCGACGACGTGGTTGTGCGTTCGCTGGTGACCCGTCGCAACGCCCCGGCCGTGGCGGTGGACTACCGTCTCGAGAAAACACCGGAAGGCTGGAAGGTGTACGACCTCAACATCGAGAACATCTGGCTGATCCAGAACTATCGCAACCAGTTCGCCCAGCAGATTCAGCAGTCCGGCATTGACGGGCTGATCAAGGCACTGAACCAGAGCAACGCGAACTAGAAGCGGCGACGCCCGGCAGGCGCGGGGCCCCGGTCCCGCTGCCCCGGTCCTCACATGAGCCGGGGATGCGGCCGCTTATAATGAGGTTGGGCTCGCGGCCGCCAGGCAGATTTTCCCGGCAATTGCGGTCGCGCCTGCACACTGTCCGACCGGGTTCGGGCCGATGCCCTTGCCGGCTCTCTTTCCAGAACATGTCCGCGCTCAAGCTAGAAAACGTCTCAAAAATTTATGCCCCTCGTCCCCGTCGGCTCGTGGAAGCCCTGACGGGCAAGCCACGTGGCAAAGGCTTCCAGGCCCTCGATGGCGTCTCGTTCGCCGTCGAGCATGGCGAATTCTTCGGACTGCTTGGCCCCAACGGGGCCGGCAAGACCACCCTCATCTCCATTCTGGCCGGGCTCGCCCGCCCCACCGCGGGTCGCGCCGAGGTCTGCGGCTTCGATGTCACCACGCAGTTTCGCGAAGCCCGACAGTCGCTGGGCGTCGTCCCGCAGGAAATCGTCTATGACCCCTTCTTCACGGTGCGCGAAACCCTGCGCCTTCAGTCGGGCTACTTCGGGCTGCGCCACAACGACGACTGGATCGATGAAGTACTGGCCAATCTCGGGCTGAGCGACAAGGCCGATACGAACATGCGCGCCCTGTCCGGCGGCATGAAGCGCCGGGTGCTGGTGGCCCAGGCCCTGGTGCACCGCCCTCCGGTCATCATTCTGGACGAACCGACCGCCGGCGTGGACGTCGACCTGCGCCGCACGCTCTGGGAATTCATCTCGCGCCTCAACAAGGATGGCCACACCATTCTTCTGACCACCCACTCTCTGGAAGAAGCCGAGGCCCTCTGCGGCCGCATCGCCATGCTCAAGCAGGGCCGTGTCATTGCCCTGGACACCACCCAGGCCCTGCTCGCCCAGGTCGGCGGGCACGACCTGGAAGACGCTTTCGTGCGCTTCATGCACGGCGACACCCTTGAGGAGGTGGCATGAGCAGCACGCCTATCCGCCAGCGCCGTGACGATATGGGCTCCGGCTTCCCGACCCTGCTGCGCAAGGAATTGCAGCGATTCTGGAAGGTGGCTTTCCAGACGATTGCCGCCCCCGTGCTCACCGCCCTGCTCTACCTGCTCGTCTTCGCCCATGTGCTGGAAGGCCGGGTGCATGTGTATGGCACGCTGCCCTACACCGCCTTCCTGATTCCCGGGCTGATGATGATGAGCATGCTGCAGAATGCCTTCGCCAACCCGTCGTCCTCACTGATCCAGAGCCGCATCACCGGCAATCTGGTGTTCATCCTGCTGCCGCCGCTGTCGCATCTGGAGATCTACGGGGCCTACCTGCTGGCCGCCATAGCGCGCGGCCTGTGCTGTGGTCTGGGTGTGTGGCTGGTCGCCCTGTTCTTCACCGACCTGCCCATCAGCGAACCGGGCTGGATACTGACCTTTGCGGTACTGTCCTGCGGCGTGATGGGCAACCTGGGCATCATCGCCGGGCTGTGGTCCGAGAAGTTCGACCAGCTGGCCGCCTTCCAGAACTTCCTGATCCTGCCCGCCACCTTTCTGTCCGGCGTGTTCTATTCGATTCACAGCCTGCCCGAGTTCTGGCAGGGCGTCTCGCACTGGAACCCGGTCTTCTACATGATCGACGGCTTCCGCCACGGTTTCTTCAGTGCGTCCGACGTTTCACCGTGGCACAGCCTCACCGTGGTGAGCGCCGTCTTCATCGTCTTGTCTCTTTTCACCCTGCGCCTGCTGGCGAAGGGTTACAAACTTCGGAACTGAATCATGCTGCCCACCCCTGAACTCGTACGCCAGTACATCGCCGACAATCTGGAATGTGAGGTTCTCCAAGTTGTTGGAGACGGTTCACATTTCGAAGCGCTGATCGTCAGCCCCGCTTTTGAGGGCAAGCGCCTGATTGCCCGTCACCAGCTGGTCTACGCTGCCCTGGGTGACCGCATGAAGGCCGAAATTCACGCCCTCTCCATGCGCACCCTCACCCCTGCCGAATATCAGGCCGAAAACAATGGATAAATTGCGGATCCGGGGCGGCCGGCCCCTGCACGGGGAAGTCGCCATTTCGGGCGCCAAGAACGCCGCCCTGCCCATCCTGTGCGCCAGCCTGCTGACGCCGGAGACGCTCATCCTGGACAACGTGCCCCGTCTGCGCGACATCGGCACGACCCTGCACCTGCTGGAACGCCTGGGCGTGAAATACCGCAACGGTGACGGCACCCGCGTGGAACTGGACGCCTCCCAGGTCAGCAGCCTCGAAGCGCCCTACGACCTAGTCAAGACCATGCGCGCCTCCATCCTGGTGCTGGGTCCCCTGGTGGCCCGCTTCGGCGAAGCGCGCGTCAGCCTGCCCGGCGGCTGCGCCATCGGCCAGCGCCCGGTCGACCAGCACATCAAGGGCCTGGCCGCCATGGGCGCCGAAATCAGCATCGAACATGGCTACGTGGTGGCGCGCGCCGAACGGCTCAAGGGCACCACCATCCGCACCGACATGGTCACCGTCACCGGCACGGAGAACCTCATGATGGCCGCTGTGCTGGCGGACGGTCGCACCGTGCTGGAGAACGCCGCCCGCGAACCGGAGGTCGTCGACCTGGCCGAGCTGCTCATCAAGATGGGCGCCCGCATCCAGGGGCACGGCACCGACCGCATCGTGATCGACGGCGTGGAACGCCTGCACGGCGCCCATCACAGCATCGTGCCCGACCGCATCGAAGCCGGTACCTTTCTATGCGCCGTGGGCGCCACCGGCGGGGAGATCATGTTGCGCCATACGGCCGCCCACACCATGGGTGCCATTCTCGACAAGCTGCGCGAGGCGTGTGTGCAGATCGAGGAAGGCGCAGACTGGATCCGCGCCCGCATGGACAAGCGCCCGCGTGCCACCGGATTCCGCACCCTCGAATATCCCGGTTTCCCCACCGACATGCAGGCGCAACTCATGGCCTTGAACACGGTGGCGGACGGCACCGCGGTCATTGTGGAAACCATCTTCGAGAATCGCTACATGCACGCTCCTGAGCTCTCCCGTCTGGGCGCCCGCATTGAAGTCGAGGGCGACACGGCCGTCGTCACCGGCGTCCCCTTGCTATCCGGGGCCACCGTCATGGCCACCGACCTGCGCGCCTCGGCCAGTCTGGTCATTGCCGGCTTGGCCGCCCAAGGCGAAACCGTGGTGGACCGCATCTATCATCTGGACCGCGGCTACGAACGTATGGAAGAGAAACTGCGCGCACTCGGCGCTGACATCGAACGCATTCCCGGAAACGCCCCATGAGCACCTCCAGCCTCGCCACTCCCCTGACCCTCGCCCTGTCCAAGGGCCGCATTTTCGAGGAAACCCTGCCGCTGCTCGAAGCGGCCGGCGTCCAGGTCAAGGACGACCCCGAACGCTCCCGCAAACTGATACTGGACACCACACGGCCCGATCTGCGCATCATCATCGTGCGGGCGACTGATGTACCGACGTATGTCCAGTACGGAGCCGCCGACTTCGGCATTGCCGGCCGAGACGTGCTGTACGAGCACACGGCCAGCCACCCGGGCGGGCTCTACCAGCCCGTCGACCTGAACATTGCCCGCTGCCGGCTGTGCGTGGCCGTTCGGGAAGGCTTCGACTACCATGCCGCCGTGCGTCAGGGCTCCCGCCTGCGCGTGGCGACCAAATACCTGCGTGCCGCGCGCGAGCACTTCGCCCAGAAAGGCGTACACGTCGATCTGATCAAGCTGTATGGCTCCATGGAGCTGGCTCCCCTGGTGGGCCTGGCCGATGCCATCGTCGACCTGGTGTCGACCGGCGGCACGCTCAAGGCGAACAACCTGGTGGCCGTGGAAGACGTTGCCTACATTTCGTCGCGACTGATCGTGAACCAGGCCGCGCTCAAGACGCGCGGACAGGCACTCAGGCCCCTGATCGACGCCTTCGCTCAAGCCTCCGGAGCCTGAGCCCATGCGGGAGCCAGGGAAGCAAAAGGCAATACAGGATACACTCTACGTATCCGTGCAAGGGCGCCGCGTGCGCCGCTAAACCCACTGTACTCCCATGCCGTCCATCAATCGCCTCGATACCGCAGATTCCGGCTTCCCGTCGGATCTCCGCCGCCTGCTGGCCTACGATGCCTCGCAGGACGAATCCATTGAACGCGCCACCGCCGAGATCCTCGCCCGCGTCGAGCAGGAAGGCGACGCGGCGCTGCTGGAATACACCCGCCGCTTCGACCGCGTGCAGGCCAATAGCGTCGCAGAACTCGAAATCGAGCGCCATGAATGGCAGGCCGCGCTCGATGCCCTGCCGCACGACCAGCGCGCCGCGCTCGAAGCCGCGGCCGATCGCATTCGCCGCTACCACCAGCACCAGGTCGCGCAGAGCTGGAGCTACACCGAAGAAGACGGCACGGTGCTGGGCCAGAAGGTCACCCCGCTGGACCGCGTCGGGCTGTACGTGCCCGGTGGCAAGGCTGCCTACCCCTCCTCCGTGCTCATGAACGCGATCCCCGCCAAAGTGGCCGGCGTTCCGGAGGTCGTGATGGTCACGCCCACCCCCGATGGCGTCCGCAACCCCATCGTGCTGGCGGCTGCCGCCATTGGCGGTGTCGATCGCGTCGTGGCCATTGGCGGCGCGCAGGCAGTGGGTGCGCTGGCCCACGGCACGCAGTCCATCGCCCCGGTCGACAAGATTGTCGGGCCCGGCAACGCCTACGTGGCGGCCGCCAAACGGCGCGTCTTCGGCACCGTGGGCATCGACATGATTGCCGGCCCCAGCGAGATCCTCGTCATCTGTGACGGCAGCACCCCGGCAGAGTGGGTGGCCATGGATCTCTTCTCTCAGGCCGAACACGACGAAATGGCGCAGGCCATCCTGTTGTGCCCCGACGCCGATTACCTCGAAGCCGTACAACAGGCCATCGACCGACTGCTGCCCACGATGCCGCGCACCGACATCCTGAGCGTGAGCCTGAGCCGTCGCGGCGCCCTCATCAAAGTCCGCGACCTCGAGGAAGCCTGCGAGATCGCCAACCAGATTGCGCCCGAGCACCTTGAAATCTCCACCGCCAATCCCGAGCACTGGGCGGACCGCATCCGCCACGCCGGGGCCATTTTCCTGGGGCCCTATACCTCGGAATCGCTGGGCGATTACTGCGCCGGCCCCAACCACGTTCTGCCGACCGCCCGCACGGCGCGGTTCTCCTCGCCCCTGGGCGTATACGACTTCCAGAAGCGCTCCAGCCTGATCAAAGTGTCGCAGGCCGGCGCTCAGACACTCGGACGCATTGCCTCCACCCTTGCCCGCGGCGAGGGGCTGCAGGCGCATGCAGCCAGTGCCGAGTACCGTTTAGAACCCACCGACACTCAAGCCTGACATGCGTACCGCCGACATTACCCGCAATACCCAAGAAACCCGCGTGCGAGCAGCCATCAATCTCGATGGCACGGGCCGCCAGAGCATCAACACCGGGGTTCCCTTCCTGGACCACATGCTCGACCAGATCGCCCGCCACGGCCTGATCGACCTCGACATCCACTGCGATGGCGACGTCCACATCGACGACCATCACTCCGTGGAAGACGTCGGCATCACGCTGGGCCAGGCCTTTGCGGCCGCCGTGGGCAACAAGGCCGGCATGCGCCGGTACGGCCATGCCTACGTGCCCCTCGATGAGTCCCTCTCACGGGTGGTCATCGACTTTTCCGGGCGCCCCGGGCTCTTCTACAACGTGCCCTTCACCCGCTCGCACATCGGCCGCTTCGATGTCGACCTGGCGCGCGAGTTCTTCCAGGGCTTTGCCAACCATGCCCTGGTCACCCTGCACATCGACAACCTCAAGGGCGAAAACGCACACCACCAGTGCGAGACCGTCTTCAAAGCCTTCGGCCGCGCCCTGCGCATGGCCCTGGAGCTTGATCCCCGCAGCGAAGGCGTGATTCCTTCGACCAAGGGCGTACTCTGAACCCAACGCGACTGGACGCATCTTGAACACCATTGCCATCGTCGATTACGGGATGGGCAACTTTCACTCGGTGGCGCGCGCCCTGCGCGCTGCCGCGCCCGACGCCGATATCCGCATCTGCAATACTCCTGAACAACTGCGCAACGCGTCCCGGGTCGTGTTCCCCGGCCAGGGGGCCATGCCCGACTGTATGCGCACCCTCGATGCCTCCGGCATGCGCGAAGCCGTCGTCCGCGCCGCACGCGAGAAACCCTTGCTGGGCGTCTGTGTAGGCGAACAAATGCTGTTCTCCGGCAGTGACGAAGGGAATGTGCAGGCCCTGGACATTTTCCCCGGCTGGGTCCGGCGTTTTTCCGGCCCCCAGTACGCCCCTCCCATCGGAGACGGCGACATCTCCGGGCCAGCCGACGCGGGCGCATCGGCCGCACCGCAGGCGGCCGGCCCCCGACTCAAGGTGCCGCACATGGGCTGGAACGCCGTCATCCAGGTGCGCGACCACGTGCTGTGGTCCGGCATCCCCAACGGCACCCCCTTCTATTTCGTTCACAGCTACTTTGCGGTTCCGGAGGATCCGGGCCTGACTGTAGGGGTTAGTCATTACGGCCAGCGCTTTACCTGTGCCATTGCAGCAGATAACATTTTCGCCGTGCAGTTTCACCCCGAAAAGAGTGCCGACCACGGCCTCCGGCTCTATCGCAACTTTGCAGAATGGCAACCCTGAACCTGATAACCCCTCCTTTTCTGCCCGCCACACCAGCCATTGTGGCGGCGGATGTCTGAATCCATTCTCACGCATCTTATCGGCTGATTCATCATGCTCCTGATTCCCGCCATCGACCTGCAAGACGGGCGTTGCGTTCGCCTACGCCAGGGCGACCTCAACGACGCAACCATATTCTCCGAGAACCCCGCCACGATCGCCGAACAATGGCTCGATCAGGGCGCACGCCGCCTACACCTGGTCGACCTCAATGGCGCCGTTGCCGGCAAGCCGAAGAATGCCGCCGCCATCAAGGCCATCGTGGACACCGTCGCGGAAGAAATCCCGGTCCAGATCGGCGGAGGCATCCGCGACCTCGACACCATCGAGCACTACCTCGACAACGGGATCTCTTATGTGATCATCGGCACCGCCGCCGTGAAGGACCCGGGCTTCCTGCGTGACGCCTGCAGCGCCTTCCCGGGCAACATCATCGTTGGCCTGGACGCGCGTGACGGCAAGGTGGCCACCGATGGCTGGAGCAAGCTGACCCGCCACGACGTCATCGATCTGGCCCGCAAGTTCGAAGATTACGGGGTGGAATCCATCATCTACACCGACATCGGCCGCGACGGCATGCTCAGCGGCGTGAACATCGAAGCCACCGTCCGCCTGGCGCAAAGCGTCAACATCCCCATCATCGCCTCGGGCGGCGTCACCGACCTGCGCGACATCGAAGCCTTGTGCGCGGTCGAGCACGAGGGAGTGGAAGGCGCCATTCTGGGCCGCAGCATTTACGAAGGCACGCTGGATTTCGCCGCTGCGCAGGAACGCGCTGACCAGCTGAGCGCATCATGAATCAAGATACTGCCGACACCCGCAGCGACCTCTGCTGCCGCATCATTCCCTGCCTGGACGTCACTGCAGGGCGTGTCGTCAAGGGCGTGAATTTCGTCGATCTCGTCGATGCGGGCGATCCCGTCGAGATCGCGCGCCGCTACAACGAACAGGGTGCCGACGAGCTCACCTTCCTCGACATCACGGCCACCAGCGACGACCGCGATCTCATTCTGCCCATCATTGAATCAGTGGCCAGTGAGGTCTTCATTCCACTAACCGTGGGCGGCGGCGTCCGCCAGGTTAGCGACGTGCAGCGGCTGCTGAACGCGGGCGCCGACAAGGTGTCCATCAACAGTGCGGCCATCGCCAACCCCGATCTGGTGCGCGAGGCGGCCGACCACCATGGATCCCAATGCATTGTGGTGGCCATTGACGCCCGCCGCGTTTCTGCGGACGGTGAACCGCCCCGCTGGGAGGTCTACACTCACGGCGGGCGCCGTGCCACGGGCCTGGACGTCGTCGAATGGGCCCGCAAGATGGCCGAATATGGCGCCGGGGAACTGCTCTTGACCAGCATGGACCGCGACGGCACCAAATCCGGCTTCGACCTGGCTCTCACGCGCGCGGTTTCCGATGCGGTGCCGGTCCCGGTGATCGCCTCGGGCGGCGTGGGCAACCTGCAGCACCTGGCCGACGGCATCATTCAGGGCGGCGCCAGCGCCGTGCTGGCCGCCAGCATCTTCCACTACGGCGAATACACCGTGCGCGAAGCCAAGGAATTCCTAGCCGCCCAGGGCGTGAAGGTCAGGCTGGACCCATGAGCACACCCGACTGGCTGAATGCCGTCCGCTTCGACGAAAACGGCCTGATCCCCGCCATTGCGCAGGACGTCGCCGACGGCACCATACTGATGGTTGCCTGGATGAACGCGGAAGCGCTCACCGAAACCGTCAGCAGCGGCCGCGCCGTGTACTGGTCGCGCTCGCGCAAACGCCTCTGGCGCAAGGGCGAAGAATCCGGCCACCAGCAGCAGGTGCATGAAATTCGCCTCGACTGCGACGCCGACGTCATTCTGCTCAAGGTGGAGCAGGTCGGCGGCATTGCCTGCCACACGGGGCGGCGCAGCTGTTTCTTCCAGCGGCTCGACCTTGACGGCCAGCCGCGCTGGGTGAATGTCGACCCGGTCCTGAAAGACCCTGAACAGATCTACCGATGAACGCACAAGACACCCTTCTGAGCCGCCTGGCGGACACGCTGGAATCACGCCTGCCTTCCGGCAGCGCCCACGCTCCGTCCGACTCCTACGTCAGCAAACTCTATCAGCGCGGCCCCGATGCCTTCCTCAAGAAGGTAGGGGAAGAAGCCACCGAGTTGGTCATGGCGGCGAAAGACAATGACAAGGCGCGCATTGTTGCGGAAACCGCCGACCTCTGGTTCCACAGCATGGTCGCGCTGGCCTATTATGGGGTGCGACCCGAAGAGGTTCTTGAAGAACTGGCGCGGCGGGAAGGCGTCTCGGGCCTTGTCGAGAAAGCCAGCCGTCCGCAAACCTGAGCATTGATCCATGAGCGAAAACTGTATTTTCTGCAAGATCGCCGCCGGCGAAATTCCCGCAAAGAAAGTCTACGAAGACGAAGAATTCATCGCCTTCCACGACATCAATCCTGCTGCGCCGACGCATTTGCTACTCGTCCCGAAAATGCATGTCAAATCTCTGGCCGAAATCAAAGCCGAGGATGCCCCCTGGTTGGGTAGAATGATGACATTGGTGCAGAAACTGGCCTTTGACAATGGCTGCACCCCGGGCCATGATGGCGGCTTTCGCGTCGTCGTGAACACAGGCCGGGAAGGCGGTCAGGAAGTCGATCACCTGCATCTTCATATCCTCGGGGGCCCGCGCCCCTGGAACAAGCGTGCGGCACCTGCCGCCTAAGGGAGTACATTATGGGCACCTTCAGCATCTGGCACTGGTTGATCGTTCTGGTCATCATTGCCCTGATTTTCGGAACCAAGAAACTTCGCAATGTCGGTGAAGACCTTGGCGGCGCCGTGCGCGGCTTCAAGAAGGGCATGGCTGATGCACAGGACGAAAAGAAACCCGAGGCCGTGACGCAGCGCACCAGCAGCGAAGAGACCATCGACGTTCAGGCCAAAGAAAAAACTGACGCCTGACTATGTTCGACGTCAGCTTCACCGAGCTCATGCTGATCGGCGTGATAGCGCTGATCGTCATCGGTCCTGAGCGGCTCCCCAAAGTCGCCCGGACCGTGGGGCATCTGCTCGGCCGCGCCCAGCGTTACGTCACCGACGTCAAAAGCGACATCCAGAGGGAGATCGACCTGGATGAAATGAACAAGCTGAAGAAGCAGATGGATGAAGCCGCGCATTCGCTGCAGGCCTCCATGCGCGAGACTTCAGAAAACCTTCAGAAGCCGCTCACGGAAGCCCGCCAGAGCCTCGAGGAAGCCTCCACTTCCGTCGAAGGGCTGGTCGAGCAGGCGCGCAGGGAAGTCGACCCGGCCGCACATTCGGCGCCCGCGCCTGCCACGGAAGCAGCCGCCATCCAGCATGCCACTGCAGATGCAGCGCCGGCGACGGCGGAAGAATCGGGTACGCGCAAGTGACACAAGAAGCAACGCAGCAAGAAGAAACCTTCATGTCGCACCTGATCGAGCTGCGCTCACGCCTGCTCCGGGCCGTGAGTGCCGTTCTGGTCGTGTTCGTGATCCTCTTCATCTACCCCGGGCCGTCGGCCATCTACGACGTGCTGGCCCAGCCCATGCTGGCCTCGCTGCCTCAGGGAACACGCATGATCGCCACCGGCGTGATCACTCCCTTCATGGTGCCGGTCAAGGTCACCCTGCTGGCTGCCTTCCTGCTCGCCCTTCCCTATGTGCTGTATCAGGCTTGGGCCTTCGTCGCCCCCGGTCTGTATGCACATGAAAAGAAACTTGCCCTGCCGCTGATCACCTCCAGCACCGGCCTGTTCATCGCGGGCATGGCGTTCTGCTATTTCGTGGTTTTCCGCACGGTCTTTCACTTCATTGCCGGCTTCGCGCCGGAATCGATCACCCCCGCCCCCGACATCGAGGCTTACTTGAACTTCGTCATGACGATGTTCCTGGCATTTGGGGTCACCTTCGAAGTGCCGGTCGCTGTCGTGCTTCTGGCCAGCACCGGTGTGGTGGACGTCAAGAAACTGCGCGAAATTCGCGGTTATGTGATCGTTGGGGCCTTCGTGATCGCCGCCGTGGTCACCCCTCCCGACGTACTGAGCCAGTTCATGCTGGCCGTGCCCCTGTGCCTGCTTTATGAAGTCGGCATTCTGCTGGCCGCCTCCATCGTGCGCAAACGCGAACAGAAAGCGGAAGAAGCGCCCAGCGAAGAGCGCAGTCCACAGGTGGACGGCGACCACTGAGCGCACGCGACGTTCATTTCTGTATCAGCGCCGGCGCACTGCCGCCGGCCGTTCTCCCACCAGCACTTTGCCACGCATCTGCCGGCCTTCCCGCAGCAGAGTGAGGTCCACTTCCGAACCCGGTTTGCGCGGCGCGATCGCATTCAGAAAACCGATGGAGTCGTGAATGACCTCATCGTCCATCTTCAGGATGATGTCGCCCACCCGCAGGCCCGCCGCATGCGCCGGGCCGCCCCGCAGCACGCCGGCCACGATCACGCCGTTCTGACTATCCAGACCGAACGCCCGCATCAGCTCCGGCGAGATGTCCTGGGGTTCGATCCCCAACCAGCCCCGCGTCACCTTGCCGCGCTCGATGATCTCGCCCAGGATGCGCTCTGCCGTCTTGGCGGGAATGGCGAAGCCAATGCCCAGCGAGCCTCCCGTTTCGGAATAGATCGCGGTATTGATGCCCACCAGCCTGCCCCGGGCGTCCACCAGCGCGCCGCCTGAGTTGCCCGGATTGATGGCCGCATCCGTCTGGATGAAGTTTTCGTAGATGTTGATGCCCAGGCGGTTGCGGCCCAGTGCGGAAACAATTCCCAGCGTGGTGGTCTGCCCCACACCGAAGGGATTGCCGATTGCCAGCACTACGTCACCCACGCGCAGCGATTCATCCGCATCGAAGGAAATGGCCTGCAGCTTGGGCAAGCCGATCTTGAGCACGGCGAGATCCGTTTCCGGGTCGGCGCCCACCACCTTGGCGTCGGTTTCGCGGCCGTCCGCCAGCGCCACCCGAATGGAATCGGCCGCTTCGACCACATGGTAGTTGGTCAGAATGTAGCCGTCGCCGCGCACGATGACGCCCGAGCCCAGGCTGCCGGACTGGCGCCGCTGCGTGAAACCGGGCAACCCGCGGAACAGACGGTTGAGTTCAGGGTCCGGCGGCAGCGGAATGAGCGGCACCTCCACCGCCTTGGTGGTATAGATGTTCACGACAGCAGGCGCCGCCCGGGCCACCGCGTCAGCATAGGAAGCGGTTGCCTGCTCGACGACGGCCGTCGGTGCCGGGCGGCCCTCATCCGCCGGGACACGTCCGCCGTTGCGCAGCCAGTCCGGTCGCAAGGTGGTGACGATGAATAAAATACCCAGGCATACGGTAACGGTCTGGGCGAAGACCAACCATAAACGATGCATAGACTCTGAGGAAAGAATAGATGAACCAGGTTTCCACGCGGCAGCTCGCCGACTGGCTTGAAAGCACGCTGCAGACCCAACGCTTCAAGGACTACTGCCCCAACGGGCTACAGGTGGAGGGCAGAGACACGATTCGCCATATTATTACCGGAGTGACGGCGTCGCAGGCCCTGCTTGACGCTGCGGTGCAACAGAACGCGGATGCCATCCTGGTCCATCATGGCTGGTTCTGGAAGAACGAGAACCCCGTGCTGCGTGGCGCAAAGCGGCAACGCATCGCGACGGCCCTGCAGCACAACCTGAATGTATTCGGCTTCCATCTGCCGCTGGACGCCCACGCCGAATGGGGCAACAACGCCCAGCTCGCCCTGCGGTTGGGGTTCGAGCCCGATCGCAATGAAGACGGCAGCCCGGTCAATTTCGGGCCCTCTGACCTGATGTGGCGCGGGCGCTGCGAACCCTGTTCACTGCAGGAACTGGGGCAGCGGATCGCCGGCGCCCTGGGCCGCGAGCCCCTGGTGCTGGGCGACCCCGACCGCGAGATCCGAACGGTGGCATGGTGCACGGGCGGCGCCCAGAACATGATGGAAGCCGCCATCGATGCCGGAATCGATGCTTACATCACCGGCGAAGCCTCGGAGCAGAACTTCCATCTGGCCAATGAAAGCGGCACCGCCTTCATCGCGGCCGGTCACCACGCGACCGAGCGCTACGGCATAAAAGCGCTGGGCGAAGCCGTTGCGCGTGAATTCGGCGTTCGCGTCGACTTCCTCGATCTGGACAACCCCGTCTGAAG
>JAJUFT010000019.1 GCA_029263615.1 Alcaligenaceae bacterium | reverse complement strand
TTGAATTCCAGGCGACGGGTCATGGCCGGGAAAACGGCACAGAAGCCTTCACAATAGCGGCAGGCATTGCAGATCTGCAGAATGCGGGCGGCCTCCGCCTCGTCTGCGGTCAGCAGCGACTGCGCGGCCGACCCATTGCACATCGCCCCGGGAGGGGGCGGCGGCACCGGCATGCCTTCAGCGTCACGCACCACCGGCCCGCCCGGGTTGGTCGCTTCTTTGATCAACGTATCAAGCTGCATTGCGCTGCTCTCCCTTCAGATGCTTGTATTCCCCTTTGGCGGCCGATGCGGCGCGGTCGCCCGCAATGCGGCCAAACACGGTCCCGATCGACATGCCCACACCGGCGGTGTAGCCCTTGCCCAGAACGTTGCCGGCCATCATTTCGCCGGCCACGAACAGGTTCTGGCTGGGCACGCCGCCAAAATGAACGACCGCATGTTCGTTCACTTTGAGGCCCAGATAGGTGAAGGTGATGCCGGGCCGCAGCGGGTAGGCGAAGAAGGGCGGCGTATCCAGGGGCAAGGCCCAGTGGGTCTTATTGATGTCCAGCCCCCGGGTGTGGCAGTCGTCCAGTTTGGTGTGGTCGAAATTGCCCTGCACACAGGCCTTGTTGAAGTCGGAGACCGTCTTCACGAAGGTGGGGACATCCATTTCGATGCGCTGCGCGAGTTCCTCGAGCGTATTGGCCTGGGTGCCGGGGAAGACCGGCGGCATGAAGCGGCCCACGGCTTTGGAATCGATGATGGACCAGGCGATCTGGCCGGGCTGCATGGCCACCAGGCGCCCCCAGATGGCGTAGCGCTTGGGCCAGAAGTCCTCGCCTTCGTCGTAGAAACGCTGCGCGTCGCGGTTCACGACCACCCCCAGCGACACGCAGTCGATACGGGTGCAGATACCGCCGTCATAAAGCGGTGCACGGGCATCGATGGCCACGCAGTGCGACTGCGACGGGTCGCCGATGATGTCGGCGCCGACGTCCATCATGTAGCGCAGCAGCACACCCTGGTTGAAGCGCGTGCCGCGGATCAGGAAGTTGTCGGCAGGCCATTCGCCTCGCTCGTTCTGGCCCCAGGCCTCGCGCAACCATTCCCGATTCGACTCGAAGCCGCCGGCGGCCAGCACACAGGATCGCGCGGCGATGCGCTCGCCGCTGCGCAGGCGGGCAGCCACGAAACGGCCGTCATCGAGTTCGATTTCGTCCACCGGCGCTTCGTAGCGAATGTGCACACCCAGGGATTCGGCGCTGCGGTAATACGCATTCACCAGCGCTTTGCCGCCGCCCATGAAGAATGCGTTCGTGCGTGCCACGTGCAGGGCGCCGGACAACGGATCCTGGAAGTTCACGCCATGCTTGCGCATCCAGCCGCGACAGGTGGCTGTTTCACGGATGACCATGCGGGCCAGCTTTTCATTGGTGATGCCGCCCGTGACCTTGAGCAGGTCCTGCCAATATTCCTCTTCCGGGTAGGCGTCGACCAGCACGTCCTGCGGTTCGTCGTGCATGCAGCGCAGATTGCGCGTGTGCATGGAATTGCCGCCGCGCCATTCCCTGGGCGCCGCTTCCAGCATGAGGACACTGGCACCGGCCTCGCGCGCAGTGAGCGCGGCGCATAGCGCAGCATTGCCGCCGCCGATGACCAAAACATCGTATGTCGGAGCCTGGCTCACGATTTTCTCTCCTGATGTAACAGCTTTTGCGAGTGCATCCGATTCAAACCAATCTTGAATACAATTGCATACAGATGTATGTTAGGCCAGAATCCCCTACTGAAACAAGCGTTTTTCACGCTACACTGAACTTATGAATGCGGAACACAACGATCTCGACCCAGGCCAACGGCGCGGCCTGAGCCGCAGCGACCAGGCCTACCGTTTCATCGTGGAAGGCATCCAGTCAGGCCGACTGGGTCCCGGTACCCGGCTGCGCGAGACCGAGCTCGCCGAGGCCACCGGGCTGAGTCGCACCCCCATCCGTGAAGCCCTCAGCCGTCTGCAGCTGGAAGGGCTGCTCACCATGGACGCCGCCCGCGGCCTCATCGTCACCGAACTCGACCACTCCATGGCCAGCGAGCTCTATGCCATGCGCGAAGTACTGGAAGGCACGGCCGCCCGTCTCGCGGCGCGCCACGCCGCCGACGTCGAAATTGATTTCCTTCGCGAAATCAATGTACGCGACGCCCAGCTCACCAGTCCGGAAGCGCTGGCCGCCAACAACCGGCTGTTTCACGAAACCCTTTACCGCTGCGCCCACAACCGCTACTTGGTCAAGACGCTCAACACCTTGCAGGAATCCATGATGCTGCTGGGTCGCACCACGCTGGCTGCCCCGGGGCGGGCGGAAACTTCGCGTGCCGAACATGCGGCCATCGTCGAAGCCCTGGCCCGGCGCGACCCCGATGCTGCCGAGCAGGCAGCACGGGCCCACATCATCGCGGCCTACCGCATCCGCCTCGAACAGTTGTTCGACAATGCCGCCGAATCCGCCTCTCAGCCCGAGAAACCCTTGACGGAAGGCCTTCCCGTCCCCACCTGAAACTCTCCCGCCATTCCGCTTGCGGCGTGGCGACGCCACTCATCCGGGGTCATAACATGTCGATACAGCACCTTCTTCAACAGATTCTCCAGTCCGGCAAAGGCCTGGCTCAGGATCCCGGTTCGGCAGTCAGGTCCTCGTCGACCTCCCAGAACCCCATGGGCGGCTTCGGCGGCGGGGCCCTCGTGGGTGGCGCGCTCGGCCTGCTCCTGGGGAACAAGAAGTTTCGCAAGATGGGCGGAAAGCTCGCAGGCTACGGGGGGGCGGCCGCCCTGGGGGCGCTGGCCCTCAAGACCTATCAGGACTGGCAGAGCCGCCAGCCGGGCCAGCCTGCCGGCGCCGCCACCGGCACCGCGCCGGTACCGGTGGCCCCGCTGCGTCTGACAGACGTCGAAACGCCCATGATGGAACAGCATAGCCGCGCCATGCTGGCCGCCATGATCGCGGCGGCCAAGGCTGATGGCCATATCGGGCCCGGAGAAAAGGCGATGATCGAGGCAGAGGTGGAGCGTCTGTCGCCAAGCGCTGCCGATCAACGCTGGACTCATGAAGAACTGGAAAAACCCGCCGACCCGGCAGCCGTGGCCAAGCTGGCGCAATCCCCAGCCATGGCAGCGGAAATCTATCTGGCCAGCCTGCTGGTCACGGAACAGGACAGCTTCATGGAGCGCGCCTATCTGGATGAACTTGCGCGCGGCCTGGAACTCGATCCCTCGCTGAAAGCCGAACTGGAACGCACGGCCGCCCAGCAAGGAAATTGAACAGATCGCAACGCTTTCGCGACAGAGTGCTACACGCAACGCGCAGCCGTTTCAGTTTGCTGCAAACTGGCGGCTTGCACGTTGCAGGCCTCTTCCCGGCCGTTTAGCCTGAGACATGTGTCCAAATCTGGAGAATCATCATGCGACATCACAGGCTACTCGGCGGGCTCGCCCTCTCCTTGGCTCTGGCCGTTTCCGCAATCAACCCTGCGGTGGCGTCTGACCGCAAGACCACAAATACCATTCTTGGCGCGGGTGTCGGTGCCGCTGCAGGTGCCATCCTCACGGAAGGCGATACGCTGGCGACGCTCGGAGGTGCCGCCGCGGGCGGCGTGCTGGGTTATGTGTTGACTGAAGAGCCCCACAAGCACCATCACCACGCCCGGCCGCATCGGCATCACCCCCCCAAATTCCATCGTGGCAAACCGCCCCATGCTCACTATGTGAGCCACGGCAAAGGCAAGGGGAAGCACCACGGCGCCTACAAACGCCATCACCGGCACGCGCACCGCTGAGGGTTTGACAGGCGCCCACGACGGCAGGATAATTCCTCACAGTCATTAATGAGAATTACTCCCATTCACAGTTAGTCGCCCATCTTGGGGTGCTCCGGCACCCTGCAGCAAGCCTCACAAATCCGAATCCATCATGCCTGTTTCCCAGAACCCAGCCGCTTTTCAACGTGGCCGTCGTGTCGTGCTCGGTCTCCTATCAGCCCTCACCCTCGGCGCCGGCGCCCTGCTGCCCATGCAGGCCAGTGCGCAGGAACGGACCCTGGACACCGCCTTTGGGCCGGTGCAAGTCAAGGCATCACCCGAACGCATCATCACGCTGGACGAGGGCGCACTCGACACCGTGCTGGCGCTGGGCATGCGCCCGGCCGGCAGTGTAGCCGCCCGAGGCAGCAAGGGGCTTCCCTCCTATCTGCAGGAACAGGCCGGCGACATACCCATCGTGGGCGTGACGCGCGAGCCCAACATGGAAGCCATTTTCTCGCAACGGCCGGATCTGATTCTGGCTTCACCGGGGCTGGAAAAACGGGTCTACGACGTATTGTCCAAGATGGCTCCCACCATCGTGCCCACCACCGCCACCACGGCGCCGTGGGCGGAGCGCAATGCACTGTACGTGCAGGCGTTGGGCAAAGAAGCCGAAATGGAAGAGCGAGTGGCGGAGGTGCAGGCCCGCATCGAAACGCTCCGCAGCCGCATTCAGCCGGGGCAGACCTTCTCCGTCGTGCGCTGGATGCCCCAGGGGCCGATGGCAATGTCCGATCAGCTCATCACCGGTCAGCTGCTCACGGCGCTGGGCATGAAGAGCAGCGAACCGGCTGCCGCCCTCGGCGACCGTCCGCATAGCGATATCCTGAGCCTCGAAAACCTCGGGTCCGTGGACGCCGACTGGATGTTCCTGGCCACGCTCAACGAGCAGGGCGAGGCCACCCTGGCGGCCGCCCGCGAACAGCCCGCCTTCACCCGGCTCAACGCCGCCCGCAATGGGCGCGCCATCCCCGTTGACGGCCAGGTCTGGTCCAGCGGCACCGGCGTGCTCGCGGCGCACAAGATTCTCGACGACATCGAACGCCTGGTCGTCAAACCATAATGGCCACGGTGGCAGGGCGAAAATCCCTGCGCAGGGTCGCACTGCCCTGCGCGGCACTGGCCGGCGTGCTGATGCTGGCCAGTCTGCTTCTGGGCGCCGGCAACCTCAGCGTCATGGATTCCGTGCGGGCACTCTTCGGGCAGGGTTCGGAAGAACACGCTTTCATCGTGTTCGAGCTGCGCTGGCCGCGCACGATACTGGCGGTGCTGGTGGGAGTCGCCCTGGGCGCGGCCGGCACCATCATGCAGGCCGCCACCCGCAACCCGCTGGCGGAGCCCGGCTTGCTGGGTGTGAGTGCCGGCGCTTCCTTCGCCGTCGTTCTGGCCATCTTCCTGGGGGCGGACACCACTGGCGTGCATTTCAGCACCGCCATTCTTGGTGCGCTGGCCGGCTGCGCGCTGGTGCTTCTGACCACCCAGTTGCGCGGCGCCGGAACGGATCCCGTGCGCCTGGTGCTGGCAGGCGCGGCTTTTTCCAGCATCCTGATCTCCATCACCACCCTCATCCTGCTGCACGACCAGCGATCGGCGGATGAAATCCGTTTCTGGGTGATCGGCGCGCTGGGCGGGCGGCCCGCCAGCCATCTGCAGTGGGCCGTGCCGGGTCTGCTCACGGGGCTGGCCATTGTGGGGGCCACCACGGCGGCGCTGGCCGCCATGTCGCTGGGCGAGAAAGTCGCCATGGGACTGGGCCACAAACCCATCCTGACGCGCATCCTGGCCATGGCCGGTGTGGCGGTGCTGGTGGGGACGGCCACGGCCGCCGCCGGCCCAATTGCCTTCGCCGGGTTGATCGTTCCGTATTTCGCACGCCGCCTCGTCGGCCCAGACGTCCGTCGCGCACTGCCCACCGCCATGCTGCTGGGCCCCAGCGTCCTGCTGTTGTCGGACATTCTTTCCCGGCTCGCCGTCCGACCCTATGAACTGCCGATCGGCGTCGTGACCGCCTGCATCGGTGCCCCCGTTCTCATCGCCGTGGTGCGCAGCCACCGCCTGCCTCGCCTATGAGACCTCACACCGCCGCTTCGCATGCTCCGCGTGGGCACTGGCTGCTGCAAACGGCCGGGATATCGCTGCTGGTGAACCGGCGCGGCGTGGCTGCCGGCCTCACACTGCTGCTCATGGCGGTGGCCGTCTGTGTGGCCAGCCTGTCGGTGGGCACCCCCACGCTGGCTCCCTTCGACGTGTTGAGCGCCATGCTGGGCGCCGGCGACCCCTTCAATGTGTTCATGCTGCAGGAACTGCGCCTTCCGCGCCTCGTGGCGGGGCTGCTCAGCGGCGCCGCGCTGGGCGTGGGCGGCTGTCTGCTTCAGACCCTGGCGCGCAACCGTCTCGCGACCCCCGGCATCATCGGCATTGACGACGGGGCGACCGCCTTCGCCGTCGCCTCCATTGTGGCCATCCCCACCAGCCTGGCCCCCCCCATGTTGGCCTTGCTGGGCGCCGCCACGGCCGCGGCCCTGGCATTCGGACTGGGGGGCGGCGGCTCACGCGGCTACCGCTTCATCGTGGTCGGCATCGCCGTGGGTGCCCTGTTCGGCGCGCTGACTAATTTCATGCTGGCGCGTACGAGCATCGACGCCGCCAACCTGGCCTATCCCTGGACCGTCGGCAGCCTCAACGCCCGCTCGTCATCGACCGTCATGGTGCTGGCCGGCTGTCTGCTTCTGTGCCTGCCCCTGGCCAAGGCGCTAGCCCGCCAGCTTCAGCTGCTGCGCTTTTCGGACGCCATCGCCATCGGGCTCGGCGTTCACGTGCGGCGCACCCGGCTGGCCATTCTCGTCGTGACGGTGCTGCTGACGGCCACCGCTGTGGCCGTCGCCGGCCCCGTGGGCCTGATTTCCCTGGTCGCACCGGAAGTCGCCCGGCACCTGACTGGCCATCGGGGCGTACCCGTCATCAATTCCGCCCTGGCTGGCGCCCTGCTCATGACCGCTGCCGACCTGGTCGGCCGCACGGCCTTCGCGCCGGTGGAAATTCCCGTGGGCGTGATCACCGCCATCGTGGGAGGCCCTTACTTGCTATGGATACTGTTACGTGAACCTCGGACGCCCGGAACATGAGTGAACCCCACCCCGCCCCCGCCGACGGGCGCTCCGCCTCCCTGGGCACGCGCTCGCTTGCGCTGGGCTATGGCGACCGCCAGATCATCGACGGCCTGACCGTGGACATCCCGCCGGGCAAAGTGACGGCCATCGTGGGCCCCAATGGCTGCGGCAAATCCACGCTGCTCGCCGGGCTGGCCCGCATCCTGGCCCCGCGCTCGGGCACCGTGCTCCTGGACGGTCGTGACATCAACACCCTGGGCACCCGCGAAGTCGCCCACAAACTGGCATTGCTGCCTCAGGATGCCAGCGCACCCGACGGCCTGACAGTGGAGGAATTGATTCAGTTCGGCCGGCAGCCCTACCGCAGCCTGATGCGCCAGTGGTCAGCGCAGGATCACGCCATCGTACAGGCCGCCCTGCGCGCCACGCGACTGGAGTCGTTGGCCGACCGGCCGCTGGATGCCCTGTCGGGGGGCCAGCGCCAACGCGCCTGGATTGCCATGACGGTGGCCCAGGACACGCCGCTGCTGCTGCTCGACGAACCCACGTCAGCGCTGGATCTGGGGCACCAGATCGAAGTTCTGGAGCTGGTGCGCGAGCTGTCGCGCCAGGGCAAGACCGTGGTGATGGTGATTCATGACCTGCCCAGTGCCTGCCGCTACGCGGACCACCTCATCGCCATGCACCAGGGCGAGATCATTGCGGAAGGCCGTCCGGCCGACATCGTCACCGAGGCACTGGTCGAACGGCTCTATGGCGTGCGCTGCAGGCTGTTGCACGAACCGGGCAGCGGGGCGCCGCTGATCGTCAACCCGGTCTCGATCCGCCACGCGGAGGACTGACCGCCCCCTGCCGGCAGCGCCCCCTCAGTTCGTCTTGGCGTGGGCGTCGGCCACCTTGGCGCTGGCGTCAGCCAGTTTCTTTTCCAGCGCGTCAGCGGGAATCGCGCCATTGACGCGCGACCCGTCAGCGAAGAAGATCGCCGGCGTGCCCGTAACCAGCAGGCTGCGGCCCAGGGCAAGGTTGGATTCGATCGGGGTCTCGCATTCCGCCACCGCCGGTTGCTGGTTGCCAACCATCCATTGTTTCCAGACGGCCGCACTGTCTTCCGCACACCAGATATTGCGCGAACGCGTGTGGGAATCCTGCGACAGGATGGGGAACAGGAAAGTGTAGACCGTCACGTTGTCGAGGGACTCGAGGGTGCGATGCAGCTGCTTGCAGTACCCGCAGTTCGGGTCCTCGAACACGGCCATTTGCCGGCTGCCGTCGCCCTTGACCTGCTTGATGGCGTTCTCCAGGGGAAGGGTGGAGAAATCGACCCGAGAAATGTCGGTCACGCGCTGGGCCGTGAGGTCGCGCCGCGACTTCGCATCGATGAGCGAACCCTGCAGCACGTAATTCACTTCCTGATCCACGTAAAGGAAATCGGTGCCGATGCGCACCTCGAACAGCCCCGGGAAGGGCGTGGTGGTCACTTCGGTCACGCCCAGCCCCGGAAACCGCTCGTCGAACCGTTCCCGCACCTGCTGAGTGGACACCACCTCCGCGCCTTCGGCCGGGTTGCCGCGGGTGGAGAGGACTTTGTCCTGAGCCGCCACCATTCCCGGCAGGACCACCAGACCGCCCAGCAGACCGATGGCGAGGGTTTTGCGAAATTGCTGACTGAAAAACATGAAAGCTCCTGATGCGTGACGGCGTACCAAAGCCCGTGCCGGCTCAACCGGCCGCGCCGCCAATGAGAAAACGCTTGATCACCGGAAGATGATCCACGGCCTGCATGCCCAGATTGCGCAGGGCCACCAGCGGCGTGGCCTGCGACGCAAAGAGGCGGTGAAGACCGTCGGTCGCCAGGCTCATGGCCAGAATGGGCCGGGCACGGGCGCGACGGTAGCGTGACAGCACGCGTTCATCCCCCACGCTGCGATGGCTCTCTTTCTCGACCAGCACACGCAACAGCTCGCGCACATCGCCAAGACCGAGGTTCAGCCCCTGCCCGGCCAGCGGATGGACCCGATGGCCCGCGTCGCTGACCAGTGCAACCCCGGGGGCCACCATGCCGCTACGTTCGAGAAAGAGCGGGAAGGCAAACGGGGTGCTGCGTACCGACAGGCGCCCCAGCCGCCCGCCCGTGGCCGCGGCCAGGCGCCGCTCGAGTTCGCGCGCGCGGGTCTCCGGATCCATGGCCATCCACTCGGCCGCCACGTTCCCGGGCACGGACCACACCATGGACACCTGATGGCCCTGCGCCGTGTCAGGCATGGGCAGCAGCGCCAGAATGCTGTCTCCTGTGAACCATTGCACGGCCACGTTCTGATGCGGCAGTTCGGCATCAAGGTGAGCCACCACGCCGGTGTCCCCATAGGGGCGGGACTCGTGGAAGATGCCTGCGGCCTTGCGTACGGGTGAACGGGCGCCGTCGGCACCGACCAGCAGGTCGAAGGGCAGCTTGCGGCCGTCATCGGTATGCACGCTGCGCCCCTCCAGCGCTGTGAATTTTTCCTGCCACCAGGGCAGACCGTAGACCTGAATGGCCTGCTGCAGCACGCGTTCCATTTCGCCGGATTCGACGATCCAGGCCAGGGTTTGCTGCGTGGCCTGCCAGGCATGCAGGGTCACCTGGCCGGCCGCATCGCCATGCACTTCCATGGCCTCGACCGGCGTGACGCGCCGGGCGTCCATCATCTGCCAGACCCCAAGGGATTCCAGCAATTGTCGGCTGCCCACGGAAATGGCGTAGACCCGGGGGTGGTAGTCATCCGGACCCAGGGCCGGGCGAGCCGGGGCCGGCCCCAGCAGGGTCACATTGAACCCCTTGCGGGCCAGGCCCAGCGCCGTCGCCATGCCGGCGATGCCGCTGCCGCAAACGAGTATGTTTTCCTTCTTCATCGTGCCGAGGGCGCTCCTGCGTTCTTGGGCCAGAGGACCCACATTTCCCCATTCTGTTTCATCCGGCCCGCCAGGGCGCCGGCCTCATCACCGAACCCCCAGAAGAAGTCGGTACGGGCGGGCCCCTTGATGGCGGCGCCGGTATCCTGCGCAAACACCAACCGGCGCATTGGCGTGGTGCTCGACGGCATGGTCGTCGCGAGATAAACCGGCGTGCCCAGGGGCACATAGCGGGTATCGACGGCAATGGTCCGTTGGGCGGCAAGCGGGATGCCATAAGCCCCCTTCGGACCGAAATCCACCCCCGCCTGGCTGGTCGCCACCGGCTCTTCGCGGAAGAACACCATGGCCGGATTCGCATTGAGCATTTCCTGCACGCGATGCGGGTTGGCACGTGCCCACGCCTTGATGTTCTGCATGGATGTCTGGGCCAGGGGAAGCTCTCCGCGGTCGGCCAGCCAGCGACCGATGGACGCGTAGGGTCGCCCGTTGTGATCGGCATACGCCACGCGGATCATCTTGCCGTCGGGCAGGCGCACCCGGCCCGAACCCTGCACCTGAAGAAAGAAGGCCTCGACCGGGTCGTTCACCCACACGATGGCGGGCGGCTGCCGCTGCGGAGACGCGGCGATCTCGGCCCGGGTGTCGTAGGGCACCACCCGCTTGCCCTCCAGCTTACCGCGCACGCGTTTGCCGGCAAGCTCCGGGTAGACGCTGCCCAGGTCGATGGTGAGGAGATCGGCCGGCGGCTGGTACAGCGGCCATTGGTATTCGCCCCCGCGCTTGCGGGAACCGTGCACCAGCGGCTCGTAATACCCCGTGACGGTGTTGCGCGCCGGCTTGCCGCTATCATCCAGCAGCCGCCAGGGCTGCAGGTGCTGCTCGATGAAGGCTCGCACCTGAGCGCCCGACTGCGGCTGCACCGACTGCGCGGCAGCACAGACCGGCTGCCACGCACGGGGTGTGGCCCGGGACTGCTGCACCAGCGAGCCGCCCGTGGGACGCATCAGCCCCTTGCAGTTGTTGATGAACACGGGCCAGAGCCTGGAGAGATCATCGTCCGTCCAGGAAGGCAGGGCCGCCCACCCGACCGGCACGAATTTGCCCTCGAGCTTGCGTTCGGGTGTGTCGCGCAGGGTATCGAGGGGCGGCACCTTGAGCGGCTGCGCCAGGATGTCTACCTCGGGTGCAGGCGGGGCGCCGGGTTCGGGTTCATCGATGGAAACCGAGGCACACGCGCTGAGCAGCGCCGCCACGGCCACCGGCATCAACCAGCGCATCGAAGACCGGCGCAGGCCGTGTTCGTCGGCCCGGAACGTGTGGTTTCCGCGCATGCACCGCCAGCGGCGCTGAGGCTCAAGGTCAATCTGCAATACACTCATCCTTGCCGCTCTATCCATTTATTGTTCCATAGCCATGACCCTACCAGACATCTGCATCGCTCCCAGCCTGCTTTCCGCTGATTTCTCCCGCCTGGGGGAGGAAGTCCGCAATGTCGTCGAGGCCGGCGCCGACTGGATCCACTTCGACGTCATGGACAACCATTTTGTTCCCAATCTGACGATCGGGCCCATGGTGTGCGAGGCCATCCGTCCGCATACGAGCGCGCCGATCGACGTGCACCTGATGGTGGAACCGGTGGATGCCATTATCCCGCAATTCGCCAAGGCCGGTGCCAACCTCATCACCTTCCACCCCGAGGCTTCCCGCCACCCCGACCGCACGCTCGGTCTGATCCGAGACCACGGCTGCCGTGCAGGGCTGGTGTTCAACCCGGCCACTCCCCTGAACTGGATGGACTACGTCATGGACAAGCTGGACATCGTCCTGCTCATGTCGGTCAACCCCGGTTTCGGCGGCCAGCAGTTCATCCCTTCGACGCTGCAGAAACTGCGGGAAGCCCGCCGTCGCATCGACGCCTGGGTCCAGGCCGGCGGCCAGCCCATCCGTCTGGAAGTCGACGGCGGCGTGAAAGTCGACAACATCGGTGTCATCCATGCGGCCGGTGCGGACACCTTCGTGGCTGGTTCGGCCGTGTTCGGCGCGCCCGACTACCGGGCCGTCATTGATGCCATGCGCAGCGAAATCCTCAAAGCCCGCGGCCTCAGCGTCTGATTCCTGAATCGCATTCATTCAACCCTTCATCCCTTCCCCTTCGACACACATGAAGAATTCCTATCGCGCCATTCTGTTCGACCTCGACGGCACCCTCGTGGACAGCATTCCCGATCTGGCCGCCGGCGCCAACGGCATGCTGGCAGAACTGTCTGCGCCCACCCTGCCCCTGGAAACCATCACCACCTACGTCGGCAAGGGCACAGAAATGCTGGTGCGCCGCTGCCTCAAGGATGGGCGCGTCAACCTGCCCACAGATGATGCCTCGGTGCAGAAGGCTCTGGCCATCTTCAACCGCCACTACCATGCCGTGAACGGGCGTGAATCCGTGGTGTACCCCGGCGTCTTCGAAGGCCTGGAAGCATTTCGTGCCAAGGGGGTGAAGCTGGCCGTCGTCACCAACAAGCCCACGGAATTCACGCTGCCGCTGATGGAAAAAACCGGGCTGGCTCCCTACTTCGAGGCAATCGTGTGCGGCGACACCTGCGAGCGCAAGAAACCCGACCCGCTCCCGCTACGTCATGCCTGTCAACTGCTGGGCGTGTCGGCCGACGAATCGCTGGCCGTGGGCGATTCCATCAACGACGCCCTGGCCGCGCGCGCAGCCGACATCAAGGTGCTGGCCGTTCCCTATGGCTACAACGAAGGGCTGGATATACACACGCTGGACGTTGATGGTATAGTTTCCGGCATCGACGAGGCTTACCGCTGGGCCTTCGAGCCTGCCCTGCAGGCCCCCGCCGGCGAATAGCCAGCCGTCCACACGAATGACTTTGAAACCATGAACACTTCCCGCAACTCGTACATCGTTTCCGGCGCCTATTGGCGCTGGTGGCGTTTGTATCCCGGGTCGCGGTGAGTCCTTCCCTGCCGGCGGCCACGACGGTGTCGTGGTCTTCCGGCCCAAAGCAAAACGCAGCCCGGTAACCAGAAATGGCCGGGCTTCTGTTTTATGTGTCCCGGCTTCCTGACCCAAACATGAAGAGGCACACATGACAGAAATCGAGTTCAACGCGCTGGCCGCGCAAGGCTACAACCGGATTCCCCTCATTGCGGAAACCTACGCTGACCTGGACACCCCCCTGGCCATCTATCTGAAGCTGGCCCACAGCGGACCGGAAGGCGGCCGCAACAGCTGTCTGCTGGAATCGGTGGTGGGCGGCGAGCGCTTCGGGCGCTATTCCTTCATCGGGCTGCCTGCCAAGACCGTGATCCGCGCTCGCGGCACCACGACGGAAGTGGTGCGCAAGGGTCAGGTCGTCGAAACGCATGAGGGCGACCCTCTGGCCTTCATCGAAGACTACCAACGCCGTTTCAAAGTTGCCCTGCGCCCCGGCATGCCCCGCTTTGCTGGGGGCTTCGCCGGCTACTTCGGCTATGACACCGTGCGCCACATGGAGCCGCGTCTGGGGCCGGCCACCAAGCCCTTCCCGGCTGGTCAGGAAGACGGCACGCCCGACATCATGCTGCTGCAGATCGACGAACTGGTCATTGTCGACAACCTGGCGGGCCGCACCTACATTCTGGTCTACGCCGACCCTGCCGAGCCGGAAGCCTATGCCCAGGCCAAGCGCCGGCAGAAACAGTTGCGCGAGAAGCTGCGCACCCCGCTGACCATCCCCTACGCCTACGCCAGCATGCAGACCCAGGAGCGTCGAGACTTCGCCAAGGAAGACTACCTGGCCGCCGTGCTCAAGGCCAAGGAATACATCGCCGCGGGCGACCTCATGCAGGTCCAGGTGGGCCAGGTGATCGCCAAACCCTATCGCGACTCGCCGCTGTCGCTGTACCGCGCGCTGCGCTCGCTGAACCCGTCCCCCTACATGTACTACTGGAACTTCGACGACTTCCATGTCGTGGGTTCCTCGCCGGAAATTCTGGTGCGCCAGGAGATCGTCACCAAAGAGGATGCCTCGCGCACCCTGGTCACCATTCGCCCCCTGGCGGGCACCCGCAAGCGCGGCGCCACCCCGGAAGAAGACGTCCGCCTGGAAGCCGAGCTCATTGCCGACCCCAAGGAGCGGGCCGAACACGTGATGCTCATCGACCTGGCACGCAACGACATCGGCCGTGTGGCCAAGATCGGCACCGTCGAAGTCACCGACACCATGACCATCGAACGTTACTCCCATGTGATGCATCTTGTGTCGAACGTCACGGGCGAACTGAACGACGGCATGAGCAATATGGACGTGCTGCGCGCCACCTTCCCCGCCGGCACCCTCACCGGGGCGCCCAAGGTGCGGGCCATGGAAATCATCGATGAGCTTGAGCCCGTGCGCCGCGGCATCTACGGGGGCGCGGCCGGCTACCTGAGCTATGGCGGTGAGATGGACCTGGCCATTGCCATCCGGACCGGTCTGATCAAGAACGGCATGCTCTACGTGCAGGCCGCCGCGGGCATCGTGGCCGACTCCGACCCCGAAAAGGAATGGCAGGAAACCGAGGCCAAGGCGCGCGCCGTGCTGCGTGCGGCGGAACAGGTGCAGAACGGGCTGGACGAACCGATCTGAATCGGCAACGCCCGGAGGGGCCGGCCCGGCCGGCCTAGTTCCGCACCAGCAGGAGCGAGAACACGCTCAACAGGATACAGACCCCGGTTCCGATGATCATGGGCCAGCCCGACACGCCCACCAGTGCCGCCACCAGCGGCGTGGCAATGGCGCCGAGTCCGATCTGCATGCTGCCCGCCAGCCCCGAGGCGGCGCCCGCGCTCTCGGGCCGCACGCTCACTGCGCCTGCGATGCAGCTGGGCATCACCAGTCCGTTGCCCAGCCCCAGCAGCATGGTGGGCACGAAGATGAAGGCCGGCTCCATGTCGTTCAGCGCATACAGGAGGGCCATCAGCAGCACCGCCACCCCGCCCACGATGATCCCCAGGCGTATCATGCGCAGGGGGCCCATCACGGCAACATACTTGCCCGAGCAGAAATTGCCTGCCATATAGCCCACCGACACCAGGCCGAAATACAGGCCGTATTCCACCGGCGTGCGCCCCATCAGGTTGATGGTCACGTGGGCTGCGCCACCCACGAAGGCGAAGAAGGACGCCGAGGTCAGGCCTGCCGTCAGGGCAAAGCCCCAAAAGGCCGGCACGCCCACCAGCTTGCCATAGCCGCTGACCAGGTCGCGGGCCTTGTTGCCGGCCTGGCCGCGCCAGGGATTGGTCTCATGAAGCAGGAATTGCACGGTGACCAGAGTGAGCAGCCCGAAGGCCGTCAGAAAAGCAAAGGAGGCCCGCCACCCATGGATGGCCTCCAGCACCCCGCCGATGGTGGGCGCAATCATGGGCGCCACCGCCATGCCCATGGTGACATAGGCAATCATGCTCGCGGCACGGGTGCGGTCGTAAAGGTCACGCACGATGGCGCGGCTCAGCGTGATGCCCGCGCACCCGCCGAGGGCCTGCACGACCCGCCCGACATTCAGCACGGCGATATTCGGGGCCAGCATGCAGATGACGGAGCCCACGACAAACAGCACGAGGCCGCCCAGCAGAATCGGGCGCCGCCCGTAACGGTCGGAAATCGGGCCGATGAACAGTTGCCCCAGCGCCACGGCGGCGAGGTAAACCGACAGGGTGAACTGGATGGCCGCGTAATCGACCCCCAGCGATACCGCCATTCCCGGCATGGAGGGCAGATAGAGGTTGATGCCCAGCGGACTCACTGCCGCCACGATGATAAGCATCAGGATGAAGCGGCGCGTCGTGCCCACTCCATTGCCGCCTGCGCCGTGCTCTGTTGAGGAAACTGCCTTGTCCGTCTGACTGTCGTCGTCCATGAATTCACCACGCTTGCAAGATTGAGATTCTAGGGCACGGACGAACGGCTGACCAATCGCAAGGCGGCGCAGCGCATGATAGAATCTCCAGCATCAATGGGTCGTCGTACATGCCGAACGCATCGGCGTGCCGCGGCAACCGCTCGATCAGCTTGCTTTACAGCCGAACATGAACCGTACCGCAACATTCACCGTAACCCTGTGGTGGCGCTTCCAATAGGAAGCGGCATGTTGCTGCGGTCTCAAACCGCACCTTGTCGCCGTACCGGTAGACAAGGTCAGGTCACAACTCCCCTCCGGCACGGCGGCTCCAACCAAGGAGAATTGCCGATGCACATTCCAGCCCCCGTTCTGAATTCCCCCCAGTTCACCCGCCATACCGGGCGCTTGAGCATGGGCGTGTGTCTCACCTGCATCTGAGAGGTCAGCGCCATGAAACTCCTCATGCTCGACAACTACGATTCCTTCACCTACAACCTCGTGCAGTACTTCGGCGAGCTGGGTGCCGATGTCCACACGCATCGCAACGACCAGATCACCATTGAGGAAATCGAGGCCCTGCAGCCCGACCGCATCTGCATTTCCCCGGGCCCCTGCACCCCGGCCGAGGCCGGCATTTCCGTGGACGTGATCCGGCACTTCGCCGGCAAGGTGCCGATCCTGGGCGTGTGCCTGGGCCACCAGGCCATCGGCGCCGCCTATGGCGGCGACGTCGTACGCGCCCGCGAAATCATGCACGGCAAGGTCTCCCCCATCACCCACCGCGGCACCGATGTCTTCGCCGGCCTGCCTTCGCCCTTCACCGTCACGCGCTACCACTCGCTGGCGGTGGCCCGCGACACCTTGCCCGACTGCCTGGAAGTCACGGCAGAAACGGGCGACGGCGAGATCATGGGGCTGCGCCACACGACCCTGCCGGTCTATGGGGTGCAGTTCCACCCCGAGTCGGTGCTGAGCGAGCACGGTCACGCCCTGCTCAAGAATTTTCTGAATATCCAAGCCTGAACATCATGACGATCACCACTACCGAAGCCCTGGTCCGCTGCATCGAGCACCGCGAAATCTTCCATGACGAGATGCTGCACCTGATGCGGCAGCTCATGCGCGGTGAAATTCCGCCCGCCTCGGCCGCCGCCCTACTGATGGGCCTGCGCGTGAAGAAGGAAACCATCGGCGAGATCACCGCGGCCGCCCAAGTGATGCGTGAATTCGCGCTGCCTGTGCCCGTGCGCAACCCCGACGACCTGCTCGACATGTGCGGCACCGGTGGAGACGGATCCAACACCTTCAACATTTCCACCGCCGCCATGTTCGTCGCCGCAGCAGCTGGCGTGAAGATCGCCAAGCATGGCAACCGCAGCGCCTCGTCCTCGTCCGGCAGCGCCGACGTGCTCGAGGCCCTGGGCGTGAACATCAATCTGTCGCCCGAGCAGGTGGCCGAATGCATCGAACAGGTCGGCATCGGCTTCATGTTCGCCCCCGCCCACCACGGTGCCATGAAGAACATCGCTGCCGTGCGCAAAGAACTGGGGGTGCGGACCATCTTCAACATCCTGGGCCCGCTGACCAACCCCGCCAATGCCGCCAACCAGCTCATGGGCGTCTTCCACCCCGACCTGGTCGGCATCCAGGTGCGCGTCCTGCAACGGCTGGGGGCCCGTCACGTGCTGATCGTCCACGGCAAGGACGGCATGGATGAAGGCTCGCTGGGAGCCGCCACCCTGGTTGGCGAACTGAAGGACGGGCAGGTGCGCGAATATGAGATCCACCCGGAGGACTTCGGCATGAGCATGGTGTCGAACCGCAGCATCAAGGTCGCCAACCGTGAAGAGTCGGCGGCCCTGCTGATGGAGGCACTCGATAACGTCACTGGCGCCGCCCGTGATATCGTTGCGCTGAACGCCGGGCTGGCCATTTACACCGGCAACAAGGCGGCCTCCATCGAAGAAGGCCTGCAGCTCGCCCATGAATGCATGCGGAACGGCGCGGCACGCGCCAAACTTGAAGAATTCCGCAGTTACACGGAGAAACTGTCCGCATGAACGACATTCTCGCCAAGATCCTGGAAACCAAGAAGGTCGAAGTCACCACCGCACGCCAGATGCGCAGCGAAGCGGATCTGCTGCGCGAAGCCAGGAGCCGCAAAGATGTGCGCGGCTTTGCCCGGGCGATTGAAGACAAGATCGCCCGCGGCAAACCCGGCGTCATCGCCGAAATCAAGAAGGCCTCGCCTTCCAAAGGCGTGATCCGCGAGAATTTCAACCCCACCGAGATCGCCGCCAGTTACGCGGCCCATGGTGCGGCGTGCCTGTCCGTGCTGACCGACGTCCAGTATTTCCAGGGCAGCTACGACTACCTGCGTCAGGCGCGTGCCGCCTGCTCGCTGCCGGTGCTGCGCAAGGACTTCATTGTCGACCCCTACCAGGTTATTTCCTCCCGAGCCCTGGGCGCCGATTGCATCCTGCTCATCGCCGCTGCGCTGAGCCCGACGCAGCTGAAGGAGTTCGAAGCCCTGGCCATCGAACTGGGCATGGACGTGCTGGTGGAAGTCCACGACCGCGCCGAGCTGGAAGTCGCGCTGGAACTTCAGACCACGCTGCTGGGCATCAACAATCGCAATCTGCGCAGTTTCGAGACCTCCCTGAACAACACCCTCGACCTGCTGCCCCTCATTCCCGAAGGCAAGCGGGTGGTGACGGAAAGTGGCATTCTCACGGCCGAGGATGTCAAGCTCATGCGTGACAACGGGGTCCACGCCTTCCTGGTGGGCGAGGCCTTCATGCGCGCGCCGGATCCGGGCGTGGCCCTGCAGCAGATGTTCTTCGCCTGAGGCACGCATGACGCCGGACACGACACGCTTTGAAGAGGCGGAGCGCGACCCGGACATCTCCAAGGAACAGGCGCGGCCCCTCATCACCGAGCTGCGCAGCGAGCTGCTGAAAGCCCAGTATGCTCGCCTGGAGAACCCGCAACGCAGCCTGCTGATCGTCGTGGCCGGCATCGATGGCGCCGGCAAGGGGGCCACCGTGAATCTCATCCATGAATGGATGGATTCCCGGCACATCCGCACCCTGGCCTTCGGCCCGCCCACCGACGAGGAAACCCGGTTCCCCCTTTTCTGGCGTTACTGGAAGCACCTGCCGGCCAAAGGGCGCACCGGCATCGTGTTCGGTTCCTGGTACGCCCCGCTGATGCAGCTTCTGAGCGAGAAACCGCCGAAACAGGCCGACATCGAACGTCTGGCCGCGTCCATCCGCGATTTCGAAGCCCTCATTTCGCGCGACGGCGTGCAAGTGCTCAAGCTCTGGTACCACCTGTCGCGCGATGCGCAAAAGCGTCGCATTGCGAAGCTGGAAAGCGACCCGGACACCGCCTGGATGGTCCAGCCGCAAGACCATCTGGTGGCGCGCAGTTTCAAGCGTATCCGGGAAGCGGCGGCTCACATGCTGGCGCTTACCGACACTCCGCAGGCGCCCTGGACCGTCATCCCCAGCGCCGATGACCGCATGCGCAACGTCGCCACGGGCCAGGCCATTCTGTCTGCCCTGCGCGAGCCCATGCCGTCCGCGGCCCGCTTGGGCACGCCCGCCCGGCCCGCCCTGCCACGAGGCGGCAGGCGCCCGCTGTCACGGGTGGACTATTCCGCGTCCCTGAGCGAGAACGAATACGACGATCAGCTGGCGCACTGGCGTGGCCGGCTGGCCCGTCAGGTGCGCAGCAAGGCCTTCGCGCGGCAGCAGCTGGTGCTGTTGTTCGAAGGCAATGACGCCGCGGGCAAGGGCAGCACCATCCGCCGCATCACCCACGCCCTGGATGCGCGTCAGTTCTGTGCGGTGCCCATCTCTGCGCCCACCGACGAGGAACGCGCCCGGCCGTATTTGTGGCGCTTCTGGCGGGCGCTGCCGGCGCCGGGGAACATCACCATCTTCGACCGTTCCTGGTATGGGCGAGTGCTGGTCGAAAGGGTGGAACGCTTCGCCAAACCGGCGGAATGGCAGCGCGCCTATGAGGAAATCAATCAGTTCGAACAACAGCTGGCGGAAAACAACATTCTCCTGATCAAGTTCTGGCTGGCCATCACCAAAGACGTGCAGCTGGAACGGTTCAGGGCACGCGAACGTTCGCCATTCAAGTCCTTCAAGATCACCGAGGAAGATTGGCGCAACCGTGCGAAATGGTCGGCCTACACGCGCGCCGCAAACGACATGATCGATCTCACCAGCACCCGGCACGCCCCCTGGCATGTGGTGTCCGCCAATGACAAACGCCATGCCCGCATCACCGTGCTCGAAACCGTGGTCAAGGCACTGGACGAGAGGCTGGCATGACGAGCGTGGCCACTCCCTGCCCCCTGTGCAGTACCCCCGGCGGCGAGCTCGTCTGGCGCCAGGCCGACCTGCGTGTCATTGCGGTGGACGACCCCGACCTGCCGGGCTTCACCCGGGTGATCTGGAATCATCATGTCGCGGAAATGACCGACCTCTCCCCACAGGACCGGGAGCGCCTCATGCAGACGGTCTTTCTGGTGGAAGCCGTGCAGCGACGCATTCTGGGGCCCGACAAGGTCAATCTGGCGGCCCTGGGCAACTGGGTTCCGCACATCCACTGGCATGTCATTCCGCGCTGGCGCAACGACCCCTGGTTTCCGGACAGCATCTGGTCGGCGCGCCACGCGCGTGACGACGCCGTGCTGGCGCAGTGGCAACAGCGCCTTGAACTGGTTTCCATGCTGCAGGGGGAATATGTGGCGGCCCTGAAGCTGGCTCTGGAGCGCCAGTTCGGCCGGAGCGAACCGATGTCGCCCCCCCGCCGCCCCACCCGAAGTGCCGTTGCAGCGCCGACCCAGCCGGACACCTCGGGCCCGGCCAACCGCCTGCGCACCCTGCCCGGCGAACAACTCGCAGCGCTGCATCCGGGCTGGCAGGCGGCACTGGATACCCCGCCCGTCCGCGCGGCGCTCGCGAAACTGGACGACTTCATTGGCCGACGCCTGCAGGAGGGTGCCACCATCTTCCCCGCCCGCATTTTCCGGGCGCTGGAAGATCTGGCCCCGGAAGACGTGCGCGTCGTCATCCTCGGCCAGGACCCCTACCACGGGCCCGGACAGGCACAGGGCCTGTCTTTCTCCGTGCCGGACACGGTGCCGGCGCCACCCAGCCTGCGCAACATGTTCAATGAACTGGCCCAGGAATTTCCCGACCGTCCGCGGCGCCGCCGCAATGACCTTTCCGACTGGGCCCGCCAGGGAGTGCTGCTCCTGAACACCAGCCTGACCGTGGAACAGGGCGCCGCCGGCTCGCACGCCCGCAAAGGCTGGGAACAGGTCACCGATGCCCTCATCGATGCCGTCGCACGCTCGCCACAGCCCACCGTCTTCCTGCTGTGGGGCAGCCATGCCCAGAGCAAAGCAGCGGCCATCGAAGCCAATGGCACTGCATGCAAGCTGCTGATGGCCAACCATCCCTCGCCGCTCTCGGCCCTGCGGCCGCCACGCCCCTTCATCGGCTGCGGGCATTTTTCCAAGGCCAACGCCTGGCTCGAATCGCAGGGCCAGGCCCCCATTGACTGGGTGGGCGCGCCCACCCAATGAGTCGGCAGACGGCGTTGCAGCAACAGAATGCGTGCGGCGCAACAAAACGCTAGGTAATTCGGGGTTTCCCCTATACAATGGCGGTCTGCATTCTTTTTGCGCCGGCATGGATGCAGCCCCTCAGCGCCAGGAATCCTTCCTCTTTGAGGGCCGCACACTGAAAGCGTATGCCGCGCACATCGCACCCTGACCTTCCACTACCTTGCCGTAATGCGGCGCACGGTTCTCCCGTGCACCTGGGTTGATTGGGTCGGCACGATGATCCTCTCACCCCCGCGCGCCACAGCCACATCACTGCTCCTGCGCGTTTTACTGCCGTTACGGCAAAGGTACACATGTCTTTTGAATCCCTGGGACTCTCCCCGACCCTGTTGTCGGCGCTCGATCGTGCCGGTTTCAGCCAGCCCACTCCGGTGCAGGCTGCCGCCATTCCTCGCGCCCTGACAGGTGAGGACCTGATGGTCTCTTCCCAGACGGGTAGCGGCAAGACCGCGGCCTTCATGCTGCCGGTCCTGAACCACATCTCACACCAGGCCTCGAACAAGGGCACGGGCGTGCAGGTGCTGGTCTTGACACCCACCCGCGAACTGGCCCTGCAAGTGGCCGACGCCACCCGCATCTACGGCGCCAACATCCCCGGCCTGCGTATCGCGACCGTGGTCGGCGGCATGCCCTACGGCGCGCAGATCAAGGCCTTGTCACGCCGCGTGGACGTCCTGGTCGCCACGCCGGGCCGTCTGATCGACCACCTTCAGGCCAAGCGTGTGAACCTCTCCACGGTCCGCACCCTGGTTCTGGATGAAGCCGATCGCATGCTGGACATGGGCTTCATCGAAGAGATCGAGTCCATCATCGCACGACTGCCTGCAGACCGCCAGACACTGCTGTTCTCCGCCACTCTGGACGGCACCGTCGCCCAGCTGGCCACCCGCATGATGCGCGAACCCGCACGCCTGGAACTGGCCGGCCAGAAGCAGCGCCACGAGAACATCACCCAGACGCTGCTGTACGCAGACGACAGCTCGCACAAGCTGCGCCTGCTGGACCATCTGCTGCGCGACAGCGACCTGGATCAGGCCATCGTCTTCACCTCCACCAAACGCGGTGCCGACGACCTGGCCGGGTATCTGTCGGAACAGGGCTACGCCGCCGGTGCCCTTCATGGCGACATGAACCAGCGTCAGCGCACCCGCACCCTGGGTCTGCTGCAGCGTGGCAAGCTGCGCATTCTGGTGGCCACCGACGTGGCCGCCCGCGGCATTGACGTGCAGGGCATCAGCCACGCCTTCAACTACGACCTGCCCATGCAGGCTGAAGACTATGTTCACCGGATCGGCCGCACCGGCCGTGCCGGTCGCAACGGCCAGGCCTACACCCTCGCGACGCACGCCGAACGCCACAAGATCCGCCGCATCGAGCATTTCATCGGGCGCAGCATCCCCATGGACGAAATCGCCGGTCTGGAACCCCAGCGCAAGCCGCAGCGTGGCTTCGGCAAGCGTCCCGGCAACGGATACCGGGGCGCGCCTGCGGGCGGTGCCCGTCGCGAAGGCCAGGCCCGCCCCTGGCACAAGCCGGAATGGAAGAGCGAAGGCAAGCCGGCCGGCCGCAGCGAATGGAAGCCCGAGCGTCGCACGCAAGAGCGCACCGAATGGCAACCTGCCCGGAGCCCCGAAGGCCGCACGGAATGGAAGCCCGAACGTCGCACGCAAGAGCGTACGGAATGGCAGCCGGGTCGCAGCGCCGAAGGCAAGTGGAAGAACGACCGTCGACCCCAGGCTGACGGCGCGCGTCGCCCCGGCCGTCCGGGCACTCGCCCTGCCGAACGCGGCGCCGCTCCCGCCCGCAGCGATCGTCCGCAGCGCTCCGCCGCCCGCTACTGATCGCCTTTGACCGGCGCGCAGGCTGCCCTCGAGGCACTTGCGCGCCGTTTTCATTTCGGGCTCCGTCCCGACACGGTATAGTTGCACGCCATGAAGCAGCTTGTGAATCATCCCTTCCTGCTGGCGCTCATCCTGTCCCTGCCGCTCTGGATCATCCTGGGCAATTACCTCGTGGCGCTCATCGTCGCGCTACTGGTTTCCTTCCTGCTGTCCATGAGCCACGCCCTGCGCGCCCTGGGCCGAAGGAAGTCCGGTCAACAGGCCAGCCAGCCCCCGAGGAGGCCGAATGACGACCCCTGAACCTCATCACGGGGCGTCGCCCCTCGCCACCCCCCTCATGCCGACCGGCCTGCCCCCGCTGGACGCCGAGAGTGCCGCCCACAGCGAGCGCGTCGAAGCTCACCTGCTGGATCTGCTGAACCGCGCGGACAACGGCTTTCTGAGCTTCGAGACGTGGATGGCCGAGGCCCTGTACGCACCGGGCCTGGGCTACTACGTTGCCGGCAACACCAAGTTCGGTTCCTCCCTGCCCACCGGCGACTTCACCACCGCGCCTGAAATGACCCCGCTCTTCGGTCAGCTTCTGGCCCGTCAGGTCGCGCAGGTGCTGCAGGCCACGGGCACCCGGACGGTTCTGGAATTCGGTGCCGGCACCGGCGCACTGGCCGCGTCTCTGCTGCCGGCCCTCCGGGCACTGGGCCTGGAGGTGAACTACCAGATTCTGGAAGTCTCCGCCGAGCTCGCGGCCCGGCAGGCAGAACGCCTGCGGCCCTGGGCCGCGTCGGTGCAGTGGCTCACTGCCCTGCCGACGGCCTTCGAAGGTTGCGTGGTGGCTAATGAAGTGCTGGATGCCATGCCGGTCACCCTGTTCCGCTGGGACGAATCCGGCCGTCTGATGGAAGTGGGGGTCCAGGCCCGGGCGGGCGAAACGCCGCCGTTCGGCTGGGCCCAGCGCCCGGCCGATGCTGCGCTGCAGGCCACCGTGGAAGCCCGCATGCCGGTGCTGCCGACCTATCGTTCGGAAATCAATCTGCAGGCGGAGGCCTGGGTCAGGCAGATGGGCAAGTGGCTGAAGACGGGTGCAGCGCTGCTCATCGACTACGGTTTCCCGCAGCGCGAGTACTACCATCCTCAACGACTGACGGGCACGCTGATGTGCCACTTCCGCCACCACAGCCATGCCGAGCCGCTGGTGCTGGCGGGCATCCAGGACATCACCGCCCACGTGGACTTCACCGCCATGGCGGACGCCGCGCTGGAGGGGGGGATGGACGTGCTGGGCTACACCAATCAGGCGCGTTTCCTACTGAACGCCGGCCTGCCGGAATTGCTGCAGTCGGCCATGGCAGCGTCCGGCCCCGACATGCCCGGCACCCTGTCGGCAGTGCAGAAGCTGGTGTCCGAAGCCGAAATGGGGGAACTGTTCAAGGTGCTGGCCGTGGGGAAAGGCCTGGAGCCGCCCTTGCTGGGCTTCACGCGCGGCGACCGTCGCGACACCTTGTAGCCTTCCAGATGACGAGCCCGCCATGCCGCTGCTCAGAACAGCGCAGACAGCGCCGCCAGGCGGGCCGCACGCACCACCGCCGGAATCTGGCTGCGATCTTCGCATGCACGGGCGATCTGGCCCGCATCCACGCTGCGCACCGCCTGCATGCGGGTCTCCCAGGCGGCCGCGTCGAACGGCGTGATGCAGGCGGCCGCCCTGAGCAGCTCGAGGAACCGCTCGGGCTTGCGCAAGACGTCACAGCGCTCCAGCAGGGTCAGCGCCCCGTGCGCATCGCCCACCTCCAGGCCGCCCAACAACTCGCGCAGCAACACGGCCATCGAGGCACACTCGGAAGGCGCGCGGATGCGTTTACTGAGCGCGCCCGAAGCTTCCGTTCGGTGGCAGAGAATGGCATAGCGCGAGGCCAGCGGCAAGTCGCGCTGGTCCGCCCGGGCCAGCGCCGCGCCGATGGCATCTTCATACACCAGTTCCGGCATGACGCGCGCGAGCGCGCCGGTCTGAGCGAGCACCTCGAACATGCGGCCCGGCGCCCGGGTCATCAGCCCCTTGGCCACTTCCTGCCAGACGCGTTCCGGCACCAGTGCATCTACCTCGCCTGACTCCACCAGCTGACGCGCCAGCTGCAGGGTCTCGTCGGCGACGGTGAAATCCGGAAACCGGGCGGCAAAGCGAGCCAGACGCAGCAGCCGCACGGGGTCTTCGGTGAACGCCTGACCCACATGCCTCAGCACCTTGTCCCGCAGGTCGCGCAAGCCACCGCAGGGGTCGACCAGGCGTCCGTCTGCATGACGGGCGATGGCATTGATGGTGAGATCGCGGCGGTGCAGGTCCTCTTCCAGCGTGACGTCGGACCCGGTGTAGAAGGTGAAGCCCTTGTAGCCACGGCCGGACTTTCGCTCGGTGCGCGCCAGGGCGTATTCCTCTTTGGTACGCGGGTGAAGGAAAACCGGGAAGTCGCCGCCCACCGGAATGAAGCCGCGCGCTTCCATTTGTTCGGGAGTGGCACCCACCACCACCCAGTCGCGGTCACCCGCAGGCTGCTGCAACAGCTCGTCCCGCACGGCGCCCCCCACCACGTAGACATCCAGGCCCTGGACGGCAGGATCGGTACGACTCAAGGCAATGCCACCTTCCGGTTGGCCTCCGGCGTGACGGTGCCCAGCCGCTGCTTGAGGGACTGGGGTTGCCCGGTGAACAGCGTCGCGTAATAAATGGCGTTGGACATGACGTTCTTCACATAGATGCGGGTCTCGGTGAAGGGAATGGTCTCGGCAAAGATCGCCCCTTCGACCGGCGCCGCCAGCTTGGCGCGCCATTGCACGGGACGCCGCGGACCGGCGTTATAGCCGGCCGTGGCCAGCACTTCCGAACCGTTGAGATCGTCCAGCACCATGCGCAGATAGTTGGTGCCCAGAATGGTGTTGACCTCGAATTCGTTCACCCGCGAAGGGTGGAAATCGGTCATGCCGATCTTGCGCGCCACCCACTTGGCCGTGGCGGGCATGAGCTGCATCAGGCCGGAGGCCCCGACCCGGGAACGCGCATCCGTAATGAAGCGCGATTCCTGACGGATCACCCCATAGACCCACGATGGGTCTAGGCGAATCGCACGCGCCTTTTCGGACACCTGACCGGAGAACGGCGCGATGAAGCGCTGGCTCATGTCGATTTCGTTTTTCGTCTGGAGGGACGTGTTCACGACCCGGTCGTAGATGTGCTTCTCACGGGCAAACTCCGACGCGGCCAGCAGTTCCCGATCATCCATGCCCCGCAGGCTGAAGTTCCATTCGGGCACGGCCTCGGGGCGCCAGCCCAGCTGGAACAGCTCCACGGCCCGTTGCAGGCCGGGGTGAGTGCGCACGGCAGCCAGTTCGGCCTCGGTCACGGCGGCGGGCGCCGGCGGCAGCGGCTGGGGCCCGCCCAGCTCCTCGCTGGCCAGCTGGCCGTAGAAGCTGAGGTCGGCCGCAATGGAGCGGTAGTGCTGTTCGGCGGCCTCCTTATTGCCCAATGCGCTCAGGGCCCTGGCATACCAGTAGACCCACACGGGTTCCGCCGCCTGACGCGACGACATGCGACGGATGGCCTTGGCGACCTGGTCCCAGTTGATCGCAGGCTGGCGAAGTTCGGCACGCACCTGCCAGGCGTGGTTGTAATCGGTCATGCGGAAGGTGCCGGACTTGCGATACCAGCGCGCCGCATCCAGTTCGACGTTGAGCGCCGCCACCAGCCCGAACTGGCTCCACACCCATTCCATGTAGGGGCGCGGCATGGCTTTTTCCCAGTGCTTCTCGACCCAGGCGGCGTTCTCGAGACGCTTGTCTCCGTAGGCCAGGCGCGACAGCGCGATGGCCAGCAATTCTAGCTGCCCCGGGTTGGCCACCACCTTGCGGTTCTCCAGCCATTTGCGCGGATTGTCCATGAGGGCGGCGTAGTCGCGCATTTGCGCGCCGTCGAACATGATGGCCGCGAGACGCCGCGAATTGGCGTGACGGTTGGTCTCCAGGGAGGCGCGCAGCAGCCCCTGCATGTCCGACCACCCCAGCACGCGCCGTTCGTAGAACTGATCGAGCATGGTCCAGCAGGCGGAATTCGGCTCAAAGGCTTCCACCGCGTCAGCCGCGCGCACCTTGCGCCCGCTCATGTGCTGCGCCATCAGCAGCGTGCAGCGGGATTGCGCGTCTTCAACCACGATGGGCGTCAGCGCCAGCACCTGCTCCCAGTCACCCGCCCTGCCGGCGGCAATCATCCAGTCGCGCTTGAGTCGGTCGGCCAGATAGGCATCCTGGTTGCGAGCGAGAAAGGCCTCGATCTCGGCCTGGGGAATGGGCTGCGCGGCGTCTTGCAGACGCTGCCGCAAGGACCAGTAACGAACGTAGGAGCCGAGCACCGGGTCGCGATCGGCCTCGGGAATGAGACTGCGCAGGCGATCCCACTGTTTGGCCTGCATGGCTTCCCGGGCCCGGACCACGGCTTCGCGCGCCTCGGGCGGCACGATCAGCCGCACCGGTTCAGCCGTTGGTGCGGGTGGGTTCAACCGGACCTCTGCCTTGCGTTGATCCACCAGCGTCTGGCGCAAATCGACCGCGCCGGCGGCCGTTTTCACCGATGCCTGCGATTCGGAACCTGCACTGGAACATCCGACCAACGCCACGAGACAGCTGGACAGCAGCAGGCCCCACTTGCGTTGCGCCCTGCCCGAGGGCCGGGTCGCAGCCGTTTGCCGATACATTGGCCTATTGGCTATCATCTTGAGTCCTTCCTACCTGACACCGCCATGAACGAGAACAAAGAGAATAACGCAGTCCCACTGCGCACGCGACTCAAAACGCTGCGGGCTGCGCAGAACCCGCTCGATACGAATCGCGGTGGATTGTTGATTCGTGGCCGGCTCTACACCTGGCTCGCCACCAATGTTTCCCGGCTGCGTGAGGAGGGCCGCCCTGAGCCGCACAGCATCGCCGCCTTCTGGTCGATGCCCGAAGAGCCTCAGCTCCTGCCGCTGCTTCGACAATGGGTTGAAGAAGACGGTTACCAAGTGTCGCTGCCTGTCGTGACTGCTCCCGATACCCCACTGGAATTCCATGTCTGGAACCCGGATGCCCCCATGCGGGAAGGCGCCTACGGCATTCAGGAACCGGTCAGCGGCCCGGCTGACCCGCCCGACATCGTGCTCGTGCCCACGCTGGGCTACACCCGCGAGGGCGACAGGGTGGGTTATGGCGGTGGCTATTATGATCGTACGCTTGCGGCCCTCAGGGCATCCGGCCACCCCTTCGTGACCATCGGCATTGCCTGGGCCACCGGCGACCTCAGCAACACCGATTATGTCCCCCAGCCGCATGATGTTCGCCTCGACGGCATCCTGACCGACAAAGGCTGGGCCGTTCCCGCCCCGCAGCTCTGAAAGAAACCGCCCCGGAAAGAGGCGGCAGGGCCCCGGAAAGCGGGCGTCTATTCCGGGGGCACGACGTTCCCCCAACAGGCCGCCGGTTCAGTCCAGACTGAGCCGGTTCCACACCGCGAGCGTCGCTTCGGCGTTGTTCAAGGTGTAGAAATGCAGACCGGGTGCACCCTGGTCGAGCAGGCGCTGGGCCAGCGAGGCGACGAAATCCGCGCCGAAGGCCCGCAGAGACGCACGATCATCACCGAAGTCCGCCAGCCTGGCCGCCAGCCAGCGCGGGATTTCCGCCCCGCACATCTTGGAAAAGCGCGCCAGTTGCGTGTAATTGGTGATGGGCATGATGCCCGGCGTGATGGGAATGCCCACGCCCCGCGCCCGCGCCCGTTCCACAAAGTCGAAATAGGCATCGACGTTGAAGAAGTACTGGGTGATGGCGCCATTCGCGCCGGCCTCGACCTTGGCCACGAAGTGGTCGAGGTCCTTCGCGGCGCTCGGGGCCTGCGGGTGCACCTCCGGGTAGGCAGCCACCTCGATATGGAAGGCGTCGCCACTGTGCTCGCGGATGAGATCCACCAGTTCGTTGGCATAGTGGACTTCACCCGGGTGCCGTCCCATGCCGGAAGGCAGGTCCCCGCGCAGAGCAACCAAGCGGCGAATGCCCTGCTCCCGATAGCCATCCAGAATTTCGATGAGCTCCGCCCGACTGGACCCGATGCAGGACAGGTGCGGTGCCGTGTCCATGCCCAATGACTGCATGAGCTGCACGGTATCGGCCGTGCCCGCGCGCGTGGAACCGCCCGCGCCATACGTCACGCTGACATAAGCCGGCCTGCGCGCCACCAGCTCGCGCGCCGCCTCGGCCAGTTTTTCCCGCGCCGCGGCCTCGCGTGGCGGGAAAAATTCCAGACTGATTGTTTGATTACCCTTCATTGAACCAGAAGCCTCGAAAGCAGCCCGGAGATCAAGCTGTAGACGATGGCGCCCGCAAGCGCCCACCAGAAGCCGGCCACCTGAAAGCCTTTCAGGATGGAACCGGCGAACCAGAAGACCAGTGCATTGAGCACCAGCAGAAAGAGCCCGAGCGTGACTACCGTGATGGGCAGGGTGAGCAGAATCAGCACCGGTTTGACCAGCGTGTTCAGCAGACCCAGCACCAGCGCCGCGATCAGCGCGGCCCCGAACGAGGCCACGGTGATGCCCGGCAGAAGGTAGGCCACGATCAGCAGGGCGATGGCGTTGAGAATCCAGACGAGCAGGAGAGTCATAATGGCCTCAATAGCGGTAGTGGTCGGGCTTGTAGGGGCCTTCGACCGGGACGTTGATGTAGTCGGCCTGTTGCTGGCTGAGCGTGGTCAGATTGGCCCCGAGCTTCTTCAGGTGCAGGCGCGCCACCTTTTCATCAAGATGCTTGGGCAGCACGTAGACCTTGCCCTTCTCGTATTGCTCGCCGCGTGTGAAGAGTTCGATCTGTGCGATGGTCTGATTAGTGAAGGACGCCGACATCACGAAGGACGGGTGGCCGGTGGCACACCCCAGGTTCACCAGACGCCCCTTGGCCAGCAGAATGATGCGCTTGCCGTCGGGGAAGATGACGTGGTCGACCTGCGGCTTGATCTCTTCCCATTCCAGATCTTCGATGCCGGCAACGTCGATTTCATTGTCGAAGTGGCCAATGTTGCAGACGATCGCCTGATCCTTCATGCGCTCCATGTGCTCTCGGGTGATCACATGATAGTTGCCGGTGGCGGTCACGAAGATGTCGGCTTTGTCGGCAGCTTCTTCCATGGTGACGACACGATAGCCTTCCATGGCGGCCTGCAGGGCGCAGATCGGGTCGATCTCAGTCACCCACACCTGGGCACGCAAAGCGGCCAGCGCCTGGGCGCACCCCTTGCCCACGTCGCCAAAGCCCACCACCACGGCGATCTTCCCGGCCACCATGACGTCGGTGGCGCGCTTGATGCCGTCCACCAGGGATTCGCGGCAACCGTAGAGGTTGTCGAACTTGGATTTCGTGACGGAGTCGTTCACATTGATGGCGGGGAAGGCCAGCTCGCCGCGCCTGGACATCTGATAGAGGCGGTTCACGCCTGTGGTGGTTTCTTCGGTGACGCCGCGAATCTGTGCCAGACGGGTGGAGTACCAGTCAGGCGAGCTCGCCAGACGATCACGGATGGCGGCGAACAGCACGCGTTCTTCCTCGCTGCCCGGATTGTCCAGCACGGACAGGTCTTTCTCGGCGCGGGCGCCCAGGTGCAGCAGCAGTGTGGCATCGCCGCCGTCATCGAGAATCATGTTGGCGTGCTGACCGTTGGGCCAGTTGAAGATCTCGTGGGTGTACTGCCAGTATTCTTCCAGCGTTTCGCCCTTGACCGCGAACACGGGGGTCTTGCCGGCTGCGATGGCAGCGGCGGCGTGGTCCTGCGTGGAGAAAATATTGCAGGAGGCCCAGCGCACTTCCGCCCCCAGCGCCTTCAGCGTCTCGATCAACACGGCGGTCTGGATGGTCATGTGCAGGCTGCCGGCAATGCGGGCCCCCTTGAGCGGCTGGCTGGCGGCGTATTCTTCGCGCACGGCCATCAGGCCGGGCATTTCCGTTTCCGCAATGGCAATCTCGCGCCGGCCCCAATCGGCCAGGGCGATGTCGGCAATTTTGTAATCGGAAAAAGCGGTGTCAGCAACGGTGTTCATGGTGGAATTCCCAAGAAAAACCCGTGCCGGTGAAGGAATGTTCGCTCATCTGCCCCGGTACGGGTATGGATGAGCGCCGTTGAAACGGTTGAAGAAGGTTCCTGAGCCTAGCGGTGTGTGCACACCGTTGCAGCGCCCCTCAGGAACCCCCTATTCTAACGCAATTCGGCTGCCTGCCGCGAGGAAACGGCAGCCGAAACGAGGATCAGGCAGCCTGCTTGAGCACCTCGGCCTTGTCGACGGCTTCCCAGGAGAATTCGGGCTCCGCCCGGCCGAAATGCCCGTAGGCGGCCGTCTTGGAATAGATGGGACGCAGCAGATCGAGCATTTCGATGATGCCGCGTGGACGCAGGTCGAAGTTCTCGCGCACCAGACGGGCGATCTGCTCGTCGGGAATCACGCCCGTGCCTTCCGTGTAGACGGTGATGTTGATGGGCTCGGCCACGCCGATGGCGTAGCTGACCTGCACCTGGCACTGGCGGGCCAGGCCGGACGCCACCACGTTCTTGGCCACGTAGCGGGCGGCATAGGCGGCGGAGCGGTCGACCTTGGAAGGATCCTTGCCCGAGAATGCACCCCCGCCGTGCGGGCAGGCGCCACCGTAGGTGTCGACGATGATCTTGCGCCCGGTCAGGCCGCAATCGCCCTGCGGGCCTCCGATCACGAAGATGCCGGTGGGGTTGACCAGGAAGCGGGTCTTGGCGGTGAGCAGGCCTTCGGGAATGACCGGCTTGATGATGTGCTCGATGACGGCCTCGCGGATGTCGTCCTGCGAAATCTCGGGGGCGTGCTGCGTGGAGAGCACGACGGTGTCGACCTCGACCGGGCGGCCGTCGACATAGCGGAACGTCACTTGTGACTTGGCGTCCGGTCGCAGCCAGGGCAGGCGGCCATCTTTGCGCAGCTCGCTCTGGCGCTGCACCAGACGGTGGGCGTACCAGATGGGCGCTGGCATGAGGTCGGGCGTTTCATCGCAGGCGTAGCCGAACATCAGGCCCTGGTCACCGGCACCCTGATTGAGCAGTTCTTCGGGGCTGCGGTCGACCCCGCGCGCAATGTCGGGCGATTGCTTGTCGTAGGCCACCAGCACCGCGCAGCCCTTGTAGTCGATGCCGAACTCGGTGTTGTCGTAGCCGATGCGCTTGATGGTGTCGCGTGCGATCTGGATGTAGTCGACGTTGGCGCTCGTGGTGATCTCGCCGGCCAGCACGACCAGACCCGTGTTGCACAGGGTTTCGGCAGCCACGCGAGCGTTGGGATCTTCAGTGAAGATGGCGTCGAGGACGGCATCGGAAATCTGGTCGGCCACCTTGTCGGGGTGGCCCTCCGAGACGGACTCGGAAGTGAAGAGGTAATCGTTGGATTTTTTGGACACAGTGCTTTTCCTGCGTGGAGAGCCGGCTGTGAGCCGGCGCCAGTTGGTCGGTTGCGTTGCACCTCCGACCTGCCATGCAGGGCACTCGGCGCGACGCTTTAGCGGTTTGTTTCGCACCCGGCATGGAGTGCCATCGCTCCGCAAGTTGTCGTTTAACTCAGCGATAGAACGCATTTTAAGCGAAAATACCGTATTTCACCGAACCTCTCCACACTCGCAACAGGGTAAATCCCACCGATGGTAATGCTCCTGATCCGGATGCTGGCCATGCTGCCGCTTCCGGTTCTCCACGGCCTGGGCCGCTTTCTGGGCCGTTGTGTCTATGCGATGCCGGGCCGCTATCGCGACCGCCTGCGCGCCAATGCCGGGCAGGCCGGCTATGGCGACCCCGCCTTCGCGCGCCGGGCGGCAGCTGAAACCGGCGCCATGATCATGGAAACACCCAAGGTCTGGCTACGTACCGAGGCATGCTTGCGGCGCACCCATAGCGATGAAGAACATGTCGTTCAGCAGGCATTGTCGGAAGGTCGTGGCATTCTCTATCTGACGCCCCACCTGGGCTGCTTCGAGATCACGGCCCGCCACCTCACCCGGTATGGCCCGCTGACGGTCATGTATCGGCCACCCCGCTACGCAGCGCTTGAACCGGCCATGGAACAGGCGCGCAACATTCCGGGTTTGCGCGCCGTGCCTGCGAATCTGCAGGGCGTCCGTGAGTTCGTGCGGGCGCTCAAGCGGGGGGAAGCCGTGGGCATGCTGCCCGATCAGGTCCCCGGCGCCGGCGACGGCGTCTGGGCGCCTTTCTTCGGCCGCCCCGCCCTCACCATGACGCTGGCCGGGAAACTGGCCCTGCAGACGGGCGTGGCCGTCATCCTGCTGGCGGGTGAACGCCTGCCCAGAGGGCGGGGATGGCGCATGCATTACCTGCGGCTTCCCGAATCTCTGCCGCAAGACCCCGTGGAGCTGGCCTGCCTGATCAACCGTTCGATGGAGCAGCTGATCAGACGGTTTCCGGAGCAATATCTCTGGAGCTACAACCGGTACAAGATTCCGTCCGATGCCCCCCCGCTGCCGGACGATTCGCATCAATGAACTTCAACAAGCTTCCCCTGCTGCGCTCACTGTTCACCTATTTCGGTCGCAGCAGTTTCCCCACACGCCGGCGCTGGGCACGCGCCCTGGGCTGGCTTGCTCCGCACCTGATGCGCAGCCGCACGCGGATCGTACGTACCAATCTGGCGATGGCCTTTCCCGACACGCCCGCCGAAGTGCGGGAAGTCTGGTTGCGCAAGCATTTCCATTTGCTGGCTCAGTCGTTGGTGGACCGCGGCCTCTGCTGGTTTGCACCGCCGCAGCGCATCGTGGAGACCGTGCCCATCGAAGGCCTGGAACATCTCGATGCCCTGTTGGCCGACGGACGGCGCATCATCATGCTGGCCCCCCATCTGGTGGGACTCGATGCCTCCGCCACCCGCCTGACCCTGTTCCTGAAGGAATCGGCCACCATGTACACGCGCCAGAGCGACCCCGATGTCGACCAGCTGGTGCGCGAAGGACGCGGCCGGTTCAACACCGTACATCTGATCAGCCGTCACGACGGCGTGCGGGGTCTGATCCGTCAGCTACGCCGCGGCGTGCCGATCTACTACCTGCCCGACATGGACTGGGGGCTGGAGGGCGCCGCCTTCGTGCCTTTTTTCAACGTGCCCGCGGCCACCCTGCTCACCACCGCACAGATTGCCCGCAGCTTCGACGCCGCAGTCGTGCCGGTGCTCAGCCGGCTGGATGCAGAAACCGGCCAGTACCACGTCACGGTGATGCCGCCGCTGGAAAGTTTCCCTGGCGATGATTCCCTGGAAGAGGCCACTGCGCGCATCAACCGCCTGATCGAGGACTGGGTCAGACCGGACCCCGCCCAGTACTACTGGGTGCATCGACGCTACAAGACCCGCCCGGAAGGCGAACCCCGTCTCTACTGACGGGCCCACGGCGGGCCTGCCTGCCTATAAAATGCAGATATGATGTGGAACTTCACGAAAATGCACGGTGCCGGCAACGACTTTGTCGTTCTCGACGGCATGCGCCAGGCCATCCAGATGACGCCGGAACGCGCCCGAGCGCTGGCCGACCGGCACTTCGGCATCGGGGCCGATCAGATCCTCATTGTCGAATCGCCTTCCCACCCTGAAGCCGACTTCCGCTACCGCATCTTCAACGCTGACGGCAGTGAAGTCGAGCATTGCGGCAACGGCGCCCGCTGCTTTGTGCGCTTCGTGCATGAGCAGGGCCTGTCTCGGCGCAACCCGCTGCGGGCAGAAATCGCCACCGGCATCATCGAACTACTTGAATCCGAATCCGGGGAAGTCACGGTGCAGATGGGTCAGACCCGTCACGGCCCGGAGGCCGTGTCCTTTGACGCCTCGGGGCTGGAATCCTCGCCCTGCGGAGACGACACGCTCTGGCACCTGCCCGTTTCCCCCCATCAGCAGGCCCGTCTGTCGCTGGTGGGCATCTCCAACCCGCATGCCGTCATGGTGGTGGACGACGTCGCCACCGCGCCGGTCGAGCAGTGGGGGCCCTTCATCGAATCGCATGAACGCTTCGCCCATCGGGTGAACGTCGGCTTCATGGAAGTGGTCGACCGGCATTCGGTGCGCCTGCGCGTGTACGAGCGCGGCGCCGGCGAGACCCTGGCCTGCGGCACCGGCGCCTGCGCGGCCGCGGTGGCGGGCATCCGTCGCGGTCTCCTGGACTCTCCCGTTCGCGTCCAGACTCGGGGCGGTGTGCTCGAGATCGCCTGGCAAGACGGCATCCTGCACATGACGGGCCCCGCCGTCACCGTGTTCAACGGCACCGTGGACATCGACGCGCTTGTGCGGCAACATGCAGCGCACATGCAACTCTGATCCCAACACAGCGAGGTAACCGTCCCATGAGCCGCCCGAGCCCCACTGCCGAGGAGGTCGCCGTCTTCCTGCAGACGAATCCGGAATTCTTCCAGGAACACGCCCACATCTTTGCCGACCTGCGGGTGCCCCATCCGCACGAAGCCCGCGCCATCTCGCTTGGCGAGCGGCAGATACTCACCTTGCGCAACCGCTGCAAGGAACTGGAATGGAAGCTGGCCGGCCTGCTTCACAACGCCAGCGGCAATGAGCGCATTGCCCAGCAATTGATGCAGTGGTGCTGCGACATGCTCTCCGAAGACGACGCCCAGGCCCTGCCGGCGCTGGTGGTCGAACGCCTGCAAGGCATTTTCGAAATGCCGTCCGTGGTGCTGCGCGTGTGGGACAAGGTCGGCCCGGCCCCCTTCGTACAGGAAGTGGGCGATGCCCTGAAACACTATGCCAGCGCCCTGACGACCCCCTATTGCGGCGCGGCTCAGGACAGCCCCGCCATGGAATGGCTGGACGCCTCCACGCAATCCATGGCCTGCGTGGCCTTGCGTCCCGAGGGCGCCATCCATGCCTTCGGCGTCCTGGTGTTCGGCTCCGAAGACCCCGGCCGCTTCACCAGCGACATGGCCACCGATTACCTGTCCACCATCGGCCGCCTGGTGTCCGCCGCCCTGCAGCGCCTGCCCGAACAGGCGGCCGCCGACCTCGCCTGAACCCGTGCCTGCACGGAAGGAAACCGGCATGGGCACCTTGTCGCAGCCGATGATCGAATGGCTGGAAATGTTGCGCAGCCAGCGCCGCTGTTCGCCGCACACCCTCGCCGCCTACCGCCGCGACCTGCAGCAGCTGACCCGGTCCACCCCTGGGCAAGCGCTCGAGACCCTCACCGAAAGCCATGTGCGGCAGGCCATTGCGCGTCTGCATGCGGCCGGGCAGCACCCGCGCAGTCTGGCCCGCATGCTCTCGGCCTGGCGCGGCTTCTATGCCTGGTGGGCACCTCGAGCTGGTTTGCCCGGCAACCCGGTGGCCGGGGTTCGTGCTCCCAAGGCGGGGCGCTCACTGCCCAAGGCACTGTCAGTGGATCAGGCCCAGTCGCTGCTGGACCGCAGCGGCTTGCCCCCCCCCGAAACCGCCGCGCAGTGGCGTGACCAGGCCATGTTCGAAGTGCTGTATTCCAGCGGGCTGCGTCTGGCCGAACTCGTCAGCCTGGACATCCACCCGCGACGCCAGCCCGGCTACGAATCCCGCAGCTGGATTGACCTCGAGGCCGGGGACGCCATCGTGCTGGGCAAGGGAGGCAAGACCCGCAGCGTGCCACTGGGCACCAAGGCGGTGGAAGCGCTGCATCAATGGCTGCAGCGTCGGCCCGAACTGGCGCGTACGCCGCCGCCCGGCATCGATGCCGAGGCCGCCCTCTTCCTGGGGGCGCGTGGCGCGCGGATTTCCCCCCGCGTGGTGCAGAAGCAGCTGGCCGACCTGGCCGCCCGGGCGGGGCTTCCGGTCCACGTCCACCCCCACGCCCTGCGGCACAGCTTCGCCAGCCATCTCCTGCAGTCGGCGCAGGACCTGCGTGCCGTGCAGGAGCTGCTGGGACATGCCAATATTTCCACCACGCAGATCTACACGCAGCTGGATTTCCAGCACCTGGCCAGGGTCTACGACCAGGCCCACCCGCGTGCCACCCGCAAGCCCGAGAGCGAATGAAGGGTCTGCCTTCCCCGGCGGGGGCAACGCAGGCCACATCGGCGGCGAGGCCTGCCCGGCGCGGGGAGGATGCGTACCGCGGGTGAGCCCCTGCCTCAGCGCTGCAGGCTCTGTTTGAGCACGTACACCAGGCGACCGGCATTCCAGCTGAACATGCCCAGATAGCTGGAGGCCGGCTGGTCGGCCGGGCCCAGGGCATCGGCGTAAAGGGTGCCCCCCATGAGCGCCCCGCTTTCCCGGGCAATTTGCTGCGCCATGACGGGGTTGCTCATGTTCTCGATGAAGACCCCGCTCACGCCATTTTCCCGGGCCAGTTTCACGATGCGTGCGACATCGCGCGCGGAAGGCTCCGACTGATTGGACAGGCCGCTAATGGGAATGAATTCCACCCCATAGGCGTCACCGAAATAACCGAAAGCGTCATGCGAGGAAATCACGCGGCGACGTTCGGGCGGAATGGCGGCCATGGCGGTCCGGACTTCGTTGTCCAGGGCCTTCATGCGCGCAATGTAGCTGTTGGCACGGCTCTCGTAATAGCTGGCGTTGCGCGGGTCGGCCTTGGCCAGGCCCGCCGCAATGTTGCGCGCGTAGATCATGCCATTGTTCAGATCCTGCCAGGC